>CAZNOD010000086.1:0-1612 GCA_964574585.1 uncultured Candidatus Saccharibacteria bacterium | reverse complement strand
TATCAGACCGTTGCGTTTATCATATCCATACTGATCGAGACGAATGCTCATCTCACCGGCCCAAGTTGCAAATTGAACATAAGGTAATGATGGTAGCTTGTCACCGTTTAAAGCGGCAAATGGACAGCCCGAGCGTTGATTCACCTTGGCAGCCGAGCGTATGCCGCCCTCAATCATCCGTAAGTAAGGCTTATCTTGCCTGTCGCGCACTACCACCAAACGATCACCGTATGGTTGATGATTGGTCATGGCTGCCTGCATACTCTCCTCAGTTCGGTTAGCCAGCATACCTAGCGCCATTAAAGTACGATGATCGCGCAAAGCTTCGATACGTTCAGCAACTGGACGACCAGGTATTAGACGCTCGACAGCCGTGGCGGTATCACGATAGCCATAGTCAACCAGCTCAGTATAAAAATCATGATAGCCCTGACCCTCTGTTTCGACTCGTTGTCGACTAGCTTCAGCTATCGCAGACCTCACGGCCGCAAAGCCATGCTGACGAATCAATTCCTCCGGATTCATTCTGGCTACTTTGCCAAATATTTCCGATGATTGACGGATGGTGGTTGGACCATCATCTGGTGAACGGCTGTTTGTAGGTAGTTCGTAAGCCATATGCTCGTCTTTTATTCTTGTTTGGCTTCAGGATATCCTATAGCCACGTCTGGATTAGCGTCATGTAGCATATCAGCTAGCAGTGCAACGCCAGCCAATCGTTTTTCAGTATCGATTGGATTATAGACTTCCCGGGTATCTGACTTGGTTTCAGGTGATGCGTGCATAATATTTTTTACTTTTTTGTATTACTTATTGATATATACATATTATCACTAAAAACTGATTTTGTCAAGGATAGGTACTACTCGACTGTGACGCTCTTAGCTAAATTACGTGGCTGATCAACATCGCTGCCCCGAGCTACCGCCATGTAGTAAGCAAACAGCTGACTGACGACATTAAAGACCAGTGGTGTCAGCAATTCGAGCTTGGTCTTGACTCGGATGACTGTTTCAGCGGGTACCTTTTTGTCGGTATCGGTGATGACGATAGCGTGAGCACCTCGAGCATTCATCTCAATCAGATTGCTCTGCGACTTTTCGTATAGCCAGTTATCCTGCAGGTAGCAGACCTCGAAGAAACGGTCATCGATCAGGGCTATCGGACCGTGTTTGAGCTCTCCGGCTGCATAGCCCTCAGCGTGGATGTAGCTAACTTCCTTGAGCTTGAGCGCCCCCTCGAGAGCGATTGGAAACAATGTATCACGACCGACGTACAAGGCATGCTCGTACTTGGCGTAGTCTTTGGCGATTTGTTCGACTTCTGGGGCGGTCCGCTCGAGGACTGACTCAATTTCATCGGGTAACATAGCGAGTTCAGTTATGTAGCTGTTGAGCTCCTGTTGGCTAGCACCCTTGGCTTGGGCCACCATCAGGCCAAAGATAGTCAGCGCCGCTACTTGAGAAGTAAAGGCCTTGGTGCTGGCGACACTAATCTCGGCGCCAACATGGACATAGACCCCACCGTCGACTTCGCGAGCAATTGTACTACCGACGGCGTTGACGACACCGAGGGTTCGAACCCCACGACGCTTGAGCTCATTTAGACAAGC
>CAZNOD010000085.1:0-1621 GCA_964574585.1 uncultured Candidatus Saccharibacteria bacterium | reverse complement strand
GCTACGATTTTATTCATCTAGATACCGATGCGTTTACTCAGCCAAACCGCTAGCCAAATACCGGCTATTCCACCAACCATCGCCATCAAAACCGAAGCCATACCGAAGCTGTTGTAGTCACCCCACAAAAAAGGCACTACGCTACCGACAGTCATGCCGCCAATCGCCCCAATCATTACTGTTCGCTTGTTCATGCTACCAGTATACTACTTCAGAGAAACCGCGTGCTACTAAAGGGAATTTTTTGCTTGATGAAGTCGCCAGTACCCAGTGTGTCGGCTGAATGAATCATCCGTTCACCATAGCGCTGATTAATCTCATCGATAGCTACTGTCACCTGCCGCTCTCTAAGCAAAGCGTCGCCAAATATGCTTAGCTGTGGGTCATCGTCATCGCTTAATTGATAGCAGGTGACTCCAATTTCACGGATATCGTCCGGTGCGCGTTGAAACAACTGTCTTGCTTGGCTGTAGATAGCTTGGTTGCCAAAAAAGGGCAGGGGAGACATATGCCTAGCCTGCCAATATTGATAGCGGCTGTTGCGAGTGTGTATTTGTACGCCGCGCGCTTGTAAGTTTTGTGAGCGTAGCTTGCCGCCAACCGACTCACACAGGTGATGCAGTCGCTGCTCAATGACCTGTCGATCGAGATTACGACCCTCTAGCACATACTGCCGGCCGATTGTTCGAATTGGAAAATCTCGCTTATCGACTTCCCAGCCCCTCAGTCGCTGATGCCAGTCCAATCCAACTACACTCTTGAAGACAACTTTGTGCAGCGTTACTGGGTCAGCATCAAGAAAATCGAGCGGCGTATTTATACCAACACTAGCTAGTCTAGCGTGGTTGGCTCTAGCAATCCCGGTCAAATCTTCGAGCTCTAGGGTTGCCAATACCGCCCGTAGATTTTGGTGAGTGATAACATCGAGGCCGTTTGGTTTATTGAGTCCGGCTGCCGTCTTAGCCAGGAAGCGATTGGTGGCAATGCCAATATTACAGTTCATCACCCGGCCCACCTCGCTATATAATCGCTGCTTTATTTCCCTACCTATCTCGACCAAACTCCGGCTGGCGATGTCCAGACTGGTATCAGAAAAATCAATTACCCCCTCGTCGATGCTCTTCATCCGAACATGAGCCGAGTAGTCACTCATGATTCGCATCAACTGATGGTAAACATAGCGATATTTTGGTGGATCGCTCTCGACTGCCACTAGGCCTGGAGCCAGCCGACGAGCCTCATAGACCCGCATACCAGTTTTGACACCACGAGCCTTGGCCTCATAGCTAGCGGTGATAATGGTCGCCGAGTCGGTACAACTACGATTGACCACTGCCACTGGTCGCCCTCGCAAACGTGGCCGTGACTGCTGCTCAATCGTAGCAAAGCAGCTATTGAGATCAATATGCATGATGCTGGGTGCAGCCTGATTAATACTAGACTCCACGATCGGCCTCCCGTGTCAGGTGCCAGGTAAGTCGCTCGCTATCAAACTCCAGACGGTAGTCGGCCTGTCCGTCAGTGACATCAAATACGTGCAACGTCTTACGCCCGCTAGTCATCAGGTGCCGTAAGCCAATTTCTGTAATTTCAACTTCCCGTCCAGTCTTGCGTCGAAATT
>CAZNOD010000084.1:0-1980 GCA_964574585.1 uncultured Candidatus Saccharibacteria bacterium | reverse complement strand
GTACAATTATAACAATGGTTTAGCAAGGCTGAGCAATACCTGATTGAGGCTGATCCGACCTTGGGTCAAGTCATCGAATTTAATGGCAGTTTGCCACCCCGGCCACGGCGTGGCAACTACGAGTCCCTGGCTCGATCAATTGTTGGCCAGCAGATCTCGGTCAAGGCGGCTACCAATATATTCGCTCGTTTCGAGCAGATCACCGAGCTTCGCCCTGAGCTCGCTGTTGAATTATCAGCTGATCAAATTAAACTAATCGGTCTATCAGGCCAAAAAGCCAACTACTTGCAAGACCTAGCGCGACACTTTGTCACCGATCCTGGCGTATACGACCATCTTGATACACTCGACGACACGGCCGTTATCACCGAGCTGACTCGTGTCAAGGGCATCGGTGTCTGGACCGCCCAGATGTTTTTGATGTTTACCTTACGTCGACCCGACGTCTTTGCGCCCGGCGACCGTGGGTTACAGCTAGCCATCGAACGCCTCTACGGTCTACCGGCCAAGACTAGCCAGTCACAACTAGAGGTTATTGCCGAGCGCTGGCAACCACATCGTACCACCGCTAGCCTGCACCTCTGGCAGTCGCTCAACAATACGCCCGACTAAGCTTCTTAGTATTCGTCGATAATGATTTTTTTCTGGTTCATCAGCGTCGCATAGGCACCAGGACGAGTCATCAGCTCATCCATGTTGGCCGGTACAACCTGCCAACTGACGCCGAACTTATCTTTACACCAACCGCATTGCTCCGACTCAGGCACGGCCGATAGTTTTTCCCAGAAATAATCAATCTCAGCTTGGTCTCGACAGGCGATTGATAGTGACAAGCCTTCTGTAAAACTGAAGTCTTGTTGAGGGCCACCATCATTGATCACAAACCACTGCCCAGCCAACTGCAGTTCGCTCCACATGATTTGGCCTTTGACGAACATATCATTTGTTTGCGGATAACGATAGACGTCACCGAGCATCGAGCCAGTAAACACCTCAGCGTAGTACTGACGGGCCTCATCAGCCCGGCCTAGCACTGGTCCGGCAAACATCAGCGCTGGGATAATAAACGGTCTTGGCTCGCCAGCTGGATCGGTCAGTATCAGCTGCCAGTTGACGCCATACCTATCTTCGACCCAGCCATAATGCTGGCTGAAGTCGTACTTATCGAGCGGCATGCGCACTGCTCCACCCTGACTAAGCTTTTGCCAAGCTTCATCCAGGTGTTGACGAGCCTGGTCGTCGCGCGACGGATCGAAATTGACCATAAATGATATTGCTGGATTCGGCCTAAATTCCGACCCAGTGTTGATTGCCGTAAAACGGAAATTATCAATCGCAAAATCGATTGTTAATACTTGATCAGCCATATTGAGTTGGAAGTCGGCCAAACCTTCTTCGGCACTAGCGGGGTAGCGAATCGTATTTAGCACTCGACTATCGCCAAACGTCGAGCTATAGAGATCGACCGCCTGCTCGGCGTTGCCATTAAACCATATATTAGGGGTTATTTTTTGCATACTACACCTCCTTTGGTCTAAATCGCACCTAGAGCTGCGGTTTATGTAGTTTATTATACTACTATTTAGACGTAGCGGCTTTTAGGATAACCCTATCAGCGGCAGTTTCAGTATCGTGGTAAATATTAGCGTTTTGCTAGAGCATAGATAGTTGCTAGCGACACCGCTGCAACTAATACCAGCAGGCCGGCTACGATCAGCGATAGTACTCGATCAAGCTGTACTTCGTATAGCGATGCATACACGACGAGCAAAGCAAACGACAGTGCCAGCAAGGCCACAATCCAGTGCGCCCTGACCAGCTCGGCGATAGCTACTTTACCTTTGATATCTTTGGCTTTTTTTGGTAGATGCTTGTTCATGGCTATATCTTAGCACATTTAAGCGCAAGCTTGGCTTGTGGTTGATTAAGTAGGTAATATCGATTATGCTTATACCAGTAGTCTAGAAAAGAAAAAGAGGA
>CAZNOD010000083.1:0-2154 GCA_964574585.1 uncultured Candidatus Saccharibacteria bacterium | reverse complement strand
TCGCCAGTCGAAACTACGGCGCCCAGCAGTTACCCATGCTAGACCAATCGCCGCTACACTAGCCGCATAAGCACCAAGTGGATTGGGACCACGTAAAGTACTCTGATAACGGATGAAGTCGTAGTTACGATCGATTGTCGTATAGGGTCGGATGGTGTCGGCTCCATAGCCTAGCACCTTGAGAGCGTCATAGGGCAGCAGCAACTGTAGACAAGCGAACCCTACTACCAAAACCGCCCCAGCTAGCGCCAGGCGCTTGAACCAGACTGCCGAATCGGGCAACAGCTTGACCGCGACGTAAACTAGTGTGAAGTATAGGATATAGCGTAGGTCAATCATCAGCCCAGCGACAGTAGACATCAAGCCGCTCCACTGCACTAGACTCAGAAAATGCAATGCCGCGTAACCGGCTATCAGCCAAATCAGCTTGTCGGACATAATTGTTCGCCAAGCGCCAGCTCGGCTAATAAGAATTAGGGCCAAGACAAAAGCAATTACCATCAATAGCTCTTTCCATGCCTTGATATACAGACTGATATCCGGCCACAAGCTACCAATCGACACGATTAGTGGTGCATGCAAAACTATCAGCAACATGATAGCAGCCAATATACCGGTGTAGATGCTCAGCAGGCGTCGATCCATAACTGCCTTTATTGTACTAGAGAAATGGTACAATAACTGTATCTATGCAGACCCGCAACACCAAGCTTTACAGCCTACTGTTAGTCATAACCGACTTTCTGGTGTTACTAGCGGTATTCACAGCTGCCTATATTGCTCGAGTACAAATCGATGATCGTCCACTTGTAGCTGAGGTTTACGCCGTCGACTACCTGATAGCGATGTTGACCATCCTGCCATTTTGGATCATCATCTTTGCCTTTATCGGGCTATATAGTGCTCAAGTGTACAACCGACGCCTACTTGAATGGAGCCGGATTGCCGTCGGCTGTTTCATCGGTGTGCTGCTGATAATTGGCTGGGAATACGTCACCGAACACGCTATTTTTCCAGCCCGTTTAGTGGTGGTCTATGCTTTTGTTGGCTCGTTTATGCTAATCCTGCTTGAGCGCGAGCTGCTACGACTATTCCGTAGCTTGAGCTATCGCTTCGGCCGCGGCATATCGCGCGTCCTAATTGTTGGCAACTCGTCGGCTACCGAAGACATCGCTCAGTCGCTGTCCGATACCCCGCGATCGGGCTACCAAGTGGTAGCAGTAGCGGGACCAAAACGCCTGGTACCGATCGAGTCTGGTATCCTGCACTTCCCATCGGTCGATAAAGCTCTCAGCAGAGTCGACGAACTCCGTATCAACAACATCATCCAGACCGACCTCTACGATAGCGAAGAGCGCAACCAGCGCATCCTAGCCGCTGCCCAGAGCCGTCATATCCAGTACAACTTCATACCGGGTGAGCCAGAGTTTTACGCCGGCAAAAACACCGTCGATGTTTTCCTAGGCTACCCGATGATTACCGTCCACCAAACACCATTAACTGGCTGGGGCGAGATCGTCAAACGGATTTTTGACACCGTCTTGTCACTAATCCTTATCATCGTCTTATCGCCACTATACTTACTGCTTATCATTTGCCAGAAGCTATTCAACCCCGGACCGGTATTTTATATCTCCAAGCGCCTCAGTCGCTTCTCCGATCCAATCAATCTGATTAAATTTCGCAGCATGAGCTACAAATACGGCAAGCGTGACGCCGCCGAAGAGTTCCGCGACATGGGCCGCGAAGATCTAGCTGTCGAGTACGAGAAACACCGCAAAGTCGACAACGACCCGCGGATTACCCGTTTTGGCAAATTCCTACGCGACACTAGCCTCGATGAATTACCGCAACTATTTAATGTCTTGCGCGGCGACCTAAGTCTAGTTGGACCACGACCGATTCTGCCCCAAGAGGTCAAGTTTAGCAAATCGCGTGCCGCCTTACTGCACAGCGTCCGCTCGGGCGTAACTGGCCTGTGACAAGTATCGGGCCGTAGCAACCTATCGTTTGATGAACGAATCGACCTTGAGCTATATTACGCCCGCAACTGGAGCTTCTGGCTCGACATCAAAATCCTCTTCAAGACCCTCGGTGCCGTCATCCGCAAAACCGGCGCCAAATAGTTACCATACGGTATACTAGAGACATGAC
>CAZNOD010000082.1:0-2185 GCA_964574585.1 uncultured Candidatus Saccharibacteria bacterium | reverse complement strand
AACCCAGATCATCAGCGTAACGCCGATAGATTTTTACAAAAATATAATTTTCCACTCGAGCGCTATCGTGTTTTGGTGCGCTATGGTGACCAACAGAGCTACCGTGACATCGAACGTGTCGATAAGTCGACGCCGCCGGGCGACGTGGTAAGCGATGCTGTCTATACTACGCTAGCGGAGGTAGTTATTACTCTACCAGTAGCAGACTGCGTGGCTACTGTGGTCTACGATCCAGTCAGTCAGCTGCTCGCTGTGCTGCATCTTGGTAGACACTCGAGTGTAGCTGGTTTGATTGAGGACTTTATTATCGAGGTGGCCGATAATGTAGGCAGTGATCCTCGTGATTGGCATATTTGGATGAGTCCGAGCCTGCGTCAAGGTAATGACCGATTAGATTATTTTCAGCCGCCTGATATCACCGAATGGCAAGACTATATGCGAGCTGGCGATGACAATAAAATACATATAGATACGGTTGGCCACAACGTGGCACGATTTGTGCGAGCTGGTGTGGCTACCGAGAACATTACCGTCAGTCCAATCGATACTTATGGCGACCAGCGATTTTATTCACAACGCGCCTATGTCGAGCAGGGTAATTTACATAAACAAGGACGGATGATGGTGGCTGTTCGCCGACTATAGTCCTGCCATCCTTAACAGTGTTATAATAGAGGTATATGACGAAAAAACTCTATATTACGACGGCAATTCCTTATGTTAACGCCAAGCCGCATATTGGTACGGCGATAGATCAGCTGGTGGCCGATATTTGGGCGCGCTACAAACGACAAAATGGTTACGAGGTCCGCTATCAAGTTGGTGTAGATGAGCACGGCAACAAAGTTGCTGCCAAGGCCCAAGCCAGTGGCATAACACCGCAAGCCTACGTTGACTCGATGTATGAAAACTTCGAAGCACTCTATCAGGCGGTCGGCACATCGCATACCGATTTTATCCGTACAACCGATGGCCACCACAAGGGCGCGGTCCAGTATATCTGGCAAAAGCTCCAGCCCTACATTTACAAAGGAACCTACGAAGGTTGGTACTGCGAAGGTTGTGAGAGTTTCGTCACCGACAAAGAAGCTGCCGCCAACAATGGCATTTGTCCCGATCACCAGCGCGAATATCAGCGGCTAAGCGAGGAAAACTATTACCTCAAAGCATCAGCTTTTACCGATGCATTGCGTCAAGCCATCGAAACCGATGCGCTCAAAATCGTACCAGAATTTCGCAAAAAAGAGTTTCTCGAGCTGATAAAAGATGGCCTGCAGGACGTGTCGATTTCACGACCACGCAAAAACTTAGCTTGGGGTGTGGCTGTCCCAGGTGATGACAGTCAAGTGATGTATGTTTGGGTGGACGCACTAAGTAACTACCTGACCGTACTTGGTTATCCCGATCAGCCAGGATGGCAGGAGTACTGGCCAGCAGAGGTTCAGGTAGTTGGCAAAGATATCCTGCGTTTTCATGCTGGTATTTGGCCGGTTATATTGATGGGCTTGGAGTTGCCGTTACCAAAAACTTTGTTGGTTCACGGTCACGTCAATGTTGGCGGCACCAAGATGAGCAAATCTCTCGGCAACGTTGTCGATCCAATGGAGCTAATCGATCAGTACGGTCGTGATGCTTTTCGTTATTATTTCTCGCGTCATGTACCAACTCTAGATGACGGCGATTTTACCTACGAGAAGTTTGAAAACGCCTATAACAACGAGCTCGGTAATGACCTAGGTAATCTTGTTCAGCGTGTCGCCGCCATGGTCCAACGCTATCAAGCTGGCGTGGTTGGAGATGTACCGGCTGGCGAACACGACATGGGACCGTATCATAGCGCCATGGAGGCTTTTGAATTTGATAAGGCCTTCGATGAAATATGGGTAACAGTCCAATCGCTCAACAAGTATATCGAGCGCGTCAAGCCGTGGGAGATCGCCAAGCGACGCCAAACCGACCCTGAGGCAGAGGGACATTTAGCTGAAGTTCTGACTCACGCTGTAGCTAGTCTGGAGCAAGTTGGTGATATGATGCATCCATTTATGCCCGATGCTGCTGCCGCCATCCATCACACATTTGAAAACGGCGTAATTGCTACTGATGCCAAGCCATTGTTCCCGAAAATATATCTACACACAGCCGATCCACGAGCCAGTAAAACTCAATCATGAAACTAGTCGACAGT
>CAZNOD010000081.1:0-2191 GCA_964574585.1 uncultured Candidatus Saccharibacteria bacterium | reverse complement strand
CGTTCGGTTGGCAGGTTGCCGAGCCGAGCGACCGTCGAGTCAATTTGCTCGAAGCTCCAATCAAATACCTTGTCGTAAATTGCAGCGTACAGCCCATCAGATCGATCAAAAGACTGCTTAGCTAGTCGGTCAATTTCTATTTTGGCCGCTTCATCTTCAACTGCCGCCCGAGCACCCTCGGCGTACATCTTGCCCATAAATTCGTTACGCTGATCAGCTGGTATCGCATCTAACTTGCTTGCATCACCATCACAGTAACGCAGCAACGACCACATACTTTTACCGACATGAGCACCGACATCGCCATGATAGCTGACGCGCTTAGTATCAGCTCCACTGACTGCCAATAGATTTGCCATTGTATCAGCCAGCACTGCATTGTAGCCGTGGCCAATGTGCATTGGCTTAAACGGATTCGGGTTATTAGTTTCAATAACTATAGTTTGCCCTTGTCTTGTCTGACTCGGACGAGCATAAACTAGACGAATCAACGCCGCGTCGCTCAATCGTATATTAATAAAGCCTGGGCCAGCTATCGAAACCTCCTTGAAGTCTTCGTGATCATCAAGCTTAGCGACAATCTGCTCGGCGATTGCCCGCGGGTTTTGGCCGACCGATTTAGCTAGCTGTAAGGCAACATTGGTCGCTAAGTCACCAAACCGCGACTCAGGGCGACTGAAACTAACCTCGACTTGCTCGCCGAATAAGTCATTAATAATAGCCTGAAGCGTCTCTTTCATCACTAACTAGTGTAGCAGATAGCTACCGACTAGCTCTCAGTTTCGAGTTCATCGAGATAGTCAGCCGGTCGATACGGCGAATCAGGATAGGCGCCGCGGACATTTTGCAGCACATACTGCAAGACATCCATGTCGTCTTTTGTCATTTCGTGTTGTGGTGTTTTATCGTCTATTTTTGTTTGTTTCATAGTTTTCCTATGCTATGTATATTAGCATAAGCATTGAATATTGTCAACTAGCGCATAGCGGCTTTTATCAACCCAACGAACAGTGGGTGCGGACGCATCGGGCGTGATTTGAATTCGGGGTGAGCTTGAGTAGCAATGAAATATGGATGGTCATCTGGCCCCTCGACAAACTCGACTAGCTTGCCGTCAGGACTAGTGCCAGAGATAGTTAGGCCACCTTCTTCAATTGCTTGGCGATAGCGCTGATTGACCTCGTAGCGATGACGGTGACGTTCGACAACATCAGTTGCGCTATATAGTTCGCTAGCCAAGGAGTTCTCGGTTAGTACGGCTGGGTAGTCACCCAGTCGCAACGTGCCGCCAGTCGACTCCTTGCCCGCCTGTCCATCCATAATGTAAACGACGTCATGCTTGGTATCGGCGTCAAACTCAGTGCTATTAGCGTCCTTAAGCCCCGATCGGCGAGCCGCTGCAATAACAGCCGTCTGCAAGCCAAGGCAGACACCGAGATACGGTAGTTTGTGACTGAGCGCGTAATCGGCTGTCATGATTTTGCCTTCAACACCACGCGGACCAAAGCCGCCCGGAACTAAGACGCCATCAAGTGTTTGCAAGTCTTTTCGACTAACCGTTTCAGCGTCTAGCCAGCGGATATCCAGTCCGACTCGCTGATCCCACGCCGCTGCGTTAAGAGCTTCGACCACTGATAAATATGTGTCCTCATTGTCGAGGTATTTGGCCACCAGTCCAATCGTTACTGTCTTGGCTGGACTAGCAGTTTGGCGCTTAGCTAGTGTCTGCCAAGCCGATAAATCAGGCTTTAGCTCCTCGCCAACTAGCTTATTTAGAACTGACATCAGCCCATTGGCAGCGATTTTTGGCGGTATCAAAAAGACGCTTTTTAGGTTGGGCATCATTTGGACAGCCGTCTCTGGTATACCACCGAACAATGCAATTTTGCGGGCAATCGATACCGGCGCCGGATCGTCGGTTCGGACTATTACTGCGTCGGGAACGATACCGAAACCGCGTAAGTCGTTGAGAGCATTTTGGGCTGGCTTGGACTTAAACTCTTTTGAAGTACTGATAAACGGAACGTAGACTACATGGATATAAATACAATTTTCTCGACCCTCGAGTAGGGCAAATTCACGAATCGCTTCAACAAAGGATAGCCCTTCGTAGTCGCCGACCGTACCACCGATTTCAACGATATGGACATCGCTACCATCAGCCGCCTCGCGAATCGAGCGCTGGATTGAC
>CAZNOD010000080.1:0-2279 GCA_964574585.1 uncultured Candidatus Saccharibacteria bacterium | reverse complement strand
GACGAGTCGATTGGCGTGAGGATCGAGGACGACGTTGTAGTGACCGATAAAGGTATCGAGAATATCAGCCAAAATCTATCGACAGATTGGTGAGGCTAAGCTATAATATGGTAATATAATGCGTCGCCAACTTCATAGCTTTGTTATCCGGTGGCTACTCAATTCGGCAGGTCTTTGGCTAGCAGTCAAATTGTTTGGTACCGGCTACACTGAAACTCCAGAAGGTTTTTTGGTTTTCTTGGTAGCTGGACTAATATTTTCGATAGTTAACGCAGTACTGAAGCCGATAGTGATCATATTTTCATTACCTGCGTTGCTCGTCACCCTTGGCTTGTTTATGTTTATTGTCAATGGATTGATGGTTTACGTGTCACTCAAGCTGGCACCAGGTGTTGGCATGACATTTTGGCACTCAGTTTTGACTGGAATCGTCATAAGTTTGGTAAACTATATAGTAAGCAATATGATTGACCTACAGTACGTAGGCCCACAAGAGGAGACCCGAGCATGAGTTTAGATACAGTTCTACAAATACTGATGGTTGCATCTGCTATCCTGATGATTGTGTCGATTTTGCTACAGCAACGCGGTGCGACACTTGGTGCCGGATTTGGTGGTTCGAGTGAGCTATATACAACGCGACGCGGTTTCGACAAAAACCTATTTGAAGTAACGATTATATTTACAGTTACTTTCGTACTATCAATCTTAGCAGGATTGCTACTACCTGCCGCATAACGCGCATAGGATATGGACGAATCAACACCAAAACCACCGCAAAAAGAGCGTAGCTGGCGACAGTTTCAGCGAGTTGCCCTAGACCGCAAGCGTTTTCACAAACAAGTCACCAAAGCCAGCTCGTTAACGACGAAACACGCTCAGCGTTTTGTGCTGAAGCGAATTAGTAACATACGCTTCGTCCGCCAGCGGATCATCGCTTGGTTTGTGGCCGTTGCCTTAATCCTAGGCGGAATAGGTGTTCAATACGTCTGGGACGATAGTAGTTATACCGTCAATGCGAGCACTGTCGGTGGCACCTACGCCGAAGGAGTCGTCGGTCAGCTAGAAACACTCAACCCGTTGCAGGCTTCGTCAAGTGCGGAGGTAGCAGCTAGTCGCCTGATGTTTTCGTCACTTTACCGCTACGATGACACCGGTACATTGCGACCAGATGTCGCCAAGTCGATGTCGATTGACAGTAAGGGTGAGATGTACACGGTTAAGCTACGCGATGACGTCAAGTGGCACGACGGCAAAGATTTGACAGCCGATGACGTAGTGTTCACGATTGAAACAATTAAAAATCCCGAGAGCTTATCGGAGGCTTCGTTGCGGGTGAGCTGGCAAGATATCGAAGTCAAGGCTATGGACCAGCACACCATCCAATTTAACTTGTCGACAGTGGCTACATTCCCGCATGCGCTGACTTTTCCAATTGTGCCAAAGCACTTATTGGCTAGTGTAGCACCAGCCGCAATTGGCGATAGTAGCTTTGCTACCAGGCCGGTCGGTAGCGGTCCATTTTCGTTTCGATTATTGCAGACTGCCGACAGGGTCAACTCTCACAAGGCAGTTCATATGACAGCAAACCCGGATTATTACTTAGGTCCACCTAAGCTGAGCCGGTTTGAAGTCCATGCTTATCGCGATGAAGATGCATTAGTATCAGCATTGAAGTCTCGCGAAGTAACAGCCGCAGCCGATATTAGCGTTAACTCGATTGACAGCATTAATACCGATTCGTATAGTGTCGAGTCGCACACCTTGGACAACGGTGTTTACTTATTGATGAACACCAACAACCCAATTCTGAAAGATTCGGCAGTGCGTCGAGCTCTGCAGCGCGGAATCAACACCGAAGCGATTCGTGAGGCGGTGGGCGGTGATGTGCCAGCACTAGGTTTGCCATTTTTGAACAGCCACTACGAAGGAGCCGACATACCGAAAGCACCCAAGTATAATCAAGCTGAGGCCAAAAGCTTGCTCGATAAGGCAAAGTGGAAAATGAGCGGTGGCGTGCGAAAAAAAGGTGACACCGAGTTGTCGCTTAGCCTCAAGACAACCGCTAATCCGCAGTATGAGCTTGCCGTCAAGGAGCTATCAAAACAGATACGTGAACTAGGCTTTAAGATCGACGTGTCGGTAGTTGACACTTCAGCGCCAAGTGCCAATTTTGTGCAGGACACTCTGCAGCAACGCAACTATGACTTGCTGCTATACGAGCTACAGATTGGTGCTGATCCAGACGTCTATCCGTACTGGCACTCATCACAGCTCGG
>CAZNOD010000079.1:0-2359 GCA_964574585.1 uncultured Candidatus Saccharibacteria bacterium | reverse complement strand
GCAAATAACAGGTTTGTAACTAAAACGAAGGGACTGTTCAGCAAGGCGTATTGGTTGTATTTATCTACTTTATTGGCACCACTGAGAAAAATCAAAAACGCCCCGTGGAGGGGCGTTTTTGATTTGCCTGGCAAATTTGACTAGCTAATACTGAGTAGCGTCCATATGCCAGCTCGCTCTCGCAAGCAGAAAGTGTTATTACCATCGCTCATCGTTATGGTGTGCGATACACCAGAGCTTTGACGAATGGTGGCACGGATGCCCGATTCCACGAAATCGTAGATTCGGCCTTTCCACTCCATGCGCTTAGGTACGACAGCCAGGTTTTTGCCAAAAGCCAAGGCTGTTATTTGGACGGTTGAATTGATACCGTTTTTTGTCATAGCATACTCTCCTATGTGGTGGCTGATTTTTATAAGTAAGTGAATGAGTATGAACTACAAGACCGTCGCAATCGCGTCACTTGGCGCTATCGAAACGTTATCGTCTGAAGTAGTGAGTTTTGAAAGGGTCGGCCTATTACCGAGCCTTGGTGCGTTGATAGTTTGATGGTAAAAAATTCGCTACGGAATAGTACCGTCATAACCATATTCAGTATAGCGCGCTGACTAGTTGACCTGTCAATAGTTGCTTAGTGGAATAGCGATGGATTATCTTTGGTGTGATACTCCCAGTCGCCCTCGACAGTATCAGCTCGACGAGCTGTGATTGCGCTACGCAATAAATCTCGATAGCGCTGCGACAATTTATCGTCATCTGGCGCTTCATTTAGTGTGTCGACTATCTGCTCTAGCTCCTCTATAGTCAGTTGGTCGATGCTTCCCTCTCTAGATGCGAAGCGCACGAGGGCGCCGAGACGTATAGCTGATTGAGGCACCTTTGTTGACGATAATTCGTGATGCTGGGTTGCTTTTTCCATGACAAAATCCTACCTATCGTGACATTATGGTTTGGAGTATGTCCAGATTATATAACATTTGACCGCGGATTGAACTTATTGCCGACTAATCGGCGGCCGTGGCTTGACCCTGTGAAGCGGACTTGTCGTCTTGCTCCGAGAGTATTAGGTAGACGTCGAATTCAATGTCTAGCATCCGTTTATCGCTACTGGATACTGGCCGGTAGGCTTCGATAGTACCGTCGGGTTGCGTGCGGTCAGCTAGTGTTAATTCTTCAGCTTGTCTGCGGAGGACGCCATAAAACTCCTTAGCCGCCTCTAAGCTACCAAGTCGACGCGCAGTAGCGGCAATGAGGTACTGGCGTTGCTCAGGGCGTTCATAGAACGGTGAGAAGTTTGACTGATCTGAGCTTGGCTGTTGTTCTGGGGCTTTCATGGCAATCCTTTTGGCCTGTGCGAGGTTTATACATACACTATAGCATCAATTAAACACTCCTCATGGCTTAAACCTGAGGAGTGTTGAGATGGGGGCTATTGCTAACTAGTCTTTAACTTCAACACCCATGCTTCGAGCGGTGCCAGCGATAATCTTGACAGCGCCATCTAGATCGATAGCATTTAGCTGTTCGCGCTTGGCTTCGGCGATTTGCTCGGCTTGGGCGCGTGTGATTGATCCGACCTTATCGGTGTGTGGCTTGCCGCTACCCTTTTTGATGCCAGCAACTTCGCGGATCATATCGTCGACTGGTTGACCGAGGCTCTTCCAGTCGAAAGTCCGGTCTTCGTAGACTTTCATATGAACTATCACTTCTTTGCCCATCATGTCCTTGGTAGCTTCATTAAATGGATTGATGAAATCCATCATGTTCAAGCCCCATTGACCCAAAGTAGAGCCAACTGGTGGACCAGCGGTGGCACGACCGGCTGGGATGCGTAGTTTTAGATTACCAATTACTTTTTTGGCCATATTGTATAAATTTCCTTTTAGATTACTGCTATTAGTTGAAGCATTTAGCAGTGCGTAACAATTATATTATACAGCAGTACGATAAAACTGTCTATACACCGGGGTTAGAGTCCTGAGCGAGAGACAGGGCTACTTCGAGCCTCGATCGCCTATCTGACACACTAGCTAGCTCTAACCGTAGGCGCTGTATCTCGTCGGCAAGTTCCTGCTCTTGCCGTGAGGCTGCTTGCAGCTGATTGTAAATCTCATCGACTGCGACATTTTCCGCAAGTGAAATCGGATCGATACCAACCACGTCTACTATCGTTATCTCGTCGTATTCGTTGGGTGGTGTAGTTTGTTCGTGGTTCGATTGTGTCATCAATCTATCCTACCCGCTGTAGCCTTCTTGGCTAGCTAGGAATTGCTGTAATTTCTCAAGCGCAACAACCTCAGTCGTGGTTGCTGTTCCGTCGGCTATCCGTAGCGCGATCTCCTCGGCCTCTTCCCAGCTG
>CAZNOD010000078.1:0-2419 GCA_964574585.1 uncultured Candidatus Saccharibacteria bacterium | reverse complement strand
GGCTAGCGGTTTGGCTGAGTAAACGCATCGGTATCTAGATGAATAAAATCGTAGCAGTTAGTGGCGGTGTTGATAGTGTAGTGTTGCTTGATATTCTCGCAGGCGCTCAATCCAACCTGCCAAAAAAATTAATCGTCGCCCACGTCGATCATGGTATTCGACCCGAGTCAGGTGATGATCGGCGATTTGTCGAGAGTTTGGCTCGGCAGTATCAGTTACCCTTTTTCAGTACTCAGCTCAAGCTAGGTGAGTCGGCCAGCGAGGAAGAAGCCAGGCAAGCACGCTATGATTTCTTGTTTGAATTAGCCGAGCAACATCAAGCGGTGATAGCGACAGCTCACCATCAGGATGACCTGGTAGGTTCGATGGCCATCAATATAAAGCGTGGCACCGGGTGGCGTGGTTTGGCGGTGATGAATCGATCCAGTATCGAGCGACCACTGCTAGGCTGGACCAAGCAATCGATTTATCGCTATGCCACTAGTAAGCGACTGGAGTGGGTCGAAGATGCTACCAATGCCTCCAATCAATATCTGCGCAATCGGCTGCGGGGCGCCATACTAGCGCTACCAATAGCAAGTCGGACAAAGCTGATTAACTTAAGAGCTGACCAATTGCAGCTGGCGCGTGATATTGATTTTGAATCGAAGCGGGCGATTGAAGTTTTTGCTGGGTCACGATATCGCTATAGCGTCGTTGATCCTTTGGTGGCGGTTGAATTGCTACGTCGGCGCTTCTCGATTACCCGGCCACAAGCAGAGCGAGTACTGCTGGCTATCAAAACAGCTCGGCCAGGCACTAAGCATGTAATTGATAGCCAACACAAGCTAAGGTTTAGTAAAACTGATTTTATTGTCGATAGTCACCCCTAGTGATAGAATAGTAACAATGCGAAAAATAGACGAAGACTTTTTGAGAAAGGGGTAACCACGCGCATGCCGAAGAGCAAAAAGCCAAAAGGCAGTAAAAAACTAGGTAACAATGTCCGATTGGCTGTATTTTGGATTGTTATCGCTACTGGTATCGGTTTGTTTTGGGCTTTTGGATCACCGAACCAATCACTAGAAGAAGTACCAATTAGCCAAGTCATAAAGCAAGCCAATGAGGGTAAAATTGCAAAGATTGAGGTTCAGGGCACCGATGTCAGGGTGACGCCAAAAGGTGAGGATGAGCCAACTCAACGCTCGGTTAAAGAAGGTAGCAGTAGCCTTTACGAACAGGGTCTCAAGCAAGATTCTGAAGCAGTTCTCAGTGTTCAGCAGCCGTCACAGACCGGCGAAACACTATGGCAACTGGCGTTGATATTTGTACCGGTGCTACTGATTGCCGCCTTTTTCTTATACATGATGCGCCAAGCTCAAGGTCAAAGTAATCAAGCGATGGGCTTTGGAAAGTCAAAGGCCAAGCTTTATGGTCTAGACAAGGAAAAAGTACAGTTTGACGATATTGCCGGCAACGACGCCGCCAAGCAGGATTTGCAAGAAGTAGTTGATTTCCTCAAGCACCCCAAGAAATACAAGCAGCTTGGTGCCAAGATTCCTAAGGGTGTCTTGCTAGTTGGTCATCCGGGTACCGGTAAAACTATGCTGGCCCGCGCGGTAGCTGGTGAGGCTGATGTACCGTTCTTTAGCATCTCTGGCTCAGAGTTTGTCGAGATGTTTGTTGGTGTTGGTGCTTCACGAGTCCGCGATCTTTTCACCAAAGCTAAGAAAAATGCTCCTTGTATTATATTTATCGATGAAATCGATGCTGTCGGCCGTAAACGTGGTAGCGGTATGGGCGGTGGTCACGATGAGCGTGAGCAGACCCTAAACCAAATTCTAGTTGAGATGGATGGTTTCGAGACTGATACCAACGTGATAGTTCTGGCTGCCACCAACCGAGCTGACGTACTCGACCCAGCCTTGCTTCGTCCTGGCCGTTTTGATCGCCGGACAACGATCACCCTGCCAGAGCGAGCTGACCGTGAAGCTATTCTCAAAGTGCATTTCAAAAATAAGCCAGTTGACGATACGGTTGACCTCGACAAGCTAGCTGCTAAGACAGCTGGCAGCAGTGGAGCTGATCTAGCTAACATCGCTAACGAGGCGGCTATTATAGCGGCTCGGCGTAATTCCAAGCAAATCAGCAATGCAGATCTGACGGAAGCGTTTGAAAAAGTCGCAATTGGTCCAGAGCGCAAGACAAAAGTCATGAATGATAAAGAAAAGAAGCTGACTGCCTACCACGAGGCTGGACATGCATTGGTGGGCCATGTCTTACCCGATAGTGACCCAGTCCACAAGGTGACGATAATCCCACGCGGTGGGACTGGTGGAGTGACCTGGTTCTTGCCACCGGAGGATAAGAGCTATACCAACGTCTACGAGTTCAAGGACATCCTGGCCCGAGCCCTCGGCGGTCGAGTGGCTGAAAAAGT
>CAZNOD010000077.1:0-2586 GCA_964574585.1 uncultured Candidatus Saccharibacteria bacterium | reverse complement strand
TTTGCCATCAATGCAGCTGTCGGTTGCCTCCTGGCGCCAGCGGTCTCCCATAAGAACAGCCTGTCGATATGCAATCTGTCATTGGGTACCTTGGCCGCGAAGCTAGCTGCCATGTCGGCCCCCAGCGAATAACCAAAAACCGATACACGTCCCAAATCTCGAACCGAGCTCTCACGCTTTAGAGCCTCGTATTGCAAACGACTCACACCGCCGAAGTCGCCATTTTGGAGCTCGGATCGCATTGTTGGCGGTATCGGTGACGTACCATCGCCGACCCCTAGATTATCTATCGACACTACTTGTGAGCCAAGCGCTTCGGCCATGACCCGGTATCTGTCTTGGGCATCTGGACGACCAACGTATTCCGACCAGGGCAGGAAGTTGAGCACCGTTTCCTGATCACCAGGGTAGTCAGTTGACCTCTGCGTCGTAGCGACGTCAATACTACACTCGTCGTAAACCACGGCACGCGTCTCGACACTCAGACTGATATCTGGTTCAGGGAAGTTTACTTCTGGAGTTAGCCGACGTTTGCGCTTGATCATGATTACAAAATAATACCATAATTCTGTCAAAAAGCAAACACTGCAGGCTTGGGGTATGACCCTAGTCTGTAATACAATGTATAGATAATGCCAAAAGCTAAAAAATCTTCTCGCCAGAGTCCATCGAGTATCCTCAACCGTCGCGCACGGTTTGACTATGAATTGTCAGAAGATATAGTAGCTGGCCTCGAATTGACAGGACCAGAGGTCAGAGCTGCTAGAGAAGGGCATGTCCAGCTTCGTGGTGCCTTCGTCACTGTCAAAGACAACGAACTCTGGCTAAATAACGCCAGTTTCAGTCTACGGCTAAATCAGCGAGGTGAGACCAATGCTCGTACTATCGACACTAGACCACGTAAACTGCTGGTCAAACGTAAACAAATCGATGACTTGGTGGCGCGCAAAAAATCTGGCTATTCGATAGTGCCGACCAAACTAATTACGCACGGCCGCTATATCAAGGTAGTAATCGCGCTTGGTCGCGGCAAGAAGCGCTACGACAAACGCGAAACCATCAAGCGTCGCGATATCGACCGCGAGCACGGCAAGCAACTAAAGGGTCGACAGTAGTGAACCAAGTTACTATTAGTCCCGACTGCGCTATAAAATATTGGACCTACCATGATGACAAAAAATCTACCATCGTCATGATCCACGGCTTCACTGGTAGCCACGAAGGATTCCAGTATATCGAACCGTTGCTCGGCGATTTTCGGTTAATAATTCCAGACTTACCGGGTTTCGGTGAAAGCACGATTGCCCGAGACGACTGGTCGATTGAAGCGATAGCCCGACTATTAAATCAATTTATCGAGCAGCTAAATCTCGATCGACCGGTGCACATCCTAGGACACTCGATGGGTGGTCTAGTGGTGCCGGCTATGGTAGCCGACAAACCTAGTCTGTACGACAAGGTCATACTTGTTTCACCGGTTCCAACCGCTATACGCGCCAACGATGTTCGACGACCAGGCGCCATCCTCGGAGCGCTACAGTACACGCTTGGCCATCGGGTCAAACATCTAGGTCCACGGATTGTTAAGAGTCGAACCATATCACGCGCCGTAACCAACCTAATCATGACGACGACCGACAAAGAGCTCCAGTCACAGATCCACTCGCATCATTTCAAAAACCTCGACTATATATCGAGTATTGAATTTTACAATCGTTTGCATAACGAAATTAATCGTCGTGGTGCTATCGACTTCGCTGATAGTTTGCGACAGAAAACTGTTTTGCTGATCGCTGGCGACCGCGATACAGTCACGCCATTAGCCGAGCAGAATAAACTCGCGTCCGTTGTCAAACCAGCTCAGATGGTGGTTATTCCGAACGTCGGCCACTTAGCACACTACGAAACGCCCGACGCGATTGCTTCGGCAATTTTAGATTTTCTGCAATAACTTCTTCATAGAGCTCGATAAATCGTGGCATGACTTTCTTGACGTCATGCTGCTCAGCCATCTGCCGCGCTGCCGCCCCAAACTGCGTGATTCGCGACGGACTATCTAGCAACATAGCCAGCGAGCGGGCAAAACCATCGACGTCATCTACAGTCACTAGGTAGCCAGTTTTGTCATGAATTACTAGCTCTGCCAAGGCTCCAGCATCAACCGCTACCACTGGCTTACCGCAGGCCATAGCCTCCAACATAGCGATACACTGTAGCTCGTTAGGGGAGGGTACCGCAAACACAGTAGCGACGCGGTGCAGCTCGTATTTATCCTCGTCCGAAACCATACCTGTAAAAGTAACGTGCTCATCGATACCTAACTCTTCAACCATGTCGATTAGTGTGCTCTCGAAGTTACCAGTTCCAGCCACCACTAGATGCAAATCGTCCCGATCGACGGCTAGTTTGGCAAAGGCCTCTACTAATATGCTTAGGTGCTTTTCGGCGTCTAGACGTCCTAGCCAGTGGATAATTTTTTTGTCGGTCGGTATATCAAATGCCTGATAGATATACTCCTTGGGCTGTCGTGGTGTGTATTCAGTTAAATTGATACCGTTTGATATTGCTAGACTCGGCGCACCCAAC
>CAZNOD010000076.1:0-2650 GCA_964574585.1 uncultured Candidatus Saccharibacteria bacterium | reverse complement strand
AACCAGGTGGTGACAGTAAATAGTACCATCTGGCGAATAATACGTCGGCTTGTCGATCGGAAGGTGTATTTGCGATTGGCAAAAAAACTGAAACAAAAAGCGATACCAGTCGAAGCGATATTGGCAGGTATGATCGGTATATTTAGCAGGTAGCGCAATACAAACAATAGTCCAAAATCGATTGCCGTCGCCGAGGCTCCAACTACTATATAACGGGCCTTTTCGGCCTTATTTCTCAGTTTCACCATGCTTGCTCTTGTGATAATGTTCGACAAAATACAGCGGTCGCTGCTTGGTTTCGACAAATATCCGTGCGATATATTCACCAATAATACCGAGTGATATCAGCTGCACTCCACCGAGGAATAATATAACCGCCATCATACTCGAGTAACCCTCGCCGGTTGGTACGCCAAACAGTGGCCGGATTAGTAGATACAGTATGTAGACAAAAGCCGCTAGTGATACCGCAAAACCTAGTACCGAAGCGATTCGAAGTGGCGTCGTCGTAAAGCTAGTGATGCCGTCAATTGCTAGATTGATTAGCTTGGCGTAGTTCCATTTGGTTTCACCAGCTGCTCGCGGATCGCGGTCGTATAATATTTCTTTTTTGTGATAGCCAATCCAGCTAAAAAGTCCCTTGGTATAGCGCTGTGATTCACGAAATTGCTTGAGAGCCTCGACGCAACGTCGATCAAGCAGGCGAAAATCCCCAGTATCTGTCTGAATTGGTATCGATGTCGAACGTTGTAGTAGGCGGTAAAACAGCGCTGAGGTTTGTTTTTTGACCAAGCTTTCGCCAGCTCGTGAGCGACGTCGGGCGTAGATATCGTCGTAGCCCTCCTGCCAGTACTTGATCATTTGTGGTATCAGCTCTGGTGGATCTTGTAGGTCAGCGTCGATAATCACCATAGCGTCGGCATCGACATGGTCGATGCCAGCAATCATCGCTATTTCTTTGCCAAAGTTACGCGATAGGTTGATGTAGCTGATACGCTTGTCACGCTCGGCGTACTTCTCGAGTAGGCTTAGTGTTTTGTCACGACTACCGTCATTTACAAATAAAAACTCGAAGTCATAGTCGGCGTTTTCGCCGGCTAGCTTGTTTAGTCGGTCGTATAGATGCGGCAATACCGCCTGCTCGTTGTAGGCCGGTATCAGTATCGTGATTCTTTTTCGTGCAGTCATTGGTTATAGTATATCGCACTTATTTGGTAGCTTATAGCTACCCGGTCACTTCCTTGCTAGGAAGTGTGCCGTTCTGGAAACACCCAGAACCAGGTATCTTCTTTTACCTTGAAGCAAAAGAAGCAAAAGCTCAAGTCGCGGTTCTTGGTGCCTTGACTGATCTGTTGGTCACAAAAACATTCGTCTGCGGAACTCGATCCATGGCTATTGCCCCCGGCAACAGCCATTGCACTCAAACATCCTCGACTGGTTTGATTTGTTTTATGTGACAACATATCAATCAGGACAGTCAAAAGCGACGGTTCCGGCCTAAGGGGCCGGTGCTGTCGCAGGCACAGCTACTAGTAGCTGTCGTGGGGTCTGGGGTATCTGCACTGACCCGAGAAGCGAGCTAGGTGGTCACCTGGCGAGGCGAGGACTGTCTGAGACGAGCCTACTCAGAGGCTAGTTGAGTTCCGCAGTCTCCCAAGTGGCTAGCTAGCGAGCCTCCCGGCGGAGGGAAGCCACCCCTGTGTTTTATCTCCATTTGACACCAAATGGAGACACTTGCTTCTTGGTGTCCCAAGAAGAGCCGGTCTGTTAGTCGACAGGCTAAAATCAAGTAAATATCCGAACTTGTAATTTTCTCCAGAGGTAAGGGTCAGACCCTTAGGGTTTTGTCGTTTGATACATTAATTTATTTTATCGAGTAGTTCGACCAAACTTTCAGCTGTCGTCACGCTACAATCAGCTAGATATTTTGTCTTGGCCTTGGCTGATTCTAGCTGGTTGGTGCCGAGAATTGCTCCAGCATGACCTAGCTGGACGCCAGCTGGCGCGGTGTGTCCGGCCACGTAGGCATAGACTGGTTTGGTGACGTGACGGGCGATGTAGTCGGCAGCTTCAATCTCAGCCGTGCCGCCAATTTCACCAATCATGACTATGCGTTTGACGCTTGGGTCACGCTCTAGCCCAGCCAGGCAATCGACGAAACTTGTCCCCTGGACTCGATCACCACCGATACCGATGATATAACGCTGGCCGTATCCACGCCTAGTCAAGCCATCCATCGCTTCGTAGGTCAGCGTGCCGCTGCGACTAACTACCGCTGTATCACCCTCGCTTGATAGCTTGGCTGGGATGATGCCGAGTGAGTGGGTGTCAGGCACTAGTACGCCGGGGCAGTTTGGTCCGATTAGGACTGCTCGATTATTGTTGTGCTGGCGAATTTGGATCATGTCGTGGACCGGTATACCCTCAGTAATGATAATGATTAGCTTGATGCCGGCGTCGATAGCCTCAATTATAGCTGCCTTGGCAAAGGGTGCGGGGACAAATATGGCACTGGTGTCTGGTTGGTGGTCGCGCTTGATGTCTTCGATCGTCGAGTAAACCGGTACGTCATAAACCGTCGTGCCGGCTTTGTTCGGTGAGGTACCCGCCACGATGTTGGTGCCATAGGCGAGCATGTTTTTGGTGTGAA
>CAZNOD010000075.1:0-2710 GCA_964574585.1 uncultured Candidatus Saccharibacteria bacterium | reverse complement strand
GTTTGATAGCTTGATAAACCGACTGGCTGATTACTACTTCACCACCGACGACGACTACGTGCTGCGGGCGGAGCCTTTGTAATTCGCTAGCAACAGCAGTCGGTAGGCTACTGGTGTTGACGTAAAGGATTGGGCCGTCGGTTTTCATACTACTAGCCACGATACCGTCAGCGTAAGCAGCGCGATTGACGACATAGGCGACCGCTACACCTGGTGAGTAGTATTGCTTGGATACAGCTACAGACGTATTTATGGCGTTTGAGCCACTCAGCCGTTTGACTGTTGGGGAGGTTCGATAGTGGCTGATGACCGTCTTGGTAGCTGATGTTTGGCTGGTGTTTCTGGCGTAAGCTTGGCTAGCCAATATCAACAGTAGGCTGACGGCTAGGACAGCAAAGAGTAAGAGCGACAAGCGTCGCTGAGAGAAAAATCGATTAATGCAACTCCGCATCGGACGGTCTCCTTATTTTCGAACGATAATTAGCCTAGAATACAATAATATGACCTTAAATGCAATAGTGCTATGATAAGCATATGGCTATTCACCGGAGGGTGCCACACAGCAAGGGTAGGCTGGTACAAATTTGTACTTACATACTACTCTGGCTAGGTGCGGTTTACTTCTACTGGGAAATCTTGAACTTTCAGCAGTCAAACATCACCAATCCAATCTTGGCTGGGCTTTATTTTGTCCAATTTGGTATCCACGAAATTAGCCACATATTGTTTGCTTTTACTAATGATGTCTTGGCAGCAGCTGTCGGCTCAATCAGCGAGGTGGTCGTAACTAGTTTGGTGGTATTGGCAGCTTGGCAGTATCGGTCATATTGGCTGATGGTGTTTGGTTTGTTGTGGGTCATGCTAGCGATGATGAGTATGGCTAACTATATGATTGATGCTATTGATCGAGCGATGCCGCTACTTGGCATGGTGCCTGATCCGGTGCACGACTGGCATTTTGTCTTCTCGGAGCTAGGCTGGCTCAGCGCTAGTCGAGCAATTGGTACGACAGTCAAGGTGATCGGTTGGCTAGTTGGTGCTAGCGGTTTGGCTCTAGGGGCTTGGCGGATCACCAAGGTGATGAAGCGTGAAAGCGAGGTGATTTGATGAACAGGATACCGCTCTAACCTTGATGTAGTAATCTGGGCTGGCTATATGGTTGGCCGATGCCAGTAATCGGAGCACGGTCAATAGGTAGCTATGGTACAATACATCCAATAAGTAAAGAGCGAGAAGCCATAGCTTGTCGGTAGGAGTGTCACGTGTCGACTGAATCGACTATCACTAAGTCACAATATATGAATGGGTGCCGTCACCCGGCATGGGTTTGGTTGGAGAAACACAATCCGTCAGCGATACCGTCACCTGACGCCGTGGCACAAGCGACGTTTGCAGCTGGTCAAAGGTATGAGTCGTACGTCGAACAGCTGTTTATCGATGGTGAAAATGCGGTTATGCGCGATATTCCGGCTGAGCGAGTCAGGCAAGTAATGGGCCGTGAGGCACAAGTATTGTTTCAAGCCGAATTTGCGAGCAACGGCTTTAGCTGTATCAGTGATATTGTGGTTTGGGCTGGTGATGATACCGTCGATATCTATGAGGTCAAAGCCAGTACGCGGGTTAAGCCAGAGCACGAGCTTGACCTAGCTTTTCAGAAAGCTGTGATCGAGGCAGCAGGCTTAACTGTTCGTGATGCCTATGTAGTACATGTCAACAATAAGTACCAGCGTCAAGGCGATATCGATGTCGAGAACCTTTCGGTAATCGAGTGTGTGACCGCAGCAGTCGAACGTCGACGAGACGAAACTATAGAAGGAATGTCGCAGGTTCGTGCGATTGTTGAATCAGATACTATGCCTGATGCTGATCCACAGCTAGCGAAGCTAGGCTCGAGAACTGCCTGGCAAAAAATTTATGACAACTTATTCCCACAAGCTGAGAAAACATTTGACCATACACCTGAGGCGACTGTCGATCGAGTTGAATTGAAGCGCTTCATCGAGCAGCTACAGTATCCGCTATATTTTCTTGACTACGAAACCATGCAGGATGTCATACCGCGCTTTGATGGTCACCGCCCTTATCAGCAAATACCTTTTCAATATTCGATACATGTTTTACGGCAGCCGGGCGGTGAAGTTGAGCACTACGAGTATATTCACGCCGAAAATTCTGACCCATCGCTACCGCTCGCTGAACAGCTAGTCCGTGATTTGGGTAATAATGGCTCGGTTGTGACATGGAATATGGCATTTGAAAAAAGTCGCAACAGTGAATTAGCCGATATGTATCCTCAGCTGGCCGAACCCTTGGGCGCTATAAACAGCCGAGTAGTCGACTTGATGATTCCGTTTAAAAATAAATGGTACGATGATCTGCGCTTTGAAGGTAGCGCCAGTATCAAAAAAGTTTTGCCAGTACTGTGTGAGCATCTCAGCTATAAAACACTTGGCATCCAGGATGGTAACACAGCACAATTACAATGGATGGCGAGTGTGCTCGATGGTCAATCGGCCGAGGAGCGAGGGCAGGTTATTGCTGACCTAGCAGAATACTGCAAGCTAGATACTTGGGCGATGGTAGAGATACTGAGGGTGCTCGAGACGACTATTGCCGACGATCGCTAGACGCTAAGTGTCTACCAGTCTAAGGATGCTAATGCTACAATGTAAGTATCACAATATTACCGGGGG
Source organism: uncultured Candidatus Saccharibacteria bacterium (assembly GCA_964574585.1). GTDB lineage: Bacteria > Patescibacteriota > Saccharimonadia > Saccharimonadales > Saccharimonadaceae > SZUA-359. The sequence continues at coordinate 17 of CAZNOD010000075.1, read as the reverse complement.
AATAGATGAACGAAAAC
>CAZNOD010000074.1:0-2996 GCA_964574585.1 uncultured Candidatus Saccharibacteria bacterium | reverse complement strand
ACAGCGCCGATCGGCTAATCGAACACAGTGTCAAAATCGTCGACAAGCTACTTGATCATCAATAGCTTTGATAATATGTAATTATGGACCAGCTAACCGACAAAACTTTAATCATGATTGTCGGACCAAGTGCAATTGGCAAGTCGACGATTATGAATCAAGCGGTGCAGCTCGATTCAACATTCGGTCGAGTCAAAAGCTTCACGACTCGTCCGCCCCGCGCTAACGACGAGCCAAACCAATATTTCTATCTACAGACCGACCAACTAGCTTCACTAACCGCTCAAAATAAGGTAGTTAGTCAGGTGACTTTCCCAACTACTAGCCAAACCTACGGCACTCTAGATACCAGCTTCAGCAGCCAGTACAACCTGCTCGATACCCTAGCCAACTCGGTTGACACCTACCGCAATCTACCATTCAAGAAAACACTAGTAATCAGTCTGACAGCACCCGCCGACTCGTGGCGCCAATGGTTTATCACACGTTACCCAATACCGAGCCAAGAAGCCAGACAGCGATTAGACGAAGCTATGCTATCGATCAGCTGGTCGTTACGACAAGACAGCGATCACTACTGGCTAATCAACGATCAGCCAGTGCATGAGGTTGCCCAACGCCTGATAGCGATATCAGCTGGTCAAAGCCACGGCGACGCCGGCAACACTAGTGCTCGTGCTATACTAGATTTAATCAAAGGAGAGAAGATATGGCCCGAAAAATAGCTTTTTTTGACCTCGATGGGACTTTTTTTCGCTGGCAGCTATATCACGAGGTGGTTTTTGAGTTCAAAGCTCGCGGCCTGTTTGACAGTAAAACCGCCAACCAGCTCGATCAAGCCTTGATTGACTGGCAGGCTAGGCGATTGAACTGGCATGACTATGAGATGCAGGTTGTCCGTAGTTTCGAACCAGTAATTTCTCGAGTCAAGCCAGCCGATTTTGAAGACGTTGCCCAGACTATCATCAGCCGATCCGGGCACAAAATATATAACTACACCCACCGTTTACGGCAATCGCTAGCTGACGAAGGCTATTACACGCTAGCCATCAGCGGCTCGCAACAAGAAATTGCCGAGGCTTTTGCAAGCACTTATGGTTTCGATGCCACAATTGGCGCCCTATATTCGCGTCAATCAAATAAATTCACTGGTGAGGTCGCCCGCCGAGTACCGGGACGTAAACATGAGATTATCGATGAGTTTATGGCCGAAAATAGCGACCTTACTATGACCGATAGCGTAGCAGTTGGTGATAGCAGTGGTGATATTAGCATGCTCGAGCTAGTTGATAACCCGATTGCCTTCAACCCCGATGCTAGCTTGCTACAAATTGCACAAGACAACGGTTGGCCGATAGTTATCGAACGCAAAAATACCGCCTACACTTTGAAAAAGGACCGTAATGGACAGTACGTACTGGCAGACTCAGAGCAGTTCTAAGCCGTTGTTTCCCGACATCGCCTGGAGTCGACCCGAACAGCGCTCGCAAGCTGGACGGCTGGCTATTGTCGGTGGCAGTAAATTAGGCTTTGCCGCGGTTGCCGACAGCTACAGTCAGGCACTTGCTGCCGGAGTTGGCGAAGTGCGCGTCTTGCTACCAGACGCCCTGAAGTCAACCATTCCAAAGTCGATTAGCGACACCGTATTCGCACCAACCACTGCTTCTGGCGGGCTGTCCGCCGAAGCTGGTCCCGAGCTCAAAGCTATTAGTGAATGGGCTTCGGGCGTATTATTGATTGGTGATGCTGGACGCAATAGTCAAACGGCTATTCTTTATGAGCAGTTTGTGGCAGATTATCAAGGTCCATTGACAATAACGCGAGACGCCTTCGAGCTCGTCCGCGAAAACGCTAATACATTAGCCAACCGACCCAACAGCCTGCTAGTATTGTCATTTGCTCAACTACAAAAGCTATTCCAGCTGACTTATTACCCAAAAATACTGACCTTCAACATGCAGCTTCTGCAGCTAGCTGAAGCGCTTCATAAATTTACTATTACTTACCCAGTAGCAATCGCGACATTTCACAAAGATAACTTAATGGTAGCAGAGCAGGGTAGAGTGGTTAGCCAGTCCTGGGATAACCCAATGTCAATTTGGCGGGGAGCAATTGCGACCAAAATGGCGGTTTATTGGCTGTGGAATAAAGATCAGCCTTTTGAGAGCTTTGTCACTAGTATGGCAGCCAGTGATTAGTGACGCTAGGCTATAGCTAAATATGCTATAATTGACCAAGCCCATACTCTTGTGCCGCGATGGCGGAACTGGTAGACGCGCGGGACTCAAAATTCCGTTCCTGTCAAGGGAGTGCGAGTTCGATTCTCGCTCGCGGCACCAGAGTATGGGATATTTGCTGGAAAGTACTAGATCCAACCTTAGCACGCCTGTCTATCCTCAATGACTTAATGTATAATAGACCATAGGAATTTATATGGCAGCAAACGACAATACGCCGCATCAGCCAACCGTTCAAATCCCCAATCGGGACGATTTTTCACTGACCTCATCGCGCACTGGTCCAGCGGCAGCTGCGGCTAGCAGTTCGACTGGGCAACGTGAATCCGTCGCCAATATTGCACGTTCACAAATCGCCTCGATTTACAGTAACGACCCTAATTCGCAGATGCCAGCGACCCAAGCTCAGCCAACCGTCGAGACACCGGTTAGCCCAGCGTCAAGCCAGCAAGCGGCTACTCCGGCGCAGCCAGCCACCTCAACGACACCTACTGAACCAGCGCCATCGGCCACAATCAGTAAGTTTGCTAACACAACCGACCAGTCAAAAAGCATCGAAGCCGACAATCCCTACGAGCGCTCGTATGAGAGCACGGATTTAGTCGCTTCCCAGCAAACTTGGCAAGAGTATCATAGCGCTTGGCAAAATTATTACCAGCAATACTTCCACCGCTACTATGCCGGCCACCTGCAGCAGACCCAAGCCGCCCTGGCTACAGCCCAGGATAACACTCAAACATCCCCGCAAAACCAATCAAC
>CAZNOD010000073.1:0-3078 GCA_964574585.1 uncultured Candidatus Saccharibacteria bacterium | reverse complement strand
TAAATAAACTGCGAGATAGTCAAGCGTAGTATCGAGTTTTCTAGATAAGCCGCTACCTGAAACGAGCTCGGTTCAAATATATAGGTTTTTTCGGTTACTAGGTCATCACCGACCGAAGACAAGTCGGCCACTCGACCCTTGCTCGATACCACCTCGCTGAGATCAACATCCTTGATATCCTGCTGCCCCAAAGAAACGTAGTTTTGATAGTAGATGCGACTAGCGCGGTACTTCTTGATAATATCCATCAGTGGATCGACGTTGATGTAGTCTTGGTCGGGCAGATCGAAAAAGTAGGCGTAATCAACGTGAGCTTGCTTGAGCTTCAAGGCACCGTGTTTACCGATGACTAGAACGTCGTTTTTGGCCGGATCGTAGTGCTCCATAAAGCGCTTAATCAACCGCTGGTCGATATCGCCACTTAAACCAGCCTTGGCGGTAATCAGAATCATTAGCTCCTTATCGATCGGCTTCTCCTCCTCGGTACGGCCAAAGTTGAAGAGCACATCGACACGGATTTGCTTGTAGATATTCCAAACTTCATCGAAAAACTGGTTCGATATCAGCACTTTGTTTTTGGTCTTGGCAATTTGCATGCTGCTCAGGCTTTCCAGCGCTGATGTCAAGCTAACCACCGAGCGAATAGCCTTTTCTTCAGCACGAATTTCTAGAGGACGACGCATTATTTATCCTCCTTTTCGCCATCAGCTGACTCAGCTGCATGACTGTCTTCGCTTACAGCTCGGGCGGCCTCTTCGGCTTGGCGTTGTTTCTCAGCCTCAATCTTGAGCTGTTTCTCGATAGCAGCTTTTTTGACTTCGTCGATAGTTGTAACCTCAGCCTTGAGGGCGGCCGCTAGCTCATCGAAGTTACCATTGAGCACGTCGTCTTCCTGAAGCTTAGCGGCGTAATCGGGCACTTTTGCCTTGAGGGCTTCGACGTCGATAATGTCCTCAGGCTGACTGTTTAAGACTATGCTCATCAGAAACTGTTGCTCGGCGTAGCTATAAATCTCACCTATTGCCTGGTTCATCAGCTTAAATAGCACCTTACCCTTGTCATAATCGGCCTGAGCCTGTGGGCTGAGCTCGGTACCGAAATGAGCGTACTCTTCGGCCGTACGATAACCGGCTAGAGTCAAGTTCAACTGATCAGCCAAGGCCTTCTGGCGCTTGTTTTGGCCGACACCACCAACACGTGTAACCGACAGAGCAGTTGAAACAGCCGGTCGCATAGTGTCCTTGAATATCTGACTATCCAAAATCCACTGACCGTCGGTGATCGACATGATGTTGGTTGGTAGATAAGCTGTGATGTCACCGCCTGGTGCATAAACAATTGGCAGCAGCGTTTGACTGGCATGATTCTCGGCTGTCTTGCCACCACGCTCCAGCAAGCTTGAGTGAGTATAAAACATATCGCCAGGATAGCTATCACGACCAGGTGATACGCCAGAGATTAGCGACATTTCACGATAGGCTTGGGCGTGAGCAGTCAAGTCGTCGTAAATGACTATCGTATCCATATTAAGTTTGTGCCAGAAGTATTCACCGTGAGCGGCGCCAACGTATGGCACAAGGTAAGTCAGGATGAGTGATTCAAACGAGTTGGTGACGACAACAACGGCTTTTTTCAGGGCGTCATTTTTCTCGAGCGTCGTCACGAGATCGGCTACGTCACGCTGACGCTTGGCAATCAAGACATAAATAACTGTAATATCGGTGTTTTTCTGGTTGATCGCTACTTGAGCCGCCAGTGCTGTCTTGCCTACCTTGCTATCGCCGAGCATCGCCATACGTTGACCACGCGCTAGGCTATACATCAAATCGAGAATTGCTACGCCTGTTTCTACTGGTGTATCGAGTAGTTCGCGCTCATAAAGCCCCGGCGCACTATGGAAAACATCCCACTCTTGGTCAGCTTCGATTGGACCCTTACCATCGATCGGCTCACCAAACACGTTGACTACTCGCCCAATGAAATTTTTGCCTACTGGCGTCGTAATATCACGAGCTTCGATCACACAAACCATACCAATTTCGAGTGGGGTTGGATCTAGCTTCATCACCACGACGTGATCATCAAGTACCTCGTGCACGTAGCCACGGGTATCGTCGTCAAAACGGACGGTCGCGTGAACATTGGCAGGTTGTAAGCCACGAACGCTAACCATAAAAGAATCAATACCGATGATTTCACCGACTGGATTACCGGCTTTTACCAGCTGATCAAACATTTTAGCGGCCTCCACTAATTGCCTCCACTGCTTCAACTAGTAGGTGTCGCGAGTCGGCAAGCTTGGCGCGAACACTGAGGTCATGAACTTGGTTGGTTGTCCGGATATAGGCCCCACTAATTAGTCCCGGCTGCAACCCAACTACCAATAAGCACTGCGGGTGTACCGAGCGGCGCAACCAGTCAGCGATTTGACTCAGGCTGTCTTGATCAGCCGTGGTAGCAAATGTCATGTGGACGACCGGAGCCTGATCCTTGAGTTTACGTAAACTAGTAATCAACAGTCGGCGTTGAGACTGATCAGCAATAGCTATTTGATTGGCGGCCAAAAAATCGGTCAACTGGTCTGACAGCACTGGGCTGACCTCAGTTTTAACCCCCGACTTCGAGCGCGCTATGATTGATGTCATATCAGCGTCAAGCTGCTCGACTTCGGACACCAAGCGTGACATATCGAGTCGAGTCACTAGGCTCGGTGGCAAGATTAGCTGCTGGTGGTCTATTTCTATTGTTTCGGTCATAGTTTCATATCATCCACCATTGCTTGTTTGGACTGCTCCATCCGCTCGAGGATGGACGGCAACTGAGCCTTGAGTTCAGACTGTTCACCGAGGGCACCAACCAGGTAGTGTTCGATAATACGTGCCATGTTGTCGTTGATGGTTTCGACAAGCATAGCCTTTTGCCGAGCAACCGATTGATCGAGCAGCTGGCTTAGTTCCTGATGCTGCTTCTCGAGTGCAGCGACGCTTTGATTGAGAGCTGCGATTGTTTGGTATTGAGTTTGCTTGGCGCTCTCATCAGCCGTTAGGTTCCTTTGGTAGACTTCGTTTAGCTTGGCGG
>CAZNOD010000072.1:0-3232 GCA_964574585.1 uncultured Candidatus Saccharibacteria bacterium | reverse complement strand
GGCCTATCACGCCTCCCTGTCACGGAGGAGATCGCCGGTTCGAATCCGGTCGGGCGCGCCAAGACAGCTTCTCAAGATGACAGATAGCCTATCTAACTAAGTGGCTAGTTTTCTGTAGCAAAAAGCAACATCCGTCCAGTGTCTGATTATCCAGCGAGCTGCTGGTAGCGCTCGGCGACAAACTGCCAGTTGACTACATTCCACCAAGCAGCGATATAGTCATCGCGCTTGTTTTGATAGTCGAGATAGTAAGCGTGCTCCCAGACATCGAGGCCAAGCAAAGGTTCGCCACCCCTATTGATGAGGGGTGAATCTTGATTGGCAGATGTTGTAATTTCACCATCAGGCATTAGCCAGCACCATCCACTACCAAACACCCCTAGAGCTTCGGTTGTGAAATCATCAACAAACGCTTGGTAAGAACCGTATCTTTCGGTCAACAAGTCAGCTAACTGTCCGGTCGGCTCCCCACCCCCGTCTGGGCTCATCCACTGCCAGAATAAACTGTGGTTGTAGTGACCGCCACCATTGTTTCGTACTGCTTGTCGGATTGATTCAGGCAACTCAGCAAGATTGATTAATAAATCTGCGACTGACTGGCTTGAGTGACCGAGGTCAGCTTCATCGAGAGCTTGGTTTAGCTTGTCGACATAAGTTTGATGGTGCTTCGAGTGATGCAAGCGCATAATATCACTGCTAATATAGTCACCCAGTGCATCGTAATCATAGGCTAGATTTGGCAGACTGTACACAGCTATTCCTCCTGTTCTTCTACGGTTTGCGGTGTTCGCTCGGCATCGATACTGATATATTCGTCTATCTTGCCGTCTTGTCTAAGCTGACTGATCTGCTCCTTAAATTTGGTCAGCGGAACACGAATATAGGCAAAGCTGACCTCGGTATCGCTTTTTTCTAACACGTTGATAAAGTAGTAGCCATCATCGGTCGGCGTCATCATGACGTCTTGAATTTCGCCCGGCTTAAATTTAGCGATGTCGCTAACCTTTAAGCCACTAAATGTCGTCTTATTGCCCAACAAGCCAGTGATACCGTACTGGACGCTATCCGGGTGGTCTTTGTTGACTTGTTCGGCTATTTTGGTCATATCGGTTTGACCACTCTTTATAGCCTGCTGAACCCAGCCAACAGCCTCTTTGGCATTTTCGTCGATCGCAAAAGCAGCTTTACCGCGCAACAGACTGTTATAAAGCAAATCACGGGTATCCTGTTCGGTTGATCCAAGCAGCAGTTGCGCCGAAGCATTGACGGCATCGAGCGATAGTGAACTGTTGTCAGCTACCCTTAGGGCGGTGATTGCCTCGGTTACTTCCTCACTACTAACACTCAACCCCTTATCTTTGGCTATCTTGCGAGCCCAAGCATCGGCGATTGCACGATCGAGAGATTCACGTTTCATATACTCGAGCTGAGTGCGACCATCATCGCTGTTTATTTTAATATCACTGTACTTGCTGAGGTAGCTTTCGGAAGGGCGATAGTACAGCAAATAATCACTATAGCGAACACTTGTACCGTCAATTGAGCCTACTGGCAAAGGCACAGCTTGGGTTATTCGGTAAAAAAATGTACTGCTATTTTGAGCAATATATAGTTGCCACCAACCGAGTGCCAACAGGACAACTAACGCTGAAAAAGCCACGATAATCGCATTGATAACTAGCTTGTGCTTGACGTACTGCAAGGGGTACTTGTAGCGTCGTCCGCCAGCTAATATTTTTTCACGATGCTCGGCTACCGTGTCGTTGGTAATCCTCGTCGATTTCGGCTCCGCCGTTGATTTACGCGGTAGCTTCAATTTCTTCATCAATAATCTCTCCGTTATCTGCAGTTGTTATTTGTACAGCGTCTTGTAATTTATTGTAGGTTTTTTCAGGTTTATCAACGTTGCGAATCACCAAATCGCCAACAAATGTTTGGATTACAACAGTACCAAAGCCAAATATTTCGCCGAAAAAGCCTGGTATATTATAGCTAATATTCTGCACCTTGGACAGTTGTAGCTCGACTACGTCGGTACCAAAAAAACCGTGTTGTGTAACCTGACGAATCCGCTGATTAGTGACGATGTAGTAAGTAAAAAACCACATCAAAAAGTGATAGCTAAACAGTATCAAGCCTAGCAGCAAGCCACCAACTGGAAGCAAGAAAAGCTGCAGATTGGACTGCCAGATCAGTGGCGGAATTGCTGACAGCGCAAAAGGGATTAATAGCAGGTAAAAACCCTTTCGCATGGCGATAATATGGCGACGAAATACAAACAAGACCTCTTCGTCTTCGCGTTGCCCTGAAAATGACTGACTGCCATCGGCCTGGCGCTTTACTTTGGTCATATACCCATTGTATCACTTGGCGCACTAAGCTGTAGCGCTTTGCGGCATCAGATAGAATGAATCAAGAGATGATATACTGCTAATACACCTTTGTGTTTGGCGCCACCTTTAGTGGGTGGAGCGTAGATTTTGGATTGATCTCAGGATCAAGCGGAGGGGCGAGCCCCTCCTGAGACATTGCGCCTCGGTAGCTCAATTGGATAGAGCAGATCCGTCCTAAGGATAAGGTTGCAGGTTCGACTCCTGCCCGGGGTACCAAATAAATATACCAGTCATCGACTGGTATATTTATTTAACCTAGAGGCAACAACGGCCTGTCCTTGATTAGCGAGTAAACTTTTCGTGAGCTAGTTCGTAGTTAAATAGCTCCTGCGAACTAAACCAGTGGCCAATCTCTTTTTCAGCCTCAGCTGGGTCACCCGAAGCGTGAATCAGGTTTGGTATACCCTTCTCTTCAGCGTCGGCGTGTTCAAAGCTCATATGGCTGAAGTCACCACGGATTGTGCCCGGCAAAGCCGCTTTTGGCTCGGTACCACCAACCATCTTACGTACTTGAGCAACTGCCTCGACACCCTCAAACACCATTGCCACCACCGGACCAGTTTGCATCATTGTCAAAGTTACATCGAAAGCCTTCTGACCGCGACGTGTCACCATTTGACCGATATCTTCGTAGTGTTTGTAGTAGTGGTCACGGTCAGGAAAAATCATCTTGGTGCCAACGATCTTTAGACCTACTCGCTCAAATCGAGTCAGAATATCACCAACAATACCACGCTGGACCGCATCTGGCTTGAACAGGACTAAAGTTTTTTCCATCTTGCTTGAATGTTTCATCAATTCTCCTTAAAGTTTTTTACCATCTTATTTATTATATCAGG
>CAZNOD010000071.1:350-3238 GCA_964574585.1 uncultured Candidatus Saccharibacteria bacterium | reverse complement strand
CGAAGCTTATCGCAGTCTTCCACGTCCTTCATCGGTAATATACGTCTAGGCATCCGTTGTGTGCCCTTGAGTACCTTTTTATGCATTGACTTAACTAGTAATTGCTGCCCGCGATTCGCACCGCCGCCCTGCCAAGCAACCAAGTTGCTTGCGCTGGCGTCTTTCGGCGTATTGCTGCGTCGATATCTCTAGTACTCCTTCACTGTACCGAGGTACAGTTCAGTCCGTGCTTCAATATCTCCTTGCACTACATCCGAATGCGCTATCGCGATCGTAATTACTGCCGTCAATCATTACAAAAATTTTCTTATGTCTTCGAATTGTTAAATTACCTGCGTTTCTCCAGTCGAGAACACAATTGAGTCCATCGCTATGATGAAGTCTATATATCCTCGCAGTGCAACTTTATCATCGTATCACTTATCAGACACGTCTGTAAAGGCCTATTTGTTGTAATCTTGGCTACAAAAAATCCTCTCGCAATTTCGGATCTCCGTAACCAAAACGCCAGAGGTTCAAATGAACATTCGCTTAACTACTAGTCAGTATACTACGCGCTGGATATTTTTTCAAGTCTTATTTTTGTATCGGCAGATCAAATTTATGAGCCGCCGCTTCCGAGCTTATCGCGTAGCTTATACCCTGCTCACTAGTACCGCCTAAGTACTGCAAGTACGCGGTATCGGACATCGCTGAAACCACTCCTACAACTCCGCATTCACCGACCACTGGCCCTCCCGAGTTACCAGGGTTTACTGCCGCGTCAGCCTGAATCATACTTAGCCCAACAGGAGGCTTAGCGTCTATATTCATAGCTATGTCGCTGTTTGATATATACCGGGAAATCATGCCGCCGCTTAAGCTGGCTTGACCTGCGTGATATGCATTGGCTGGAAATCCGTTGACATAAACCGGGTCGCCAGCATCGTACCTACTAGACAGACTCAGATAGTCGGCTGAAGGCTCGGCGATCCTTAAAAGCGCCAGGTCAAACTCGGGAGCGACCTCTAATACCTTGATAGCCACCTCTCCATCAGCATAATTAGCGTACACCTTCTTTGCGCCTTCAATCACGTGATAAGCCGTCAGTAAAGTTGACTCATCGTCTATAGCAAAAGCCGTACCAGTCGCGCCGCTATCGGTGGCTATCGGCACCGTCGCACGCTGTATTTTCGCGATCTGGTTATCAAGCGGCTGACAGGCATAATCTCCTCTCAATACATTTACGCTGTAGAGGCCGGCGACTATCAAGGCCCCCAAGAGTATTACGACGTTCAAACCGAACCCGAGCTTCAGTGGAGTAATCGCATAGTGAAATAATAATACTTTACGCCTCTTGACTGCCGCTTTGAGAGTTAACCCGACTACAGCCACCGACAATATTCCGTAGAGCATCCAGACTCGAAGACCTTGGGTGTCTGGCGTATCGTCCATAACTATAGCGGCGACCCAGATTAGCGACACCAAAGATACCGCCCCAAAGACTAGTACGATTAGCCAGCTGACAGTAGCGGTCAATACTTTGACTAGGGTGCTTGGTTTTTTACCTGAACCGACAATCCCATCCCAAAAATCTACATTTTTCGCCATATATAATCACATCATAGCATAGCCAGCTGTCGCCTCCTGGAGGCCACCATGACTAGAAACGCAAGATTAGCCACAGCCAATGTCACAGGGTAAACGGCAGTTTCGATCGATACGCTGCCGAGTAAGACAAAACTGATACTGTACTTCAGTACCGACATCGCAAAAGTTAGTCGTCCCTCCTTGTGCGGCGCCTTCCAGGCTCGCACGATTGTTGGTATAAAACCAATCATGTAGACTACCGTGGCCATTATAGCCGTGATAGCATCGCCATCCAGCGCCCAAAAGACCAAAACCAAAGCCGTCAGTATTAAGCTGACTATATCGGTACCGTAGATCTTGCGCTCACCATAATACCAAGCCATAGCAGCCAAGACGTAGCCAGAAATCGCGCCCAACAAGGCACCAATTACGCCTAGGTCAGCTCCGTTATTAATCTGGATGACTGATACGCAGCTACTAAGAATACCCCATATCAGCCACGTAAACGGCCGAGGCTTGAGCCGACCGCTAGGAACTTGACGACCATAGTGAATATAGCCGTATAGCGAGGCAGTAATAGCAACTAATAGTAATGCGATGTCTATTTTTTCCATTTGGCCATATCATGATAGCATTTTTTTGGTCGACATAATATGAACATTATGTCGTCAGAGGCTCGGTCACCTTCGGCGACCCCGCGATGTCACAGGTGAACCAGTTCAACTGTGACATCGCCTTGCGAACTGCCACTCGGGCAGTCTCATCCCCACCAGGGACATCGCAAGCCTTAGACTTGCTCCTCCGCTTGCTTGAAACAAAAATAGCTCGCTGCTTTTGTTTTTCTGCGCTACGCTTCGCCGAACACCGCGAACTTTTGCCAGACAAAAGCGGGGGTGCGGGCCCAGAACCCTAACAAAAAGAAAAATCCTGCCTTGTAGACAGGATTCCTCTTTTTGGTGGGCGCTGAGGGACTCGAACCCCCGACCCTCTCGGTGTAAACGAGATGCTCTAGCCAACTGAGCTAAGCGCCCACAATACCGCACGTCTTCGTATCCAATTTCACAAACCAAGCTTTAGCTGTTTGTGAAATTGAAAGGAGGAATCGTGGCGGCCTCAGCAAAATTTTTACTACTTGCTCGTAAAAATTTAGCAGAGGCCATAACGCATTCCGACGTGGTGGGGCTAGGTGGACTCGAACCATCGACCTCGTCATTATCAGTGACGCGCTCTAACCAGCTGAGCTATAGCCCCACAAATGATAATAAATGAATGTTAACTTACTACAATGCCATCAAGTATGGTGGGCGCTGAGGGACTCG
>CAZNOD010000071.1:0-340 GCA_964574585.1 uncultured Candidatus Saccharibacteria bacterium | reverse complement strand
GGTGGAGTGAGAACAGACCGAAGCCTGACTCACCCCATAGTATATAAGGTACTAGTTCACTTAGGTGAACCAAGCTTTGACGCCGTATAAATAACCGCAGCAAGGCTTGGTGCAACTTGTTAAGTGTAAAACGGCAGTTGGTGGAGTATATCGGACATCGCCCTGCGGGCTCCTCCGCTTGCTTGAAAATAAAATGTGCTTCGCACGCTTTATTTTCTGCACTTCGCTACGCCGAACCCCCTTTTACTTCGTAAAAGTCGGGGTTCTCTAAATCTGGTAACTTCCACCAGTGTCCAAATCTATCTAAGGATAGACTCAGACACTGGTGGAGACACGGGGA
>CAZNOD010000070.1:0-3250 GCA_964574585.1 uncultured Candidatus Saccharibacteria bacterium | reverse complement strand
AAGCGCCAGCGATTGACGGTCGAGCCAACCAAGCGGCTAGTGAGCTACTAGCTAAATATTTCGGTGTAACCAAAAGTCAGGTTACGCTAATCCGTGGCCACACCGCTCGGACCAAGATCTTCGAAATAAAGCACTAAGTCACAAACTTGTAAAAAACTCCATAGGTAAGGGTCTAACCCTTGGAGCTCACTCTTGGAGGATGAGTTTACTAGCGATATTTATGACGCTCATGATAAACTATACTCAACAAGGTTAGTAGGAGAAAACAAACAATGCCTAAACAGAACTCGGCCCAGTTGCCCAAGCGCCTATTACCAAGGTTTAGTTTATTGATGGTTGCCCTAGCGATTACTGTACTGGCCGTAGTTCAGCCGGCCGCCGCAATCGGTACAGTGACTGGACTAAGTGTCACCTCAGGGCCAAGCAGCGGCGGCACGGTAGTCGACTTCACGGCTAGCCTCGGGCTAAAGTTTAGTCAAGTCGCAGCTGGTGGCTACCACTCGGTCGGCTTATCGACAGATGGTCAGGTTTATGCCTGGGGCCTAAATAGTTATGGTGAGGTCGGTGATGGTACCAACACCGAACGACACACCCCAGTGCCGGTTGACACCAGTGGCGTGCTGGCTGGCAAAACGATTAGCCAGATATCGGCTGGCTACTACCACACATTGGTACTAACAACTGACGGTGAGTTATATACCTGGGGACGAAATTCTTCCGGACAATTGGGTGAAAACACTTACATGCCGCAATCATCACCAGTGCCGGTTGACACCAGTGGCGTGCTGGCTGGCAAAACGATTAGCCAGATATCGGCTGGCGGCTGGCACTCGATGGTGCTGACCACCGATGGTGAAATTTACGCCTGGGGAGGCAACTCAATGGGTGCAGTAGGCGATGGTACGAATGAAGAGCGCTCTCTACCAGTTGCGGTCGACATGAGTGGCGTATTGGCCGGCAAGACAGTTACGCAGATATCGGCTGGCACACAAAGCTCATTAGCTCTAACCGCCGATGGCGATGTATACGCTTGGGGTCGTAATCTTTCCGGTGAACTGGGTGACGGCACAACGACCCATCGCTACTCTCCAGTAGCGGTCGACACAAGCGGTGTGTTGGCTGGTGTAAATATTGTCCAAGCGGTATCAAACAACAACCGAGTGATGGCTTTATCGACCGATGGTAGGTTATTTGCCTGGGGCAGTAATGGAAATGGTCAGCTTGGCGATGGCACGACAGCAAATAGTTCGGTACCGGTAGCTGTCGATATGACGGGTGTCTTGGCTGGTAAAACCGTCACCAGTATTTCAGCGGGTGGCGGTCATACTTTCGCGCTAGCCGATGATGGTACTGCCTACGCTTGGGGGCTCAATTATGCCGGTCAGCTCGGTGATGGCTCGACTGATACTCGGCTGACGGCCGTAGCAGTCGATATGTCGGGGGCTTTGGCCGGCAAGTCAATCGAGCAAATATCGCCAGCTCATGATTCACACACCCTGATCTTAACGACCGATGGAGGGCTGTTTGGCATGGGAGCCAACTGGTACGGAATGTTAGGTGACGACACGACTGATGATAGCGCTGTCGTTGTAGCGGCTGACCTCAGCCAGTACGACCCAGTGATCGCTAGTATTACCTTTGGCGGTCAAGCTGCTAGCGACGTGATGATTGTTGATAGTAGTACTCTGCGTGCCACCGCACCGGCTCATAGCCCACAGCTAGTCGATGTAGTGGTGACTTTTGTCGATCAGGCACCAATTACCCTCGCTAACGCTTTTGAATATATCGGTGAAACTGGTGGCTCCGAGACGCCAGCACCTGATGATGTCATTGATTCAACGACATCAGACGACGAGAGCAAAGCGACATTAGCAGATACTGGGTCGGCTCTATGGTTAGTCGTACTGGCTGGTACGGGACTGCTAGCTGGTGGCGTGACGTTAATACGCCGCTAGAGAGTAATAAGTATCGTTGGTGGGACAGTTGGATCGATGGCTTAAGCTATTAAGTTTATCTATTTGTAGTAGGGCTAGGGGTTTAGTATTCGCGTAGCCACTGCCAGTGGTCCCATAGGCTGTTCTTGTCTGACCAGCAGGGTGGTTTGAGCCACGAGTAGGCTTGATTGTAGGCGCCATCCGGGCAGACCATCATCGACTCAAATAAGTCACGGTCCATCGAGACGCCGGCGTTGACTCGCCAGCTATAGCTACCGTGGAAAGTCAGCTTATTTGGGTATGGGTATGACTCAAGCGCGTCTTGGATGATACGGTGATCGATATTATCGTAAAGACCACAAAGATAGTCGGACTTTAGGGTACAGTTTGGATCACGCTGGTCATCCCAGTAATTACCGCTTAGAATGTAATTTTCTTGATTGATGCCGTAGTTCACTTGACGAGCTAGATTAATAGCCTCGGCAACCTCGCCAGTCGTCAGACTGCCGTTGCCATAGTCGAAAATCAAACGGGCTGAATCCGAGCCCTTGTACAGGTGAAAGCCACCTGGTTGCATGCCGTAATCGGTGACATGATAGTAGTTATCGAGGTATTGATGCCAAGAGCTGACTCGGGCATCGCGACATTCCTGACTACCTTTGCCACCATGGTGGCGACAATACACAGAAGCTTCGCCCTGGGTGGTCAAAACAAATACTGGATAGTCCGATGCCGATGATATCGCCCAGCTAGCGATTTCATCATCGGGGTGAGCTAGAACGACATAAGATAAACCGGCTTTGACACGCTGCTTGACGGCAGCTCCAGTCATAATTTGCTTGGACTGCTTGGCAACCGCAGCGCTAACCCGGACCTCACCACCGATAATAGTCAGCTTATCGGCACCTAGTCGCTGTAGCTCGAGCATTGTGTTGTCGGACATCTCGTCGCGAGTGTATAAGATGGCACCATCTGCGGGTAGCGAACTAGCGATAATACTATCAGCATAGGCTGTGCCGTGTGTCAAAAAGACTTGCGCGGTGCCGTTTGGATATAGTTCTTTGGATAGTGAAACGGCGGTATCGTAACGGTTTGGTCCGCTGACACGTTTGACGCTAGCGCCGGTCTGCTGCTCGATGGCTCGTACCGCTGCTGTTGGGACAGCATCGGAGCCGCCAATGACGACGACCCGGCTGGCTTTGAGTCGTTTGATTTCAGTGAGAGTTGCTGAGTGAGCGGTTTTTGATGTGGCGTAGAGTCGGGGTCCCTTGGCAGCGTGCTGGGTTGCGATCATCGAGTCGGCGTAGGCTTTGCCA
>CAZNOD010000069.1:0-3310 GCA_964574585.1 uncultured Candidatus Saccharibacteria bacterium | reverse complement strand
GTATGATAACAAAGGAAGATAAAGCTAAGGCAATTGCTTTGACTCAGGTCGACAAGAATGATGTCGGTAGCCCACAGGCTCAGGTATCAATCTTGACGACTCGTATCAAAGAGGTGACTGAACATCTCAAGACCAACAAGCACGACCACATGGCTCGGCGCGGTCTGATTCAGATGGTAGGTAAGCGCAAGCGCCTACTGAAATATCTCGAGAAAAATGATTTCGAGAGTTACAAAGCAGTTGTAGCCAAACTAGGACTCCGCAAATAGCGGAGTTCTTTTATTAGTCAGGAGGCGGAGGCGTTATCGCAAGCTCAAGCAGTAATTATCGAGGGTATATGGAGTCGGCAGAAGAACGGGCAGGCGTTAGGGGGGACTAATAGCCAAAGCCGACCATGGCCATGTGTATCAACCTACTATAAGTAGAGAGTGAGATTATACCTGAAGAGCATTTGTCGCAAACGACAGTTGCTGAATAAAATTATCGACAGTTTGCTATAGGTAGGGGGGTGCTTAAGCGGACGACAGCAGTAGTAAGCCTAGCCTAGCTACAACCCACTTATGCTATAATGACTCCATGAAACAGCTTCGTGGATTCACTCTCGTCGAACTGCTAATTGTCATCGTCGTTATCGCTATACTTGCCGCGATATCTGTCGTGGCCTACAACGGCATACAAAATCGTGCGCGAGACACCGTAGTATTGCAAGCGGCTAATGAGATCCAAAAAAAGGTTGAATACAGAAATATCATCGATGGCGGCTACGTCTGTGGGTCATGCACTAGCGAAGCTGCGTTTAACCAGTCCTATGACACTGGATCAATCATACCGAGTGGTGCGGAGCTACATCTTTGGAGTGATGTACTAGACTATGATCGCTGGAGCGACGAACCATTTGATGATAGCAAAGTGCACGTCATTCTAGAGGACTATGGCGGAGAATGGTTGTTGGTTGGCTATTGGAGTAACGCTCAAGAGCGATGGATTAACAAGCTGTATCCTGCAGAACCGGGACAGAGCCCATATGAGACTAGTTCATTGTATGCGCCGTTACCACCAGACTAGGCATCAAACTTACGGTATCGATTTACAACCCACTTATGCTATAATGACTCCATGAAACAGCTTCGTGGATTCACTCTCGTCGAACTGCTAATTGTCATCGTCGTTATCACTGCTGCATTATTTCCCGGCAGCCGATATTGTTGATCACGGTATTGAGTGGAGTGATGTAGCCGTGCTTTTGGGTGTGGCGATTATACCACTAGCCTTGGCCTGGTTTATTTTCCGTCGACGCGATATCAGCTAACTACTACTGCTAGACTTGGTCAGATAGACTGGCGATAGCTGTATCGAGCGCTTCGAGTAGCGTCATGGTCGAGTACCTAGTATCCTGACTGTATTCGGTATCAACCGAATATGACTGGTAAATCATGGCGCTAAGTAGCTGCCAGGCTTCTGTGTCGGCTATAGCAAAGTTCGCCGACCACGGCATATGAATATCTTGGTAGGCTAGAGCAGCCATACCTTCAGTTGGACGTTGGATTGATGGCTGGTCCAACTGGTCGGCTGGGGTAGTGTGGCAATAGGTGTAGCCATTGTCTGACGGGATGAGGTAGAGATGACTTTGCAGTACGCCACTGAAAGAGTCATGATAGTCACATTGCAAGACGGGCTGAGGCTCGGGCTGAACAATAGATTGTCGGAGGTTTTCGAGATGATAGCTCGAGAAGGCTAGTTCACTTCTAGATGTTGGGGTCAGATTGGTGGTTGTTAGCTCCAGCTCGCGTCGGACCATATCGAGCTGCGCGGCTGCATTTGGCTGACGCGATACTGTCGTCAGGATGTGCATAAAAATTGACCCAAAAGCAGCTGGATCAGCTATAAAACCTTCTTTACGTCCATCGTTACGTCCTTGGCTTTCGGTCACTGTCAACTCAAATACGTTGAAGTGGTGTTTTGGCAGGCTGACGGTAACGACCGAACCGTCGGGCTGGGTAAAATCGTAGGAAGCCACAGGCGGCTCGTGGTCGGCGATGCGCTCAATCATATACGTAATTTAACAGGCTTGGTTGAGGATGGCTAGTTACAGCTCGACAAAAAGGTAGGGTGAGCGGACATTGGTGACATAATCATCAAGATCAATTGTCTTTAGAAATGTCGGAAGTATGTCGACTTGGCCTGGATTGACAAACTCACAAACCGCTATTTCGGCTTCACCATGGGTGGTGGTGCTGAGGTCGACTGCCATATAATCTTGTGGGTTTTCAACAAGATAGAAAAACTCTAGTTCTTCTCGGTAGTTACGACGCCTGGAGCGGAATTGTTGAATAAAAAGCAAGCGACCAACCATAGGTTCGATACCAGTTTCTTCAATAATCTCGCGCCTGACACCGGCAACCAATGATTCACCAGGCTCCAAGCCGCCGCCAGGTGTAGAGTAGTGTGGCGAGGCGTTGCCATCGCCATCTTTGTGTTTGACAGCTAGAATTTCTCCTTTGTAATAGATGACGGCTCGGACATTGACACGGCGTAGGGCAGTTTTTTCCATACTATCGATTAGTTAATAATTGTAATATTCTCGCTCCAGCGATAAGCTTCAGGTGCAGTGGCGTTGTCATCCATTCCCATGCCAGCTAGCCATTCCTTGCCGGCTGTGAAGGCTACGTAGTCGGCTGTAGCAACTTGGTCGGCGATGTCTTTTTTGACTAGCACGGCTATCGACACTGAGCTAGCGCCTCGCTCTGCCAAGTTAGCGGCGACAAAGGCAGCGGTAATACCGGTGTCGAGCACATCGTCGAGAACGATAACTGGGCGGTTGCTGATAGTGGTGCTTGGTGCAAGGTCCATGACAATTTGTGGCTGTCCAGCTGTGCGTTTGTCGCCGTAGGTTTTGACGGTCATGTAGTCGAGTTCAGGATAAAAGTCGGGAGATTGTCGAGTCACTTCTATCATTAGCTTCATGGCAAAAGGTGCCGCGCCACGGAGTAGACAAACAAATAGTGGGTGCTGTCCACTATAGTCAGCGACTATTTGACTAGCCATTTTAGCAATAGCTTGGTCGACTTGATTTTTGGTGGCAAGAAGCTTCATATTCTATGCATTATAGCAAAGACCGAGTCGGTGACTGTATGTAAAATTGTCTAATTTCAAGGGGTCGGTTTGCTGGCCTCTATGTTATAATAGAACAGTAATTTAAAGCGGATGGTGATAGATAGAAGTCTTTTGATCAAAGCTTTCTACCTGTTACTCTCCGCAGTCAAAAGGAGGACATTCTATGTCTACTATCAATCCATCCGGCAAGGATATT
>CAZNOD010000068.1:0-3334 GCA_964574585.1 uncultured Candidatus Saccharibacteria bacterium | reverse complement strand
GGATTGAAAAGCGCCTTTATTGATGACAGCTCTGATACCGTTGACGTTCAAAGAGTATAGCTTTAATTTATTGCTGGGCATAAGGGAATTTTAGCATAGCCCGCCGAGTGACATGGTTAGCTAGATAGTATATAATATACAATGTCCGATTCATCTACGAAGGAGGCAATGTGGCCCAGTCGGCTACATTAGAACCGGTGGTTGCAAAGGTGTTTGCTTCCATCAACCGAGCTGAAGAGCTCGCCAACCCTGTGGCCCGTCAGCGCCGCAAGCAGTTGATTATGACTGTCGATGGCTGTCGTCTGGTCCGCGAGTTCGGGCTTCTGCTTGAACACCGGCTTACCGGCAATAAGAAGTCAGTCTCGGTCGTGTTGCCGGAGGATTCGCTGAGACTGTATGTTGCCAGCGGGCTGGAGATAGACAACCTCACGCGTCGTACGATGGCTGCGAAGTCGACTAGCTATCATCTGATTGGACCGATTACGGTGACTAGATATCGCCAAGTGGTTCCTCGGATGACGGTCGCCTCAAGCGAGATCAGCCTGGAGTTTGAGTATCGTCGCGTCGAAAAGGGCTACCCGCCGGCTTGGCGTCTCAAGAGGACAGTCAATGGCGCGGCTGGATCAGCTCAAATTCGTGCGACTGCTCGTGCCAACACTGGTTTCGTGCTCCGCTGACCGGACATACCCACCCCAAGTACTCGCTCGTATTGCTAACGAGAATCGAGGAAAGCGGGTGGGTTTGCCCTAGTTAGATTTTTTCTATATAGTAGTTTGAGATGAAAAATAATATCTTACCGCGCCTGATTACTTTTGATGGCGAGGCGCGCAGCGGCAAAGGAACAATTGTTCAGGGTACAAAGGATTATTTACGTGATGAACACGGCCACAATGTAATGTTAATTGACGCGGGACAAGTGTTCCGCGTTTTGGTTGTAGCGGCCGAACGGGCTGGTGTTAATATGGATGACCCGGCGGCTATCGATGCCTTTCTCGGTGATGAAGCGGAAGCTGAAAAGTGCATTCAGCTGGTTAAAGACGTATACCATATGCCTAAAGAGCAGCGCAATAGTCTACTCTATACAAATCAGGTTGGTAGCAATAGCGCTAAGGTTGGTGCTCGTCCACTCAGTCAGCATTTCAAGGATCAATTGCTCAAAAAATGGCTACGTGACGCGCGAGTAGAAGGTTTCGATACTGTGCTGCTTGACGGGCGTGCTCTCGAGGAGGTTGGTGAGACGCTCGAGCGCGAAGAACTGTGTGAGTTTGTACTCGGCCTGTACTTTGTCTGTGATCCAGTAGTTGGTGCGCGTCGCACGCTTGGACTAGCTAGCACGCCATACGAGGATTTAACGGTCACTGATCGACAGGCGGTTGATGAGCTGGTCGCACAGGTTATCGAGCGCAACCGTAAAGATGCCGAACGAGCGGTTCAACCTATAGTGCCTCCCGTTGGTGCCCCAACCTGCTATTTACCTGCTAAGCTACCGACCATCTTAGGAGATGAGCGTCCGATGTTGATAGTTGATACTAGCGCTGATATGACAAAGTCTGTTATGACAGCACCGGTTGCTGAGCTGTCAGCGACCATCCTCAGCCAGTCGATGGCAAGCTTCGAGCAGAATTAAAGCTGAGTTGTGCCAGTTGAATTTCTTGATTTGCTGATAACCTTTGGATACTAGCTTTTGGCGAACTTCTCGTTTATCTAGCGATGTAATTTTATTTGCAAAATCCCTAGGGTTAGTCGGTGAAGCAAAGACAACTCCGTCCCCACCAACTTCGTGAAATACTGCGATATCTGATACAACAGCCGGTACTTTAATTTGCATTGCTTCGGCTAACGGCAAGCCGAAACCTTCGGCGCGAGAGGCGCTGACCATGATAGCGTTGTCGGCTAGTCTAGTCGCATAGTCTTGATCGTTGACACCACGGTGGAATACCACATCGGCACCAGTTGGGATTAGGGCGGTTAGTTGACGCTGGCGCTCTGGGGATATCCGGCTTAATAGGTGGAGAGTTCTCCCGGGTAGAAACTCCATCATCCGAATTAAAGTCTCGACATTTTTATACGGTAGAAATGCTCCCATATAAACTAAGTTTTTTGGTGGTCTAATATTTTGTGAAATTGGTTTTTTGAGATAACTAGATAAGTCACGGGCTGCATTACTAACAACTATCAATGGACGCTTAGTCAATCGACGCTTCAAGATTGCCTGTCGAGATGTTTCCGATACGGTAGCGACAATATCGGCTCGATCGAGCACCAGCTTACCGGGCCACCGTGTTAGGTGGTATAGGCGCCAGCCCAAGCGAATATGCCAGGCGAACTGCGGAGGCGGTGTCGGGTAGTCGTAGTAGAACGTATCGTGCAGTGTCAGGATCAATTTGTACCGCTTGCCTAGCGACCCCATGGTTTGGAGTGGCGACACGACGACGTCAGGCTGGTATTTGTTGATGGACAAAGCCGCAAATGGTTCACGCCATGACGTTATTGGATGTAGTTTGACGGTTTGGCAGTTTGGTGGCAGAAACTTGAGCTGTTCGTCGTCGGATATGATGAAGGTTACATCGGTTAAGGCAGCTAGGGCGTTACCTAGTTCGTGGGTGTAGCGACTAATACCGTCGTGGTAATCGGTACGGATATAGCGAGCATCAAATAGTAATTTCATGATTTTTCAAATGACTTGGCGGCTTGTCTCGATCGCTTACGCAATTCATGTACGAGCAAAGGTATGAAAAACACAAAGAAAAAGCCAACTGCGAAAATATTAGAAATAATAAACCAATCGAGGCCACTACCGATCTCAGGGAATATCGCTGTATAGTTGAGTATTAAAAACAAGTTACCCTGGTTGTAATCGCGGGTAACCATCATAAAATAAGATATCAATAGGTGTGTAGTAGCTAGGGTCAGTATTTGGTAGCGCAGAGATTTTACGAATACTTTTAACAGTTTATCAACTAGTTGCATAGTGCAATTGTAGCATGAAGTAGCCGTGGTATAATCAGAACAATAATGCGTATCTTGATTGCAAACGACCAGCATTGGCCGATGAAGAGCGGTGTGGCCACGGCTGCCCGTACTCAAGCTCAAGGCTTAGCGGCTATGGGTCACGAAGTATTAGTGTTGGCTCCGTCACAGAACGGCAAGAGTAGCCAGGAGCGTGACGAGAACTACGACATCACCCGGATTCGGTCGTTACCCCTGCCCTTTCGGAAAAACTTACGTGTATCGGTCACTTATGACCGTGAATTACGACAAGTCATCGAGGGTTTTGGACCAGACATTGTGCATGTTCACACTCAGCTAACCGTTGGCCTATCGACCTTGCGTG
>CAZNOD010000067.1:1610-3348 GCA_964574585.1 uncultured Candidatus Saccharibacteria bacterium | reverse complement strand
GTGCCGATTCTAGGCTTCTTTCCGACCAAGCTCAGCTCGGCCTCTAGGCCAGAATCGACTTGGTCCTTTAAGAACCGCTTGACTATCCGGTCTTCTAGGCTATGAAAGCTGATAATACCGACCCTACCGCCAGTGTTTAGTAGCTTTGGCAGTAGCGGCATCAACTTTTCTACCTGACGAAGCTCGTCATTGATAGCTATGCGGATGGCTTGAAAGGTACGAGTGGCTGGATGAATCCGCTGCCACTTGCCTCGATAGGCTTGCTTGATTACAGCTGCGAGTTGTTCCGTGGTTACCAGTGGCCGGTTGGCGATAATCGCATCGGCGTAGCGGCTTGCTACCGACCTGGGTTCTTCGCCATAATTTTGAATTGTATCGATCAAGTCTTGCCGGCTAGCTGAGTTGACATAATCAGCAGCGGTTAGACCCTGTCGCACATCCATCCTCATGTCGAGTGGACCAGTGGTTGTAAAGGAAAATCCTCGCTCGGCTATATCGAGCTGTGGTGACGACACCCCCAAGTCAACAAGTACTATATCAAATGCTTTACCGCGCTCGATCAGGCTTGTTGCGGCGCTGACAAAGTCGGTGTGGAGCAGTTCGACGCACTTTTTGGCCAAGTGCTGCAAATGCTCGATAGCATAAGCGTCACGATCAACCAAGCAGGCATCGCTAAGATTCTTGGTGCGCTCTAGAAATGCCGTGGCGTGACCACCGTACCCAGCCGTCAGATCGAGATATGACTCGCCTTCTTTAGGGTTTAGCAGTTCAAGACTAGCTTCTAGTAGCACCGGAACATGTTGTGGTGGATGTTCTTTGATACTCATAGCAAGTAGTATACCACTCCCTGGCACCGATCAGCCGCTCTTGGTACAGATCGACTCATCAGCTTGACTCGGCGTCAGCCACGAGGGCGTCGCCCGAGCTTTAGGGGATGGAAATCGCAATCCGAATTTACTTCGGTTTGCGATTGGAAGGGCGGGCCCTTCCTGATACTTGCCTCGAGATCACCTAACTGGTGACAAGAAACTTTTTGTTTGTTTTTGGTCTATGTTTGTTTTTGTGTATAAGTTACCAAGTAGTTTATAAGGGGGAGTTCAGTGAAATCCATATTCCTAGTAAGCCACTTGGCTTGAGAGACTTATGTGCGAAACCGTTACCGAAGTAACCGTTTCAAGTGAGGTGGAGTTTTGGGAGGTGTGTTTGAGGAAGGTACAGCGACTGGTTTATAGTGATGTCGCACTATCACCCATCTTGCCACCAGATAGTTGATCTCGAGGATATCGTTTACGGTTTTGAATTGTTAAGGTGCCGTATCAGGAAGGTTTAACTAGCTCAATTTGTCTGGAGCGCCCAGACGCCAATACACACCAACTCGGACAGCGACAACTTCTCGGGAAATACCAGCGTAATCAAGCAAATGCTGCTCGAGTACTACCCGCCCCTGCTTTTGATCAAGGGCTTGATTGGTCTTGCCGCGGCGGAAACGCACATTCAGGTCAGCCAACTCTTCGTCGAAGATATTGTCACCGGCTAAAGCTGGCTCTACATCCCTATCCCAGACTTGTTGCGGATAAACGTGTAGATATTCGCCAAAACCGCGAGAAATTACTACACCACTAGCAAACTCGGCTCGAAGCTCGGTCGGTATGGTTAACCGACGCTTGTCATCAAGCTTTCGTTCGAAGTAGTCCATGCGGTGATTGTTCCCTTATGGCGTTGTTGGTTATATTGTTAA
>CAZNOD010000067.1:0-1600 GCA_964574585.1 uncultured Candidatus Saccharibacteria bacterium | reverse complement strand
TATACCCACTTTTCTTCCACTGAACATATCATACTACCCACTATGACCCACTTGCAAGTCTAAAATTGCCCTTTTTAGCCTAAATATGGGTCAAAAATACAAATTCTGTGGATAACTAGCGGCTTGCTATCTGTAAAAATCAAAATATGTCGCTTCCGAAAAAGCGACATATTGCGTTGTGAATATACCAATACAGCTTGGTCTAGACTAGCATGACGGTAAGCCAAGTCGTGAAGACAGCTAGATTGGCGACTAGTGACACAATAATTACCGCTGACTTAAAGTCTTGGGCTACCGTGTCAACTTGTGTTACTTCGTTGGTGTTTGTTTCTTGTTTCATGCTTACATATTAGCATAAGCTTTACTTATTGTCAAGCAGCTGATCGGACTGCACTAGCGACATCGGCTATATAGCTACCTGGTTGGTCGGCCTGACCGCAGCGCTTGACCAGTATAGCCACAACTACTAGTGGCCGTGACGACAAACTATCGTTAGATGACGACTCGAGATGCGTTAGCTTGTCATCGGTCAGAACAACCCTATTATATCGAGCGCCAACCAGTCGGTCTACCAGCTGGCTAGCTTGGACTCCATGGTGGTCAAGACTCGCTAATTGATCAATATCAACCATGCCGCCTTGCGTGGTAGCGGCATAGAGCAAATCAATCTTCCGAACCTCGGGGCTTGTCACTATATAAGACAATGTTTGGTTGGACTGCATCAGCCCCTGGTCAACTAGAATTAGTCGCAATAGTTCGAGCTTTACTTGCTGGGAAAATAATCCCCCAGCTGTTACGATCAGCCAGTCGGCTGCTGCCCGCTCTAAGGCAGCGATATAATCAAGCGCCCCATCAACCATAATCAGCTCGACAAAGTCGGACGTCAGCTTACCATCACTGTCGCTGTTCTGGCTAACGATACTACGCGCTAACTTTGACGGGCTAGCTAGGAAATCCGGTTCGCCCAACTGAACCTTGAGGTCGTCAATATACGCTGGATCCTGGCCAACCAGCCTATCCTGCTGTAGCTTGATATCAGCGATTGTCTGTAACCTAATTGGGTCATTGTGATATTGCGATCGGGCGACGGCGTAGACAATATCAGCTAGTTTATAGCTCTGGATTAGTGCGCAGTCTAAGTCTAAGGCAGCGACAGTATCAGGTGTGATATCTATCTTATCTGGTGGCAAAAATTTGCTCGCTAGTTGCGATGACACACCTTCAGTCATTGACTATCTCCCGCTCCGTATTTGATAATCGCCAGCCCTAACTTGTCTTTGTCGTGACGAATTAACGACCGGTTCATTGCTAGCTGGTCGGCTTGACTGTTAGACTTGTTGGCCATCATACCCAACAGATCCTTGCCAATATAGCTGACGTGCGATCGATCATCGCTGTCATCGCGTTCCAAGACAAAGGCTTTTTCCGCCAAATAGCGCTCCTCGAGATCTGCCGGCGGTCGTTCAGTGTTATAAAGTACGCTATCGATTACCTCTCCACCGGCAAACCGCTCAATTTCACGAACGTGATCCTCGACGCTGAAGCCATCGGTTTGGCCGTGTTTGGTGGTGAGATTGCAAACATAAAGTACTTTAGCGTT
>CAZNOD010000066.1:0-3387 GCA_964574585.1 uncultured Candidatus Saccharibacteria bacterium | reverse complement strand
GCGTCGGGTTGTGGTTCCGAAGGTCGTGGGTTCAATTCCCATCATTCGCCCCAAGCATAGTACCTCACTTCGTGTGAGGTTTTATTTTTGGCCGTGTGACTGATCAAGCGGCTAAGCTGTGTTTTCGCCGTACCGTTTGAGCTGACAGACCCGCAAATACCAGCTCCAGCTCACCGTTACTCAGTATCATTCTAGTGATGCTACCATGAAATATATCTTGCTTGGTGCGCAAATCTTCAAAAGCGATTTCACCGTATCGAGCGGCTAGGCTACCGATCGCTAGCGAGTGACCAACTCCAACTATCAAGTTATCTGGATCGTGACGTTGATCGACATGCTTTATCCAACTAGTAAGTCGGTCAGCGACGTCATTATGCGAGTCACCGCCTGGCGGTCGAAAGCTGTAGCCTAGGTCTCGTTTAGCCTGTGAATATTCTTGGTAGATTGGTGAATCGATATCTTTTTTGACTCCAGCATAAACACCACGCTGCAATTCTACCAAGCTGTTATCCTCGATGATTGTTTGGTCGGGGAAGGCCAGTCGAGCAGTCATCATAGCGCGCCTGGCTGGTGAAGCGTATAAAGCAAAACCGCTCTTGATTGCAGAGCGGTATATCTTGCCAAGTTTGATAGCGTGTTCGACGCCGTTTGGTGTCAGCGTCGCCTCAAGTGCTAGCTGACTGACTCGATCGACGACACGTTCGTGAACTGACTCGGTATGTCTTATAAGATCAATATAGCGGTCTGGTGTCCCCATCTTTAGACTATAGCATGGTATGTTGGCGAAATTAAGCCAACCAATTGTCGACTAGTATAACCTTTGTTACCATAAGTAATATGGCTAAGCAAAAAAATCAAAAATCCGCTAAGTATCAACCAGAAAAACAGTGGCTACAAATGCTGACTGTTCTGGTGATTACAATTCCGCTACTTGTTGGGGGCTATGCCCTGTGGCAGGTCAACCAAAAAAGTGCTCGTCTCGAGCAGGCGCAAAAAGCCAAAGAAGTTGATCAACGTAAACAGCGTATTGAAGAAATATTTGATAGTTTTGGCCTCGATGAGAGCTACAAGGTGACGACAGTCGATATATTTGGCGACAAGCGAGTCTATGCCTGGGATGGTGACCGAACTTACGCCTCATCGATAGAGTATATGCGCTTTGAACCTGTTGACAAAACAGTGACTGATGTTGTCGAGGCGATTGAGCAGGCCGGGTTTGAATTGATCGATGAACCATATCCAGAGTCGGTTAGCCACGACTATTATTTTGAAAATAGCCATGGAGAATCTGTCAGTCTGACAGTGACTAGCCGCGACGTCAAGGATGCTATCCTGAGGGGTCAGCCGCCCAAGAAAGCCGACAGTAACGCGGCACCAGCAGTGGTATTGATTAAAGTCAATCTCGACGATAGTAAAGAATAGTAGCTGTCAGCCTACCAGGCTGAAACAGTTTCTATTTCGGCACCTAGCTCGTTGAGGCGACTGGCAAAATCTTCGTATCCGCGGTTGATACTATATATATCGCGCAAAATTGATTTACCAGGAGCTGCCAGCATAGCTAGCAGTATGACGACTGATGGTCGTAAGGCTGGCGGGGCGACAACATCGGCCGCCTTCCATTTGGTAGGACCAGTTACGTAGACGCGGTGCGGATCAACCATCTCGACTTGGCCACCGAGCTTGGTCAGTTCGGTGAAGTAGATAGCTCGGTTTTCATAACTCCAATCGTGTATCAAAGTACGACCATTTGCCATCATGGCGATTAGTCCGAGAAATGGCAGGTTATCCATATTGACACCGGGGAAAGGCATACAGTGTAGCTTGTCCTTTGGTGCTACTAGGTGTGAGGTGCCAAGTGTAATGTCGACCAGGCGAGTTTGACCATTGTCAGCCTTGTATTCTTCGGTTTTGGTATAGGATAGACCCATGCCAGATAGGATAGCTAGCTCGAGCTCGACAAACTCGATTGGTACTCGGGTGTTGCTAATTGGTGATTTGGTGACGACGCCAGCTGCAATCAGGCTCATGGCCTCAATCGGATCTTCACTCGGGCTATAGGTAACGTCTTGGCTGATGGTACGCTTGCCGCGAATCTTTAAGACGGTCGTACCAACACCTTCGATTTGGACACCGAGCTTTTGTAGGTAAAAGCAAACATCCTGCACCATGTAGTTGGGACTAGCGTTGCGAATTGTTACCTCACCTTCGTAGAGGGCGGCGGCCATAATGACGTTTTCGGTCACGGTGTCACCGCGCTCGGTTAAGATAATAGTTTGGTCAACTGGCTTGGGCTTTGATACCGCTTGGTAGTAGTCGGTATCGGGCTTGGCTTCGACGTGTAAGCCAAATGGTGCCAGGCCGACCATGTGGGGCTCAACGGTGCGGTTGCCCAGGTTGCAGCCACCGGCAAATGGTAGTCGGAAGTTGTCGTACTGATGCAGTAGTGGGCCAAGGAACATGATGACAGTCCGGGTGCGCTTGGCAGCTGCGACGTCCATATTTTCAAGTCGCAAGCGTTTCGGTGGGACAACCTCTAGATCATTGCCGGGTAGCCAGCGTACCTTGACGCCGATACTTTCGAGGACTTCAATGATGCGATTTACCTCTTCGATGCGGGCGACACGCTTGAAGGTCGTCTTGCCTTTGTTTAGCAGGCTTGCACAGAGCAGACCGACGGCAGCGTTTTTGCTAGTTTTGACTTCGATGGAGCCGCTGAGCTGCTTACCGCCCTGTATCAAGAAGTTTGCTTTGCCAGTATCGTTGAGCCTAACTATCTCGCTTGATAGCACCTCGTCGATGCGGGCTATCATCTCCAAGGATACATTTTGACCACCCCGCTCGATGCGATTGATAGCTGATTGACTGGTGCCAATAGCCTCGGCTAACTCAGCTTGAGTCATGCCACGGCGTTGTCGGTTTTGCTGAATAAGCAGACCAACTTTTTCGAGATAATTAGTACTTTTCATAAGTTCATTATATCATCAATGATATATTAGCAAAAGATTAATGTTGTTATATGACAACTATAGCGTCGGGCGATGATGGTATAATGTATTCAAATGTTGTAGCTACCAACAAAATCAATTCGACGAAAAGTAAGTGATTTTTAAGGTTGCAGGGGGAGAATATATGCAAGATACAGTCATACAAGACCTTATAGAGGGTGAAGAGCAGCGTCAGCGAGACGGCATCGAGCTAATACCAAGCGAGAACTACGTCAGTCAAGATGTCATGACGGCACTAGGAAGTGTATTTACCAACAAATACTCCGAAGGCTATCCTGGTAGGCGCTATTACGGTGGGCAGCACTATACTGATCGGGTAGAGCAGCTAGCGATTGATCGCGCCAAGCAGCTATTTGGCGCCGATCACGCCAACGTCCAGCCG
>CAZNOD010000065.1:0-3491 GCA_964574585.1 uncultured Candidatus Saccharibacteria bacterium | reverse complement strand
CTACGCTCGAGCAGCCAGTTGGCTATTGGTGCGAAAACTGGCATGGTTTTCATAACTTCGAACCAATTTTGACGATTGCGGTAGCTAGCTAGACTAAGCTTATAGACGTCCCGAGCTGTAAACTCAAACGCTGGATGTGATAAAATCTCCGGCAACCAAGCGTTGGCCTTGTCGTGATCGCTGTTTCGAAGTGCGACGACTATTTTTGCCAGCTGCTCAAGTAGTGATACTACTGGATGATCGAGAATATTATCGCGACGTTCGTAGTTGACACTTAGTCCAGCTTCGGTCAGGTATGGTAGCAGCGATACTAAGTCTTTGTGACGGCGAGTGATGACTGCCACGCTACTAGGCTCGACCCCGCTGTCGATTAAGTGACGAATATTATTAGCTAGAGCCGCTCGCTCGGCATCGGGTGAACTGTACTGCGAGATAGTGACCTGACTGTCTGGATGGGAAACATGAGCCGTGAGCTGCTTAGTCAGGCCATCGATAGAGTTTTCTAGCCGGTCTTGGCCCTGAGTAATGACAGCTCGAGCAGCCTCGAGAATGTCAGCTGTCGAGCGATAATTGTCTTTGAGGACTATGATGTCTGGCTGATCGTACTGACTGCGAAAACGATGGATATTACCGACATCAGCACCTTGAAAACTGTAGATGGCTTGATCGTCGTCCCCCACCGCCATAATGTTGGGGCGCTCGGTAGCTGCCGTCAAATTAAACAGCAGCCGCAACTGTGCCAGGTTGGTATCCTGAAACTCATCTACCATGATGTAGTGAAATTTCTCTTGCAAGTTAGCGAGTAAGTCGGCTTGAGTTTCGACGGCTTGGATGACACCCAAAATCATATCGTCGTAATCGTACAGACCAGCTGCCGCCATATCGGTCAAATACTGATAATAGATATGACTGACGGCCCGCAGCTTTGAGTGACGCTTGCGGTCGATAAACACTAGATTACCCTCTCCGTCTTTCTCGAGCCAACGGTTTTTCCAGGCGGTGATTGGCGGAGTCTTGCCACTCTCGATCGCCTCATCAACGGCGTGAGCAATCGATAGCGCTAGAGTGCTAGAGTACGACGATATAGCTGGTGGCAATTTGTCGGTTGATAGAGATGCCGCTTGCTTTGCGATATCAGCCAGTGGCTCGATGGTTGACTTGGAGACACGACTAGAGAATATTTTAGAGCAGTCACGTTCTATTTGGTCGAGTACAGCTTCGTTATGATCAAGAATTTGTCGCAGCTCATCACTGCTTAGACCACTTTGCTTTAATTCTGATATGACTCGCATAGTGTCGCGTAAATGAGTGAATTCCTGACCGTTCATACCGGCTAATGGATTGGTGTAGTCTAGTTGACGGAAAATATCACGTAGGATTTCGTACTGCTTGAGTTCGTCAGCTGGACGGAAGTTGGCGCCGCGGTAAAAATACTCGGCATTTTGATTGATCACTTCAGTACCGAAGCTGTGAAAGGTGTGAATGGCTACTTTATAGGCGTCGGCACCAATAATATCGGTCAAACGACGTCGCATGGCGTTGGCACCGCTATCGGTAAAGGTCAGACAGAGGATACTCGACGGATGAGTATCGGTCTGCTGCATGATATTGGCGGCTCGCATGCTGAGTAGTTCAGTCTTGCCGGTGCCTGGACCAGCCAGTACTAGCAACGGTCCATCGATTTGATCGACGGCTTGCCGCTGTTGTTGGTTTAGCTGATCATAGCGCTCAGAAAAGGACTTGGACATTACCTATATTGTACACCACTGTCAGTTGCCACTGAAAACTTGCATTGTCGTCTGTTTCGTATGATAATACTCTATATGATAAATCAGTGGCTAGATGATATTGCGCTCGAAGAAGCCGCCAAGTCTGGCTTTGGTGTGATTGTCGATGTTGATAGCATTATTGTTCAGGAAGTTGATGTTGGACGAGCTGTCAAGGCTAGTGTTTACCTCAATAAGAAAAAGCAACTCTACTGCTATATTCACGGACACAGCAAGTTGACTTTGGGTGATATCAAAAAAATAGTTTCGCGTATGGGGCTAAAGGCTGACATATACTTTCCACCAAAAGGCCAGCCGCAGTACTTTGACGAGATTGGCCGTAGTCGTTTCCGTGAAGTTTTTCCGGGGCGCGGGCATATTACAGACCAAGACATTGCCTACTACCGCACTTTAGCTAGTTACAACCCTGCCCTAGTGCTCATATCCGAAGTTAAAAACGGTGTTATTTACCAGTATGATAGCGATGCGCGGACGAGCTGGCGACCGGCTGCTAAGTTTGCTTATCGTCGTATCAAGACTAGCTAGCCGCGCTTCAGGGCGCTGATGCTCTCAGCCTGACAACTAGCGTTTGCGCCTGTATTCCAGTTGAGTACATTGAGGTCTGGTCGTGGATCTTGGATATAGAACTTCCAAGTATTAGTCTCCTCGTTGACATAGCCGAGTACATACTGGTGTGGCTGAATTGCCTGAGTGCCATTGATGGTCTGGCCAGTTAGCTGGAAGTCACATTTGATATTGCTACCGCCTTGAGGATTGGCAAAGCTGACCGAACTAGCGGTCACGGTCGTCGATACGCCCAAGACAGCAGACCCTATGCTTGCTAGTTGCACGTGGTCACCCTGGCTAGTCTCACCAGGTGGACAAATTGAGATTCCACCACAGCCACCGCCCGGTGGAGTGATGATGATTCCGCCACCGCCATCGTCACCACCGCCATCGTCACCACCGCCACCACCGCCTCCGTCATCAGGCGTGACTTCACCGCCAGGTACTAGGTCCATTGACAGCAGAAAATATGAGTCAGTCTGGATGATGTTGGCCACCGTGTGATTTAGCGGTGATTCGTCTGGATTTCTCGGGTGGGTGAACTTATCACCAAGCTTAGGTAGGATGGACTTGAGCTGACTTGTAGTGATACCGGGAGCTATTTTTGGCGGTGCTGTCATTCCTGCATAGGCGTTATCCACCTGGCTGCAATCTAGAACCGAACTTGCGCTGTGACCACAAGTTACTGGGTAGCTACCCGATTCTGTGTAGTAACTGTCTAGAGCGTCCGATAGCGCCAGTAAGTTGACCGAGGATTTGCTATCGTGCGCTGCTCTGAGCTGGGAGTTATAACCGACAATCGCTATGCTAGCGATGATTGATATGACGACAATAACCACTACTAGCTCGATTAGAGTGAAACCGCTTCTGCTTTTCATGCTAGTAGTGTAGCTTGGTGTCGGGCGATGGTCAAGCACCAGGCTACAAACAATCGCTAAAATATGCTACAATTGCCTCTGGATATTCAAAGACCAATATTGGGGTGTCGCCAAGATGTAAGTCACATGGCTGTCTGAGCGCATAGCGCGAGTAAATCAGAATTAGTCCATGACCAAAACCTTACTACCTGGCGGTATCGCAAAAATACCGTTTAACATTTATACATTGGGGTGTCGCCAAGATGTAAGTCACATGGCTGTCTGAGCGCATAGCGCGAGT
>CAZNOD010000064.1:0-3608 GCA_964574585.1 uncultured Candidatus Saccharibacteria bacterium | reverse complement strand
TCTTCGGGTATCTGGCTGGTAAACAAGTTAGTAACCTGAGAAATACTAGCTCCAAAAGTACCTGGTGAACCCTTGCAGGTTGACGTCCATCGACTGTCAACTACCCCAGTCGGGCCAATTATCTCATAAATATAAACCCTACCAGTTGCACAGATACCTCGAGTGTCGCTAGCTTCTTCATCTGACTGCTTGCCAGGTTTTGTGAAAGCGGCTTTGTCGAGAGCATGGACAAACTCCTCGTAGGCCTCCATGTTGTTGTCAAAGTTTTTTTGATAATCAACTCTCTCGAGATAACCATCGTATATCGCGTAGCTACGGGCAGACGGCGATATAGTGATTCGATAAGTGCGAAACTTTTCGTCGGCGACGATTGGACCACGCAACGTGACGCGCACCTTGCGATCTGACTCGAGGGTTAACAATTGATCACGAGCGGTTAAAACAGCCTCCTCTTGCTGTTGGCGCTCAGCGCTGCTGCCACCAAACAAATAGCGACCAACTGTCACTAGTCCAAACACAAAAGCGGCGATGACGACTACAACTAGAATGATCGGGATGATTCGGTTTGGTCCGCTACGGTACATGCACCTATAATGACACTTGCCTCTTCTCTAGTCAATCAGTTTCTATCTAGGCAACTAGCGGCAGATAGCTATGTCTCGTTTCGGCTGCTTGTCTATTTTGCCGAACTTGCCTAATGGCAGCCTCTAATCCGGCTAGTCCGACAAACTCATACGACCGCCCTAGCCCTAGGTTCATCTTAATATCATCGGTCCGATAATCTTCGTTGAGACTAGCTTCTATCCGTCGCTGATTGTAGGCAGGGGCTTGCTGAGCGCTAATGCGACTAGCTGGATAGTCTGGGTCGAGAATTTGTACCCACAGCTGTCGCGCGGCATCGACCGACGACTGTAGTACCTGATATTCTTTTGTCTCTCCAGTTACTAGACTATGCTCGCCAACAAAATACGCCCGAGGATCATCGTCGCTGCGCCACAAATCCTTACTGATCAATGCTAAACTTCGACGAGCTAGCGAGTAGCCGACAAAAACTCTATGGCTATATACCGCCGCCTCATTATCGATCAGCCTATACGGCCAACCCGTATCGTCGTGTTCGAACTTATCAAACCATTGCGTCCTAGCGGCTTGGTAATGATGACTCATTACCCCATCAAATACAATAGACTTAGCAAAGCCACTGACCGTAGGAGTCTTAACCTGACGTTCCATCTTGACTTAGATATACAGCCTATACTAGTTAAGCACAAGAGTTATCTAGCCAACGACGTACTTGCCGTGATTGGCCAGCGCGTCAGCGATTAAATCGCCTAGCGCGGTCGTATCGGCAAAACTATAATTGTCTATTTTACCCAAACGATCAGTCGCGATGCGTAGCAATACCACATCGACGGTTTCTTCGCCCTTACCGTTGCGCAGTGTGCAAAATCCAGCCAATTCACACTCCAAACGCTTCTGTTCATCGATACGACGTCGCTTTTCGAGCTGGACCAGTCGCCAGCGAAAAGCTGACTTAGTCTTAACGTCGACAGCAATCGATTTTTTGGTTTCTGGATCAGTAATAATCATATCGATACCTAGTGCGTCTTGTGAACGACTAGTCATCCGCGCCAAGTAGCCTTGTTTTTTGGCGCCACGATAGACAGCAATCTCGCGACTAAGTCCGTGAACTATAGCGTCAAATTGACGCGTCGAAAAACCAGCCACTCTTTGTGCCTGGCAAAATATTTCTATTTCATGCCACAATCGCTGATTGAAGTCATCTAGTAGGTCTTCGTCGAGTGACAGTACGGTATCGACGAATGTATCGTTGAAATCAATCAGCTCAAACAGTCTAGCTTGGCGATTGTTATAACCGCCGTGTCGCCGATCCATCTCTCGCTGGGCTTTGACAGCATTGGGCGCCTGCAAGATCAAGGAAGCCAGGAAATACTCTGGTAGGCGGTTTTTTTCACTGCGCTCTTTGACGATTTTGACGGCCTGAATGATACGCTTCAGTGAACGTACAGACTTTACCGACCGAGCCTCGTGCATCGCTTCAGCAATTACAGCCCGAGCCCGTGTGTAGACGGTGTCTTGTTCGTATATAGTCAGGTCATCAAGCGCCCCACGTCGCTCACGTGGTTGAAATCGTTGCCATTTACTAATCGATGCCATTTGATATTTTTTATTTTTTGGGTGAATGCTACTCTGTTACTCTAGCATGCTTAGAAGTTTTTGTCAATCGACTAGACCTCGCCCCACGTGCGGCCAATACTGACGTCGACGTTTAACTTTATATCGAGCTCGGGGGCAATCGACTCCATAGTTTGCTGCAGTATCTGGCTGACTTGCTCGGCGTTTTCCTCGGGGCACTCAACCAATATCGAGTCGTGGATTTGCAGCACTTGCCAGCCCAGTGGCTGATTAGCAGGCCGACCGTTATCAGATTTCAACTTTTCATCTACCTCTAGCATTGCCTTCTTCATCAAATCGGCTTCCGTACCCTGAATTGGCATATTAGCGGCAGCCCGCTCGGCAGCCGACCGAACCATGAAGTTACTCGAATTAACATCAGGTGTTGGCCGGCGACGACCGTAGTAGGTTTCAACATAACCCTCATCACGCGCCTGCTTGATGGTAGCGTCAATATAGCTTCGTACCTTGTGGCGCAACTTGAAATACTCCTCGATGAAACTCTTGGCCGCGGCAAAGCTCATACCAGTATTTTGCGCCAAGGCATGTGGGCCCATGCCGTAGAGAACACCAAAATTAATCACCTTGGCATCACGTCGCTGATCCTTGGTGACAGCATCAATTGGTACGCCGTGAATATCGGCCGCCGTTTTGGTGTGAATATCGGTACCGGCGTTAAAATCATTGATCATGTCTTCGTCGCCCGATAGCACCGCCGCTAGTCGTAACTCAAACTGCGAATAGTCAGCACTGACAAATAAGTTGCCAGGCGCCGGCACAAAGGCTTGACGAATCCGTCGACCCTGCTCGGTCCGAATTGGGATATTCTGTAAGTTAGGGTCGGTACTACTCAGTCGCCCTGTCGAAGCTACGTCTTGGTTAAACGTTGTATGCAAACGCGATTGGCTATCAACCAGTTTTGGCAAGGCTAGTACATACGTATTCTGAAGCTTTGTCAGTTCACGAAAGCGTTCAATCAATTCAATGATTGGATGCTGGCCACGTAGCTTATCGAGTTCTTTTTGACCGGTGCTGTAGCCGGTTTTACCTTTTTTGATACCAGCTGTTGGCAAGCCTAACTTGACGTAGAGAACCTCAGCTAGCTGACTTGGGCTGGCTATATTGAACTCACCATCGGCCAACTGATACATTTCAGCCTGCAGGCTCGCAATCTCTTTTTGCAATTCTTTGTTCATTGCTGCCAATTGCTCGGTATCAAGCTTTATACCAACGTACTCCATGCGAGCCAGTAAAGGTATCAATGGAAAATCAATCTCCTCGGCAATTTGCTTGACTCGCGGCAGTTGATCGAATTCAGCTTTTTGACTACCATAAGCTAACCAAAGTGCTGGGATGATAATACTTGGCTCGTCACCATCGTAGCCAGTCACGTCAGCTATGGTACGTGATTT
>CAZNOD010000063.1:0-3653 GCA_964574585.1 uncultured Candidatus Saccharibacteria bacterium | reverse complement strand
GGCTCCTGTACGATTGAGCATAGTGTGGTGAACTAGCGGTCCTAAAAGCTCTGGAGCGAGGTGGGGTGAGGTATCGCGAAAGCGGTCGAAAGTCCTTAACTCATTTATCACATCTTCAGCTGAAGCACTGGTTGTATCGGCTAGTGTATCGACTTCACGCAGTAACACCATCAGATCACCCCATCGATGCTCGGTGATACTATCGACATCGACGCTATGTGAATTACGAGCGATGCTTGCGATAAGTTCGCCAGTATGCCGGTAGGCATGACTACGGTCGTCTAAATAATTTAAGCGTTCAGTCATATATAAGCTTATTACAGCATCAAATCAATATAAAAACAACTATCGTAGTAGGCTACAACCTCAGGATCTAAGGGTTAGACCCTTACCTCTGTCACTTTTTACAAGTTTGCAAATTGATGGCGTCGCGGTCAGATAGAGATAGAGCGCTGGTAGTCTGGAGTACCCCCCCCGTTGCTATGCTGGAGACCAGCTGGGCCTAGTAGCGTAAAATTGCCTTCATGCTCGGGTCGT
Source organism: uncultured Candidatus Saccharibacteria bacterium (assembly GCA_964574585.1). GTDB lineage: Bacteria > Patescibacteriota > Saccharimonadia > Saccharimonadales > Saccharimonadaceae > SZUA-359. The sequence continues at coordinate 3,116 of CAZNOD010000063.1, read as the reverse complement.
CTGGGAAATCATCCCGCTCGACTGGCACGATGACACCCGATTGCTCGGCAACTTTGCGAACGACAGCCTCAAAAGCATCGAAGTCTTCGGGCAGTTCGACGAGTGGTGACGGCTGGTCATCGCTGCGGATACCATCGGTAGTGACACGGACAACTGGCAACAGTAGGGTGTCGACCTTGCCTTGCTCGGCGGCGGCTTCGACAGCGGTCATACCGTCGGCGCGTTGATCAAAGTCGAGACTAGCGTAGCGTTCGAGCTGCTCGGTCTTTTTGCTGCGAGCTAGTTCAATCATTGCCGTGAGTGTACTGTCGTGTAGGTCTGATAGACGGTGCTGGTCGTAGTTGGCAGAGATCTCGTGCTCCTGAGTGTTGCTATAGTTGATCATGTCGCGAAACTCAGCGATGACTTTTGGCGAACCGGCTATAAATAACGGATCAGACTTATCTTTCAGATAATCCTCGACTGGCGTGGCTAGTAGCTGCAGATAGCGGCTGACATCGTTTGCCTGGCGGTCATCGGCTTCGCCACGACCATAATAAGCTACACCGCGACCATTGGATCCTCCGCGAGCGCTCGAAGCACTGCGGCGTTGCTCGGTATCGATGACATCCTCGATAGCACCGGGTAGCACGAGGTCTTCAACCAGCTCTAGGCCAGACTGGTCACCAGCATAAAGCTTCGGGCCATCGAAGTCGATGTCTAGTAAATAGTAGGTCTGACCGAGACTTTGCATGATCAGCAGCGGACTAATGGCGTATTTGTCACCGCTATGAGCGACAGGTGCCATCTCATAAGGCAGACGGACAGTATGAAGACCAGTAGTGTCGGCTAGTATGCCTAGGCTAAGTGACTGGTGAAGCCAGAAGTCATTGTCGTCAATCAGTTCGATTAGCTTGGTATGAGTGTCGGCTAGCTCTTCTGTGAAAGCGCCGCGATCTTCGAGCTGTTGAAGACCGTTTTTGAGCCGAATCCGATCTTCGTTGATGCGCTGACTAGTGCTCTTTGGGTGGGTAGGGATGTAGAGGCTGATGCAGGGTGGTGTGACCTCCTGATCCATATAAGATTGCACGAGTTGGTCGGTTAATTCCATGTTGATCCTCCTCTCCTTAAGTACAGTAGCAGTCCGTGAATCCGTAAAACTGCTCGCTATATCTATTATAACAAATGCTAGCGCTTAGACGCTCGGACCTAAGGGTCTGACCCTTACCTCTGTAACTTTTTACAAGTTGTCATCAGACCTTTATTTTTGCTGGTTTGGCATGATTGGTGATACCAAGCGCCGAGATGATACCGCCGGCAAACATTAGACTAGCCATGACGATAGTTATAGCTCGGAAACCGTCGAGTCCGAGTGACTGGCCGACTAGCGAGCCAACAGCTGCTATCGCAATCAGACCAGCGATACGAGTGACGGCGTTGTTGACAGCCGAAGCGATACCAGACTGTTGCTGGTTGATAGCACCGAGTATAGCTGTAGTCAGCGGTGCTACGGTAATAGATAGGCCGAGACCAAATAGTAGGATGCCTGGCAAGATGTGCCAGTAGTTGGCAGTTGCATCGACTAGGTACATCGATAAGTAGCCGAAGCCAGCTATAATTGGCCCGACAGCCATAAAGACGCGCGGTCCGTATTTGCTAGCTAGATCGCCAAACCGCGAAGACAAAACAAACATCATGATCGTGACCGGAACCAAGGCGATGCCAGATTGAAAAGCACTATAGCCACCAACTTGCTGCAGGAAAATAGTAATAGCGAAAGTCGCCAAGCCTAGGCCACCATAAATAGCGAACGAAGCGATGTTGCCGACCCAAAAGTTGCGGACCTGGAATAGACCGAGTGGTAGCATTGGTTGTTTGGTGCGGTGTTCATGCCAGACGAAGCCAATCAGCGCCAAGATGCCAATAGTGATTGAACCGTAAACCATCGGGTCAGCAAAACCGCGATGTGGCTGCTCGATCAAGCCGTAAACCAATCCAGTCAAGCCGATGAGGCCCAAGCTAGCACCAGCGATGTCGAGTTGGACTCTGGGCTGGAGCTTTTCGTGGAAGTCGAGTCGTGACAGCATGTAGAGCGTAATAGCAATCGGCAAAATATTAATCGCAAACACCATGCGCCAAGATGAAATATCGACTAGCAGTCCGCCAACCAGCGGCCCAATAATAAAAGCGATACCAGTCCAGGCGGTCCAGCTACCGATAGCCCGACCGACTTTGTCTGATTTGAAATAAGCCATGATAAGAGCTAGTGAGCTAGGTACTAGGAGGGCGCCGGCAAGTCCTTGGGCGGCTCGAGCGGCTATCAAAAATTCACCGCTCGGTGCCACCGCACAGAGAATTGAAGTGATGGCAAATAGCCCGAGACCGATTTTCATAATTTGCTGCCGGCCATACAGGTCGGCCAGCGAGCCGGCAATCAGCATAAAAGCACCGAGACTGATAGCGTAGGCGTTCACCACCCACTGCTGCAGGGCGAAGCCACCACCGAGCTCGTCAGTAATGGCTGGTAAGGCTACGTTGACAACCGAGCCATCGAGAAACGGCACGAACGATGCTAGTATGCAGATCCACAATACTAATTTCTGCTGTCGAGTCATAACCCCATTGTACTCTCATTGCTACAATCTCGGCTGGCTGGGCAAGGCTCGATACTGCTTAGGGTCGTCGCCAGATAATGTAGCTGCCAGAAGCGAGAGTGACTAGGGCGCTAACCGCCAGAAGCCAAACGCTGCTGCCGCTATCGGCTAGGCCGTCTGTGGCTGAGTCAGATGGACTAGGGTCTGTGTCAGGGTCCTCATCGGAATCTCCTGGGTCTGGGCTAATTGGATCGCTGCCGCTATCGTCAGCTAGGTAGGTATAGGCTAGCGGTAGGGTGATGGGGGCTTGTCCTTCAAATGTAATCACTACGTCCACTGGACCGGGGGCATGCGCTGGTGTAACTGCTCGCAGGAATAAGTCACCACTGCCGTCGTCGACTAGCTCTACACTAGTAGCGGCTAATCCGTCAAAGGTAACGGTTGGTGTGGTGGGAGCCGTCATAGAAAATGGTAAGTTGGTCACTACTGGATCGAATGATTCTCTTAATCCGCCGGTCCCGAGCTGACCGAATCCGTTGTCCC
>CAZNOD010000062.1:0-3785 GCA_964574585.1 uncultured Candidatus Saccharibacteria bacterium | reverse complement strand
AAGAACCGGATCTAAATGATCTAGACGATGAAGAAGAGGAAGATACTTCTGAAGAGGTACTCAACAGCGGACAATACCTAGACGACATATCTGACGATTCAGTTCGATTACACCTACGTGAAATCGGTAAAATTCCGCTACTAACCGCTGAAGAAGAACTCAGTCTAGCGCAGCAAGTAGTCGCTAATCGTGACGAGCTAGCAGAGGTTCTCGAGAAACTTGAGAGTGACTCACTGACCGACAACCAGCGTCAAAAGTTACGCCAAAAAGCTCACAAGTTGGCGCGACCAAAGGACAAAATGGCTGAAGCCAACATGCGACTAGTAGTCAGTATTGCTAAGCGCTATAGTGGCCGAGGTCTCGACTTTCTTGACCTGATCCAAGAGGGCCACACCGGTTTGCTGCGCGCTGTAGAGAAGTTTGACCCAGACAAGGGCTTTAAGTTCAGTACCTATGCAACTTGGTGGATTCGCCAAGCGATTACGCGGGCAATTGCTGATCAAGCGCGAACAATTCGTATTCCGGTGCACATGGTTGAAACTATTAATAAGCTCCTACGTACTCAGCGTCGGATGACCCAAGAGCTCAACCGCGAACCAACCATCGAAGAGCTGGCTAAAGAGCTCGAGATGGAACCCGATAAGGTAGAGTACGTGATCAAGATTAAACAAGACATATCGAGTCTCGATGCTGGTGTTGGCCGTGATGGTGAGGACGAGGACTCGGTACTGGGTGACTTTATCGAAGATGAAGAAAGTCAGACTCCCGAAGAATCGGCAGCTAACCAGCTACTCAAAGAGCAGGTTCAGGCCGTATTATCGACACTCAGCGACCGCGAGCAAAAAATTGTTCGGATGCGATTTGGTCTAGACAACGGCAAGAGTCACACATTAGAAGAGGTTGGCCAAGAGTTTGCCGTCACTCGTGAACGTATTCGCCAGATTGAGGCTAAAGCTCTCGCTAAACTACGTAAGCACAAAGACTCCAAGAAACTATACGAGTATTTGAAGTAATGAAAATACCAAGAATTGTCGGTGTAGCGGGCACCAATGGTGCGGGCAAGGACGCGCTAGGTGATTTGCTACGCGATGAGCAAGGCTACACTGTTGTTAGCCTGAGTGATATTTTGCGCGACGAGCTGACGCGTGATGGCCTAGAGCATACTCGAGAGAATCTGAGTGGCCGTAGTCAACAAATTCGTCAGGCTGAGGGTGATGCTGCGCTGGCGCGACGAACTATCGATAAACATTCCGACAAGGCCAGACTAGTAATGACTAGCCTGCGGACACCTGGTGAGGCTGATCAGATTCAGTCAGCTGGAGGTATTGTTGTTTGGATCGATGCCGATCAAAAACTACGTTACGATCGACTGGTTGCCGCTCGGCGCGGTCGGGTAACCGATGAAATAAGCTTTGAAGAGTTCCAGCAGCAAGAAGCCAGCGAGATGACTCCGACAGCTCAAGGTGGCGGCCTCAATATGGCGGGCGTCAAAGCCAAGGCTGATGTGACGATTATCAACGAATTTGACTCATTGGCTGATTATTTAGACTACTTGCGTCGCTTTTTCGAACTCTAGTCAGTGTTTAATCAACCAGTTGTTTGATAATATCGTCGATTTGACGGTACAGCTTTTCGGGCGTGGCATCGTTTTGGATGAAGTAGTCGGCAGCAGCTATTGGGCCAGCTTTTTCGATGTTTTCGATCTCGGACCAGTCGCGCTGGTCGACTTGTTCGGGCGTCAGTGGACGTCGTGGACGATTAGCCATGCGCTGCTTGCGTAGGAGCTTAGGTGCGACCACGGCAACTACGGTCAATTCACCCGGGAAGGTGCGTTTGAGTAAGCGGTACTCGGTCCAGCTGTATAGACCATGAATAACAATCTTGCGCTGACCGGCTTCGATAAGACGCTCGATTTGTTCGATCGCCATCGCCATAAAGACGTCTTGGCCGTGCTTGGCGCGCATATCCTCGCGGTAGGCACGCTCATTTTCTGGTGTGATATCTATATTTTGGTCCTTGATGCCCTGGATGACGAAGCCACCAACATGGATGCGCGGCCAGTTCTGCTCGGTCAGATAGTCGACCACCATAGTTTTGCCAGCCCCCGCTAGGCCAACTGGAGCAACGATTACGGCTTTTTTGCGTTCTTTCATAACTATTAGTCTAACAGATAGGTTATGCTCATGCTTGCAAACTACCACTAACAACATAGAATAAGTACAAATGACCGAGCCAATACCAGAACTAGCGTACATATACACTGAACTAGAAGACGCCAAGTCGGCAATGTTAGACAGGGTAGCTGGTCTGCGCGATATAAAACAGCTAAAACACGTCATCGACTATCAGTCTGGTGGGGCCGAGTTTTTAGAAAGCCAGCTAGATGAATTGAAGGATCAAGTGCGCAACCAGGTGCTTGATCTATACGACGATAATGTTGTCGACTATAGTACAGCTGTTGGGCTACTGTTGATGTTCGGCACCGATGATTACGCACCTAGAGATACCCAAGCTAACTTACGCCATAGACAGATTCGGCAAGTGGCTCAAACTCGTGCTGATTTCATGGATCGTTACAAGTCAGTGGTTGGGATTTCAAGCCGTAGTCCAGTCTTCGAGCAATTTGATTTACGTGGCAGTAAGTTTAAGGACACCGAAAGGTCGTCGCTCGACCAAGCGTTAGACTATGTCATAAAGGCCGGAACACTTATCAAGAGAGTTCCGGATGAGCATGGCAAAAGAATGACCAGAGTTTCTCATGTCCCATCGGCCGATTTAGCTCATAGTTTACTGCTAGCTGAAGCAAGTAGATTGCTACCGGTCATCTATGGGCAGTCGAGCTAACGGTGGCGTATACTGGTAATATGAAGCGGCTAGTGATTATTGATGGCAAGAGCGTGTTTTATCGTGGTTACTATGCGATGCCAAACCTCAGCTTGCCCGACGGTACACCGACTGGTGGTGTCTATGGCTTTGCTGCTTTGAGCCTGGAGCTAATCAAACAGCTCGACCCTGACTACGTCTGCGTGGCTTGGGATAAGGCCAAGACCAATATCCGCAAGCGTCGCGAAATCTACCCGGAGTATAAGGCGGGGCGCAAGCCAGCCCCGGCTGATTTTTACACCCAGATACCGCTACTTTATGAGCTACTGGAAGCCTTAGGCTGGCCACTTTATGAGATTGATGACTACGAGGCCGATGACATCATGGCTTCGCTTGATGCTCAGGCTGAGTTGCGCGGTGACGTTGAAACTTACCTGATTACTAGTGATCTCGATGCACTGCAAATACTCGACAAGAACACTTTTTTGTACGCGCTAAAGCGGGGCTTCTCGCATATCGATAAGTTTGATATTGCTGGCTTTGAGAATAAATACGGCATCAAAATTGATCAATTCCTTGATCTCAAGAGCCTGAAGGGTGACCCTAGCGACAATATACCAGGTGTCCCAGGGGTTGGTGAAAAGACCGCCATCAAGCTGCTACAAGATTATCAGACACTCGATGGTATCTACGAAAACCTCGATAACATCAAAGACAGCTTGCGGCGCAAGCTTGAGTCAGGGCGCGACTCGGCCTACATGAGTAAGGAGTTGTCGCGGCTATTTGTCGATGCACCGATTAAGCTCGACTTGGAGTCGATGGACGTGCGTGCGCTCGACCCGACTAGCCTAGCTAGCCTGCTGAAGCGACTAGAGTTTACTAGTCTACTGAGTCGCCTACCAGAATATATGCAGGTAGTAGATGATGCTGGCGAAGCTCCCGATAATTTATTTGGCGTTTCT
>CAZNOD010000061.1:0-3848 GCA_964574585.1 uncultured Candidatus Saccharibacteria bacterium | reverse complement strand
TACGTACTGATTTAATAGGTACGACAAGCCAACTACTGCTAGTCCGACACCTAGCCCAATTGCAAAAACCAACAACATTTCACTACGAAACATTGGCACCACTGGGTCTACTCGTTCTATATTGTCTGCCACCACCCGATTTTGCTTGGCCATAATTTTCTCCTCGTTTGTTGGGGTTATTGTACTATCTTATCGCGAGTATGTCTATACCAGATAATACCAGTAAAGGCGATAACCAAACCACCAATCACATCGAGTGGCGTATGAACTAGTGCAACTACCCGACCGATACAGACCAGTAGAGTTAAACCAAGCATGGTTCCAGCCAGCACTCGACGATGAGTCGAGAACCAAACCGCCAAGGTCAGGAACATGGCAAACAAAGCGTGGTCGCTAGGAAATCCTGGATTGGGTAAAAATGCCGCACCCGGCTCTACGCCCAGCTTCTCAAACGGTCGCATTGTTTCTGGCTGATAGAAGTGACCAGCTAGCTTGGCAGCCAGGTATGCCGTCACCCCAGCCATAAATATCCGCCACCCCCAGTACCACCACAGCGAGCGAGGTATAATAACCATAAAAGTATAGAGCGCAATTGCTCCGATGACAAACATCAAATAGTCAGCCACAAAGCGTAAAATATATTCTTCCATAGTCTAATTGTACACGAAGCTTTTAGTCTTATAGTCACTAAACTATACAGCAGGCAGTATCAGGGGGTCTTTTCGGCGTACTGAATGAAAAATTTCAGACGCTGCTGTCGATTGGATTTTTATGCTGAAGCTGGTACAGCTTACTCCATTGTTCAGGTGTTACTTCCGATGGCTTACGTTCGCTGCTAATTCCAGTTTGCTCACGCGGCAACGCCACGAAAAACTGTTGGCGACTATAGGCTTGCTCGACAAACTGCCGGTAGCTAGCCTGCTGGTTCGACGGCAGCAAGCTAATTGGGCGAGGCTTGATTTCGAGTAGCACCGTATCAACAGCGGGCGGTGGCGTAAAATCTGTCCTGCGCAATGGTTTACGAATTCTTGCCTGCCACCAAGGTGCGATCTCCGACCCTAGCTGGCTAGTGAAGTGCCGATCGCTAGCGATCAGCTTTTGAGCAAACTGCTTTTGAACTATCAAATAAATACTCTTGGGAGTTTTTTCGACCGTAGTAAGCCAGCGAACTGTATCGGCACTGATTGCAAAAGGTATATTAGAGAACACCTTGTAACTATCGTCCGGCAACTGCAAGCTAGTGATGTCACCAGCAACCACCGTCACATTATCTAAATTAGCCGTGTTGCGACGCAGCTTTTCGAGAGCCACTGGCTCGATCTCAACCGCAATAACGTGCCGTGCTCGCCGTGCCAACACACTAGTAATCACGCCACTACCAGCACCAAGGTCTATCACGATGTCATTGCGGCGAATATTACTATGACCAACCAACTCAGCCACCAGACGCGGACTGCGCAAAAAATGCTGGCTATACTCATACTTGCGACTCAAGACCGGACTCCAACTAGCTTCATTAACACATAGACTAATAGCCAATGAACAACACTAGCCCAGACTACAAACTCAAGCCGCTGCGCTCCAGCATCGACTAGCATCGTCAGCCAGTACAAGCAGGCCGGATAGGCCACCATGTAGGTAACTATGAATGGTCCAGCACGATAGCCAAAACCATGAAAGTCACGCACTGTACTAGAGACTGCCCAGTATACGTAGGCTAATACCGCCAAGCCAGCCAAAAATGACATTGGCACCGCCCCAAGCGGACCCATGATGCTAAACATGGCGACACCAACATGTATGCCGGCAAATACAGCCACTAAAATGCCGTACAGCCGCCATATAGTCGTCCAAGTCATGTTCTTGGGCAGTCGATCACGCCGTCGCTTGTCCGCTAACTTTCTGTCAGCCAGCCGCTGTTCAAAAGATTTGGCCGCTGGATATAAATCAGCCAAATGACTGCGATCGAAATTAGATGCCTGATCGTCGGTAGGTTCTGGCTGATCGTTCATGCCTATATTATACTCGAGGCCCTAGAAGTTATTTTAGCCAAAGTGCATAAATACTTATCGCTAACGAAATCAAAGCAATGCTGACACTGATAACAAACTTAGTCCGCTCAATGCGCTGAGCTTTTGATACACGAGCTCGCTCTTCAGCCATCAACTTATGCAACTCTTCGACGCGTCCATCAAGTGTCAACGAGCTCTCGATGCCACCATCCATCGAGGTCCGGATTATTTCCTGCTGCTCACTTAAAAATCTACGAATACGTGCCGTATCAATTTGTCGATGATAAACCGCCGATAAGCGCATCAATTCACTAGTTAGCAGATTGGTTGTATCCTCTAGCTTAGCGGCCGCCCGACTAATCGACTCTATTGAATCGTCTCGACTAGCCTCTTTGTTAATTCGATTGAGAGTTTGTTTGACACGACTGTCGATCTTGGATAGCTCCTTCTCTAAATCAGCTGAACGTGCCGCTCCGCGGTGTGTATTGCGCTTGGCGCGATTAACGACATCGTTGAGAAAGCCGCTTAGAGTCTGTCGCTGTCGAGGCCGCTTGTTTGTATTTTCTGCCATATCTACCTAGTGTAGCCTCATAGCTAGCTGGTAGCAAATTGTTGACTTATCCTAATCTTCAACGCGCACCTTCAACCTTAACGAGTCGTCATTTTCAGGCAAGCCAGACGGGTTGTCTTTGCGCAAAATTATCAGCACCTCTTCACCAATCAATTGATCATCAAATACTAGGCTGGCCGTAAATGGCACCATCTCATCGGTCATCCAGTCGCCTTTGAGCTGAGCAGTTGCACCTGGTAGACCGATATCACCCTCGAACAGCAGATCGATTGGAAAACTACCTTCAAATGACCAACTACCCGGTACGGCACCAGTAATTGTCAGTGGGCTTGAAACCAAGCGATTGTCAGCCCAGTTGTCGATAGTGATAGTTACACCTTTGGCTGACTTGTAGGTTTGCGTGGTCAGTTCAGGCTGCTCTTCCTGATCAACTTTTTCTGTGTAAGTGACGCCGCTCTCGCTATCCCGACATTGACGAGGGTGACTCTCCATTACTGGATTACCAGCAGCCACACAAGTATCAAACGACACTACAGGCGCAGGCTTTCCGTTCGATGCCTGCTCTGGCTGCCACCAGACTAAATAAACTACTACCCCAGCCAAGATCAGTATGACTACAGCTAAGGTTGCGACTACCCAAGGTTTGATATTCATCGCTGCTACCTCCTACTAGGTGTTATTATACTCCTATTTAGTCGTGGCTGACGACGAAGCAACCGTATCGATGCCTAGTAGCTTGCTCAATTGAGCTTGCAATAAACTAGCCTCAGCGGTGCTGATGTCGGCGGTATATTCTGGCAATACAGTCTGTTGAACGGTTTTGCGGTCACGCGCATCATGAATCTCTGCTACCAGCATGGCTGTCATAATCAGCGTAATCATAGTGATCGTATAGGCAATAGCCTCCTCAACCACCAGATCGTATTCACCGATCGGCGCAAATATCACCTCAGCAATAGCATTGGCGTCAGGGAATAAGCTGATATTAGTAATTTCTGACCAGTGTATTATGATATGAAACAATTCGTGTAGAACAATGCTCAGGATGACGCCACCCAGCGCCACGACTGTCCGTAAGTCAGATATACCAGCGCAACCTCGGCGCAATAACTCCTTCATGTTATGTACATTACAATGATTGGCTACTTGTGTCAACGTAGACTACGGGTAGCCTGGCAGTGCTATTAAAGGATTGTCTAAGCTGGTCTATCTTGGCTGGGGATGAGGGATAGCGGCTAAAGCCTCCTCCGCTTGCTTGAAAAGAA
>CAZNOD010000060.1:0-3876 GCA_964574585.1 uncultured Candidatus Saccharibacteria bacterium | reverse complement strand
TACCTTTGACACCACGCCACGCATGAGCACCTATCTACTGGCCTGGGTCTACGGCGAGATGCACAACAAAACCGCTACAACTGCCGGTGGCGTCGAAGTCAACGTCTGGGCTACGCCAGCTCAACGTCCCGAATCGCTCGACTTTGCACTCGAACACGCCGTAGCGACTATTGATTTCTTTGACGACTATTTCGGTGTACCCTACCCTCTACCCAAGTCCGACCATGTCGCCTTGCCCGATTTTGCCTCTGGTGCGATGGAAAACTGGGGGCTAATCACCTATCGCGAAGTTGCCTTACTAGCTGATCCTGCAACCACTACTGTGGCGAGTAAACAATATATCGCCACCGTCATCAGTCATGAGTTGAGCCACATGTGGTTTGGCAACCTTGTGACGATGAAGTGGTGGGATAATCTCTGGCTCAATGAAAGCTTTGCCACGCTGATGGAATACGTCGCTGTCGACGCCATTCACCCAGAGTGGAACGCTTGGCTTGACTTTGCGACACACGAAAGCATACTGGCTCTGCGTCGTGATGCGATTGATGGCGTCCAGCCAGTTCAAGTTGACGTCAATCACCCCGATGAAATTTCCAGCCTATTTGATGGTGCTATTGTTTACGCCAAGGGTGCTCGATTGATGAGGATGTGCCAAGCTTACATTGGGCACACCATCTTCCAAAAAGGTCTACGTAGCTACTTCCAAGAGTTCGCTTACGGCAATACCGAAGCCAACGACCTATGGCGACACTTGTCTGAGGCCAGTGGTCGAGATATCGCTGATCTGATGAACACTTGGATATCACAGTCGGGCTATCCGGTTGTCCACGTCTCGTCCGATGGCATCAGTCAAGAGCAGTTCTTCATTGGCCCCCACCAAGAATCATCGCAAATTTGGCCTATACCCCTCAATACCAATACCGAGGAGGATATGCCAGCACTGCTTGAAACGCGTCAACTCAAACTACCAGTCAGCCACGATATTCGCTTCAATATCGATGACACGGCCCACTTCCTGACTCACTACGACCACGATCATTTAATGGCTATCCTCGGAAACATCCAGACACTAACCGAATTTGACCGACTGCAAATATTACACGAGCAAACACTGCTAGCTCGAGGCGGAGTCATCTCTAGCGCTGAACTAATCGATCTACTATTGGCATACCGTGACGAAACTACCGACAGCGTCTGGGATATCATCGCTTTAACTGTCGGTGAACTCAAGAAATTTGTCGAAAGCGACGACGTCGCTGAGCAGCAGTTGCGCCAGTTAGCTGGTGATTTAGCCAGACCGCAATACGAGCGTCTCGGCTGGCAGCCAACTAACGACGAGTCGGAAGCCGACACCAAGCTACGTTCGACTATTCTCGGCCTGATGGCTTATAGCGAGGACAGTGCGGTAATCGACAAGATTGATCAGCTGTTTGCTAGCGGTATCGATAGTATCGATCCCGAGATTCGCAGTCTAGTTATTAGTAGCGTCGTCAAACGCAGTCAAGATATCAACACTATCGAGCAATTGATGGCAACTTATAGCCAGAGCCAATCGGCAGATTTGCGTGATGACCTTTGCGCCGGACTAACCAGCGCCCAACAGCCAGAGCATATTGCTTACCTATTAGACCAATTTACCGACGCCGATAGTATTCGCAAGCAAGACATTGCGCGCTGGTTTGTCTACATGATTCGCAATCGCTATTCACGCGATGCAACCTGGCAGTGGGTCCAAGACAACTGGCAATGGATACTCGACAACTTCCAAGGTGACAAGAGCTTTGATGACTTTGCTCGCTACGCTGCGACTGGCCTATCGACTCGTCAGCAGCTCGATAGTTACCGCCAATTCTTCACCCCCAAGCGTAGCTATCCAGCACTCAAGCGCGTTATCGATCTCGGCATCTTGGAGATCGAAGCTCGTATCGATAGTCTCGAAAAAGATACTCCAGCTGTTCACCAACGCTTAGCTAATCTCTAGTAAATCGACGAGCACAGGCTCATCATCACCCGTGGTCGCTACGGCTATTAGGCGTAGTTCGTGATTGGTTAAATGGTGATAGTGAGCGTAGACTCGAGCAGCGAACTTCATTTGCTGTAGCTTGCGGCTGGTAATCGCTGCTATTCCATCGCCAGCTTTTGAGCTACGTCGATGCTTAACTTCTGTAAAATAATAAGTGTCACCTAACCGCGATACAATATCAATTTCACACAATCTAACCTTCCAATTGCGATCTATTATAGTGTGACCGCGTCGTTCCAGCTCGCGTGAAGCTACCGTTTCACTGGCGTTGCCAACCGCCCGGCTAGTCCGTTTGACCGGCAGTACAGCTGGCCGCAGCCTAGCAGTCTGGTATTTTGCCAGTGGCGCAAAGCTCAAGCGATGCTCAATACAGATACCGTACTGATCGATAGCTGCTCGATGCTTGGCTACACCATAGCCAGCGTTACTAACAAAGCCATAGCTGGGATATAAGTCGTCGGCAAACACCATATAACGGTCACGCTCAACCTTAGCTATAATCGACGCCGCGCTGACGCTTGCGATGAGGGCATCGGCCTTAGCTAACGTCGTCACGTATTTGCCAAGTGCTGTATCAGCCAGAAAATTAACAGTGCCATCGATGATAATTTCGTGATAAGGCACCTTGATTTGCTCAACAGCCCGTCGAGTAGCTAGCCGAAGAGCAGCGCTCATACCTAGCTTATCTAGCTCTGCAGCACTAACCCATCCAGTCGCTACCGCCTGAGCTTGGTTAATGATCTCGTCGTAGAGTAACTCTCGGCGCTGCTTGGTCAGTTTTTTACTATCAGCCAAACCGTTGATATCGGTACCTAAAACTACGGCACCGACTACCAGTGGACCCGCCCACGGGCCTCGTCCAGCTTCATCAATACCGAGTATCATAGCTTTTATTCTATACCATTGACTTAATCACGTCTTTGTGCTATTATAATATTTAGCAAGTTTATAACATGCCAGAAATGACCGCTCTGAATCGAAAAATACCTCTCTTTACGAGAGGTATTTTTGCGCTAATGACTAGCGACTAAGCCTGGTTATCTTTGTGAGCGTCTTCGACGGCTTGTTGTTTAGCTTCAAGTTCAGCTGCTGCCTTATCGGCCTCAGCTTGTTTTTCGGCTGCTGCTTTAGCAGCCTCTTCTTTCAAGCGAGCAGCCTCGGCTTCAGCCTTTGGGTCGCGTACTGCATTCACGGCGGCACGATCGAACTGCTTAGCAGTTAAGCGAGCTGACTTACCGCTACGCTGCCTTAGGTAACTCAAGAAGTTACGGCGAACCTTAGCACGACGAACCACCTCGACACGCTCGACTAGTGGACTGTGCATCAAGAAGCTTTTTTCAACACCAACACCGCTTGCGACCTTGCGGACTGTGATACGGCTAGTCTGTTGGCCTTTATTGTCGGTGCGGATAACTACACCTTCGAACATCTGGATACGCTCTTTGTTGCCTTCGCGAATTTTTTGATATACCCGCACGGTGTCACCACTACGAACGTCAACTACCTCAGGTTTTTTCTGCTGGTCGTTAACTTTTTGAATCAATGAAAAACTCATCTTATTTCCTCTACTTTGTGCCTCTGTATGATATTGGCTGGCCACGCAGTTGTATGGCTGCGGCTCCACACCGTCATATCGAGAAGCTTATACTATATACAATCAAGTGCCAATTATAGCACAAAATCTCAGCAGTGAAAAGAGGTTAGCCACGGTATCATCTAGCCTTGGTATAGTCTATACTAGAGCCATGGACTACAATCAACTTGCAATCGACCTACACAAATCACATAGGGGCAAAATCACTACCGCTCTGCGCGACCAATCAGATATTGACCGCGATAAACTCAGCGCCTAC
>CAZNOD010000059.1:0-3876 GCA_964574585.1 uncultured Candidatus Saccharibacteria bacterium | reverse complement strand
TTTGCTATAATGAAGCCTAGCGGCGCGGTGGCGGAGTAGTTACGCAGCGGTCTGCAAAACCGTGTACGCGGGTGCAAATCCCGTCCGTGCCTCCATGAAATAACCTCGACGATCGAGGTTATTTTTGTTGCAGGATGTCGAGTAGCTCGGGAAAGGTCGGAGTCATACTATAGAAGTGACCTCGATCGGTGAAACTATGAGTCAAAGCATCTGGTAGGTCGTGTTGATATTTAGCGAGCTCGCTGTAGGGCACGACGGGGTCGTCCGTGCTATGGAATAAATGAATTTCTGAAGCACTCTTGTCTAGGCCCTTTGCCGAGTCGACTCGAAAGCTGCCCAAGTCTTCGTGGCTGTCATCGTCGTAGCCGCCAGCAATCAATATCAGCTGTTGAACTGGACGCTTTAGGGGACTGTGGTGTAGGTATTTAGCTAGAAACATCGCACCAAGGCTATGGCCAATCAGCCGGACGTCATCGCCGAGTAGTGGTAGCAATTTCTCAAAATAAACTACCCATTCATCGTATACGGCATTTTGTTCGTTTGGCATCGATGGTAGCAGGACGTCGTAGCTGAGTAGGCTCTGAGCTAGCCAGGATTTCCAGCCTTCGTGATAGAGGATTTTTTCGTAGCTGATTGTTTTGTTGGCGAGGTGTTTTCGGTAAGTATCGTACGAGCTAAAACTATTTCCGCCATGAATTATCAGTACTTGCGTCATATTTCTAGTATACTATAGAGGCAAGCTCGGGTGATGGAACTGGTAGACATACTAGACTTAAAATCTGGGGGCTGAATAAGCCGTGCGGGTTCAAGTCCCGCCCCGAGCACCAAGCGTAAACAGATGCTATTTTTTTAAGGTTTCTTGCTATAATAGTAAACAAGACAACCAAACAGTAAGGGGGAGAAATGTTGCCAGCAATAATTATCGGCGTGATTGTACTGGTTCTGGCCGGTATTGTAATCGCTATCTATAACTCACTAGTTACTTTGCGCGTTCGAGTTGAGGAGGCGTGGAGTGATATAACTGTACAGCTGAAGCGCCGTGCCGATTTGATTCCAAATCTAGTTGAGACCGTCAAGGGCTACGCCTCACATGAGCGCGAAGTGTTCGAGAAGGTAACTGAAGCGCGATCGCAAGTTGTTAACGCTACCAACCAAGGACCAGAAGCAACTGCCAAGGCTGAGAACGTATTTGAAGGTGCGTTGAAGAGTTTGTTCGCTGTCGCAGAGGCCTATCCAGACCTCAAGGCAAACGAGAACTTCTTGCAGCTACAGCAAGAGCTAGTCGACACTGAGGATAAGATCCAGGCTAGCCGACGCTTTTATAACGGTGGGGTGCGTGACCTCAACACCAAGATTGAGACTTTTCCAAGTAACATTATCGCTGGTATGTTCAATTTCGTTAAGAAAGAATTCTTCGAAGTTGAAGACATGGCTTCAGTCGAAAATCCTGTTGACGTCAAATTCTAGTAGCAACTGAAAAGGAGTAAGTTTTGTATAGTGCAATTGCGGCTAATAAGCGCAATACGCTGCTTATCATTGCGGTTTTTATCGGGCTAGTGTCAGCTGCCGGCTGGGCAATTAGCGCCGTTTACGGTAATACCTGGCTGACGCCATGGATTATTGGTGGTGCCTTTGTCTACGCACTGATACAGTATTTTTTGGCTGCCAAGCTAGCGGTGGCGATGACGGGATCAAAGCAGATTGAGAAGCGTGATAATCCTCGACTTTGGCGAACAGTTGAGAATCTGGCGATAACGACTGGTATGCCGATGCCGAAAGTCTACATTATGGATGATCCGGCGCCGAATGCTTTTGCGACTGGGCGTGACCCTAAGCACGCCATTGTCGCTGCAACAACTGGTCTACTCGAGATTATGGATGACCGTGAACTTGAAGCTGTCATGGCTCATGAGATGGGTCACGTCAAGAACTATGATATTCGTGTGACAATGATTGCCTTTGGCTTGGCTAGCGCAATCGGAATACTGAGCGATATAGCCCTTCGAATGATGTTTTATGGTAACGGCAACAATCGCTCAAGTCATCCAGCGATGATACTAATCGGCCTCGTGGTCATCATACTGGCGCCCTTGGTAGCGGTCTTAATTCAAGCTGCGATTAGTCGACAGCGCGAGTACTTGGCGGATGCAACTGGTGCGCTGACAACACGAGATCCAGAGGGTTTGGCCAGCGCTTTAGGCAAGCTCGGTAGCTACGGTCGACCGATGCGTCGTCAGAGTACAGCGACGGCTCATATGTTTATAGCCAACCCGCTCAAGAGCGGTGCATTAACAAATATGTTCAGTACTCACCCGCCGATAGAGAAACGTATCGAAAGATTAAACAATAAACTGACGAGTCTATAGTCAGATGGCCAAGACAAAATCCACCGCCATCCGTATACCGCAATCTGTTGGTCGACGAATCAAGGATTGGTGGAAAAAGCGCCGTCAGTCAAAAGTCCGCTTACATCGATCATTTCGACACACCAGACGGCGTGATTATATTCGATCGCTCGAGCTACCGGGTTATATCGCTTTTTCGGCTGAAGTATTTAAAACCTTACTAACAAACAAAGCTGTTTTTATTCGTTTGGTTGTGCTGTACGCACTGCTGATAGTTATTTTTGGTGGTCTCAGTGGTCAAAATATTTATGGACAGGTTAGTCAGGCGGTTGGCGACGAGAGTTTATCCTTTGCAGCAATGGTCGGCCAGGCTAGCTTAGCTGCTTTGGTTGAGCTTGGTACGGCCGGGTCGACCGCTAGTGAGACTGGTCGCATCTATCTTGGGCTTATCGTCATCATGGTATGGCTTACTGTCGTCTGGCTGTTGAGAGAAATCGGCGCTGGTCACAAGCCGAATATGCGTGATGGCCTGTATAATAGCGGCTCGCCACTAATCGCAACATTGCTACTGATTCTAGTGATGCTTATTCAGCTATTACCACTTGGCTTGTTAGCGGTTGTCTATGGGGGGCTCGTCCAAGCCGGCCTAGCCGGCGAAGGTTTAGGAGCTATGCTGTTTTTTGCGATTGTGGCACTGACCGCAGCGCTTTGTTTATACTGGGTTACTTCGACCTTTATTGCCTTAGTGATTGTTACTTTGCCCGGTATGTACCCACTTCGGGCGCTAAAAGTTGCCGGCGATATTGTGATTGGACGACGGCTGAGGATAACTTATCGGCTACTTTGGTTAATTGCGATGCTGACGGTTATCGGGGCAGTCATCATGACACCGACTATTCTAGTCGAACAGTGGCTAGTGTCGTTGGCAGATTGGGTGACTCTTATTCCAATCCTGCCAGTAGTATCGGCAGTGACTGGTTCGATGCTGGTCGTGGTGGCAGCTAGCTACACATACCTGTTATATCGAAAGGTCGTGGCTCATGACGCCGAAACAAGCCGCTGATAGGGTCAAACAGCTCAGGCAGGTTATTAACGATTATCGCTATAACTACCATGTTCTCAACCAGTCGACGATGAGCGAGGCAGCAGCTGATAGCCTGAAGCATGAGTTGTCTCAGCTTGAGGAGCAATATCCTGAGCTTGTTACGGCGGATAGTCCAACGCAACGAGTTGCTGGTGAGGCTCTCGATAAGTTCAACAAAGTCACTCATCAGTCACCAATGATTAGCCTAAACGACGTGTTTAATCGCCAGGAGGTTGAAGCTTGGGTCGAACGGATGAATCGACTACTTCCAGGTAGCCAGCATGAATTTATCTGTGATATCAAGATGGATGGCTTGGCCTGTGCGCTGATTTATCAGGACGGTGTACTGACCCAAGCAGTGACACGAGGCGATAGTCGGGTAGGTGAGGATGTCACCATGAATGTTCGAACAATCGACAATGTTCCTCTGCGACTGCGTGACAACCA
>CAZNOD010000058.1:0-3896 GCA_964574585.1 uncultured Candidatus Saccharibacteria bacterium | reverse complement strand
GCATGTGTTAGGCACGCCGCCAGCGTTCATCCTGAGCCAGGATCAAACTCTCCATTAAAAAATGGTTACTACATCACAAAGTGATAGTACGTTTCCATAAAAGATGCTTCTTACGAAGCACTACTCAAAATAGACTGACGATGATATGTCATACCAAATACCGAAATATTTGATCGACACACGAAAATTATAAAAATTCTCATATTGCACAACTAAATTGTTAAAATACGTGTCAAAAAAACCATTGTGATAAGAGTTAGACTCCATAATACTCTCGCAGGTTTTCGCCGCTTTTAACGGCAGACTAATATCAATCTTACCTGAAAACTAGGAGGGCGTCAAGGGTAATGATTGGTTATTTTGTAGCCAAAAACACAACTAAGCCAATTAAGCTGCCTAGCAAGGCTCCCGCTAGCACCTCAAGTGGTGTGTGACCCCTGGCTGATCGTGGTAATGGTATCTTGCTCTTAGTTTCGCGTAGCAGGGCCCGCAAGGCCACGCCCTGCTCACCGCTCGAACGACGTACCTTAACCGCGTCGTAGCAGATAATCAACGTCACCAGCGTCGCCAAGCCAAACAGACCCGACTCGGTGCCATCGCGCAGCAAGATCACTGTCCACACAGCTACCGATGTAGCTGCATGTGAACTTGGCATACCAC
This sequence comes from uncultured Candidatus Saccharibacteria bacterium, assembly GCA_964574585.1. Taxonomy (GTDB): domain Bacteria; phylum Patescibacteriota; class Saccharimonadia; order Saccharimonadales; family Saccharimonadaceae; genus SZUA-359. The sequence continues at coordinate 3,236 of CAZNOD010000058.1, read as the reverse complement.
CAGATATAAACATCTGCTGCATTAGGTTTAGGCGCTGACCTTTCGACCAAGCAATCACATGTTTGATCAAGTGGGCTCCTAGCCAGCCAAGTGCAATTGCTAGTAGATAACTTGAGACACTTGGCAACTCCATGAGCTAGCCCTCTTCCTCGGCTTGTTGCTTCTCTTGCATCAGGCCAATTGATGATACGGCGTCCTTATCGGATAGGCGCATAATCGTCACACCTTGAGTGGTTCGACCCAGTAGCTTGATGTCATCTAGGCTGATGCGGATAGTTTGACCCATCTCTGACACCATAATTGCCTCGTTCATACCCTCTTCAATGACCTGGACCGAGATGATTGGACCAGTCTTGGCTGTCACTACAGCTGCCTTGATACCAACTCCGCCACGCTTGTGGGTAGGAAAGTTGCTAGCCTTGGTGCGTTTACCGAAGCCCTTTTCACTAATTACCAGTAGAGTTTGGTCTTCTCGGTCAATTACATCCATACCAACTACCCAGTCGTTGGGTCGCAAGCGGACGCCGCGAACACCACGGGCGGTTCGGCCCATCGGACGGGCGTCAGACTCGTGGAAGCGAACTGCTTGACCAGCCGAGGTTGAGACAATGATATCGTCCTGACCACTGGTTCGACGGATCCAGCGTAACTCATCACCATCATCAAGTCGGATAGCTATCAAGCCGTTGGTACGAATATTGGCGTAATCACTGATTGGTGTCTTTTTTACCGTACCCTTTTTGGTAGCCATAAACAGATAGCCTTCGGCATCGGATGTTTTTGGATAACAGATTATCGAAGTAATCCGCTCTTCGGGTTGCAGTTGCAACAGGTTGACCGCAGCCACACCCTTGGCCTGCAGACTAGCCGCCGGTACCTCGTAAGCCTTGAGACGGAATACCCGACCTTTGTTGGTGAAGAACAGCAGGTAGTCATGGGTACTAGCTGGTACCAACTGATGGATAATATCCTCTTCCTTGGTGGTCATACCACGTCGACCCTTGCCACCACGATGCTGTCGTCGGTAGTCGTTGACCGATGTTCGCTTGATGTAGTTTTCAGCTGTCAGCAAGATGACGCTTTCCTCTTCTGGGATTAGCTCCTCATCGGAGAATTTACCAAGCTCGTGATTGATGATTTGCGAACGACGCTCGTCGCCGTAGCGCTCCTTGAGCTCTAGTAGCTCGGCTTTTATGACGCCAAGTATTTCCTTTTCATCAGCTAGTATTTCTTCGAGGCGCTTGATTAGCTTGATCAATTCGTTGAGCTCGCTTTCGATGGCTTCGCGCTCAAGTCCGGTCAAGCGACGCAACTGCATAGCCAGGATAGCTTTGGCTTGGATCTCCGATAGCTTAAATTGCTTGATAAGATTCTTTTCGGCTTCTTCCTGGGTTTTGCTGGCACGAATTGTCTTAATAACCTCATCGATGTGGTCGAGAGCAATTTTATAGCCTTCCAGTATATGAGCTCGCTCTTGGGCTTTGCGAAGCTCAAACTCGGTGCGACGTCGGACAACTTGCTGGCGGTGCTTGATAAACTCACCGAGCATCTCCTCCAACCCCAAGACTCGTGGCTGAATACCATCGACTAGAGCTAGCATATTGTAGCTAAAGCTAGTTTGTAACGGTGTCAGTTTGTATAGTTGGTTAAGTAGCTTCTTCGGATAGCCATCTTTTTTAACTTCAATGACTATTCGTACTTGCCCGCGCGAAGTTTCATCGCGCAGGTCGCCAATATTGATTCTTTTGTCCTTGTGTAGCTCGGCAATTTTCTCGACTAGACTGGCCTTGTTTACACCGTAAGGAATTTCGCTAATCACAATCTGGTGACGGCCCTTTTTAGTTTCAACAATCTCGGCAACCGCTCGGACCGTAACGCTGCCGCGTCCGGTTTGGTAGGCTTGCTTCATCGGTGCGCCGCCATAAACAATCGCGCCAGTCGGAAAGTCTGGCCCCTTGACGTGCTTCATAAGATCATCAATGGTTGCTTCTGGATTGTCGATTAGCTCGATTGAGGCATCGACTAGCTCAGCGAGGTTGTGCGGCGGTATGTTTGTCGCCATACCGACAGCAATACCGATTTGACCGTTGAGTAGCAGGTTTGGCAGCTTAGCTGGCAAGACGACTGGCTCTTTGGTCGAGCCGTCGAAGTTATCACGGAAATCAACCGTTTCCTTATCGATATCGACTAGCATCTCATCGGCCGACTTAGCCATTCGAGCCTCGGTATAACGCATGGCAGCTGGCTCGTCGCCATCCATCGAGCCAAAGTTGCCCTGACCTTGGATCAGCGGGTATCGTAGCGCCCAAGGCTGAGCCAAGCGGACCATTGAGTTATAGATAGCTGAGTCACCGTGTGGGTGATAGTTACCCATGACCTCACCGACGATACGAGCCGATTTGACAAACCTAGCCGTACTGCGGTGTCCACCCTGATTCATCGAATAGAGGATTCGTCGGTGGACTGGCTTCAGACCATCACGAACATCCGGCAAGGCACGATCAATAATTACACTCATCGAGTAGCGGAAGAAACTATCTTCCATTACTTTTTCTAGTGTCCGATTCTCAATACCTGGCGTTGTCTCAACAACTTCTGGCTCTACGAAGTCGCCATCGGCCGGTGCATTTGTCATCTTGTCCTCATCCATCATCTACTCCTAAATATCCAGTTCTTCTAGTTTAGCGTTTTTAGCTTCAGTTTGGATGAAGCTTTTACGCAAGCTGACATCGTCACCCATCAACTTGGTGAAGATCGCATCAGCGCGCTCGGCATCCTCTACCTTGACCTGAATCAACACCCGATTCTCAGGATTCATGGTAGTTTCCCATAACTGCTCGGCGTCCATCTCACCTAGACCCTTAAAGCGCGATACCGTAACACCGGCCTGCTTGATACGATCTTCGCCCTCATCAATCGCCACACCACGCGCCTTACGCTCAGCAATTATTTCATCTAGTGCATCGTCGAGCGCTGCCTCATCGTAAACATACTGTTTTTTCTGGCCTCGATTGATACTAAATAGCGGTGGCTTCGCTAGATAGACGTAGCCCCCCTCGACAACTTCTTTCATGTAACGGAAGAAAAAGGTCAACAATAGTGTTGCGATGTGGCTACCGTCGACATCGGCATCGGTCATGATAACAATTTTGTGGTAACGCAGCCCATTGATATCGAAGGAATCGCCAATACCGACCCCAAACGCCTGAATCATAGCGACAATTTCTTTGTTGGCG
>CAZNOD010000057.1:0-4355 GCA_964574585.1 uncultured Candidatus Saccharibacteria bacterium | reverse complement strand
AATAGGCGCGATAACAGCACTAATAGCGGATTAATCTCATAGCCAATGGCGGTCGCACCGCGACTAGCCGCCTCACGCAGCACTGCACCATCACCCGAGCCAATATCAACCAAGACATCGCGGCTTGTTAAAGCGTACAGCTCGTCAAACCCGAGTTGCAAATCGCGACGTCGCGTCGGTACATACGGCGCCCCAAACAGCACCGTCAAGAGAAACATCCCGATACCCAAGCCAATTAGTGACCAGGCAACAATCATTTGTCAGCTAGTCCTTATCAAACTGTTGCTTGAGAACGGTGATGTCGTTTTTGTATTCCATCAGCTCAGTTTCAATCGCAGTCGCCAAGGCCTCAGCCTCCTTAAACTTATCGACCGCCTGCTCAATCGTAAAGTCGTCCGACTCAAACCAAGCCAAAAGCTCATCGAGCTCGGCTCGCCGCTCGGCAATGGTTTTATTTTGCTTTGACATCAATCACCTCCGCTGTAATATTATTTTTTGCTGTTTCGATATCTAGCTTAGCACCTGGGCGAACCGTGCCACGAATAATTGCGTAGCCACGCTGCATGACACGCTCCGGATCGTAGGCCCGTAGCCGGCTCATGGTTGACCGGTGAACTTGTAGTGAGTCATCAATCCGACCAACCACTTGCTGCAGCGACTGGGCTAATTGCCGCTTGATATCGACCCGCCATTGGTCGATTGACTGTTCGGTTTTAACCGCCATCGATCTGACAAGTTGACGCAAGTTAGCTATCATTTCGCGCCGGTCTGGCACCAATAATTGCGCCGCATTACTCGGTGTTGCTGCTCGGACATCGGCAACCAAATCGGCTAAAGTAGTATCAGTTTCATGACCAACGCCGACCATTACGGGTATACGCGAACTGGCAATTTCTCGTACCAAATGCTCATCATTATAAGCCGCTAGATCGTCCAAACTACCACCGCCACGAATCATTACCATCACCTCAGCCAACTGGTCCTGACCATTGAAGTGACGAATCGCCCTTATCATCTGATCGGCCGCCGTAGCACCTTGCACTTGAGTATGAGCTACTTCAATTGATAGACCGCCCCAGCGTGACTCAATTATCTTGATAAAATCGGCATAACCAGCTGCTTGCGTACTGCTGATAACAGCTACCTTGCGCGGTATACGTGGCAGAGCGCGTTTACGCTCAGGGCTAAACAAACCTTCTTTTTCTAATTTTGCTCTCAGTAGCTCGAAGCTCTTTTTAAGACTACCCTCCCCACTCGGTCGGTACGACTGAACTGTCAGACTAAACTTACCCCACGGCGTCACTTTCGGCGTCGCCCGCACAATCAGCTTCATGCCGTCTTCGATCGGTGCTCGCATCTGCCAAACCGTCATAAAACAGCTAACCGTACTATCATCATCCTTGAGGTCGAAAAAAACGTATTTGCCTTGATTGACTTTGAAGCTAGCCACTTCGCCCTCAATCTCAACTACCTGATAGGCGTACTCTAGTGTTTGATTGACACTAGCTAGAAACTGACTAACGCTAAATATTGGGTTGACCATTTTTGCCATACTTTATTAGAGCGTGTTGATAAAATACATAACCGACTACAATCGTTACTAGTAGTATAATTACTCGAGCTAAAAGCACGCCTGCAATCACCCTACTCTGCGTCAGACCGGCTATTACTAAAAAGCCAACCATCAAAGCCTCATAAGCCCCACTGCCCCCTGGTGTCACCACGGCGAATCCAGCTAGTGTAGCCACCCCGTAGGCAATCAAGATTGGCGCCGGGTTTACTACCGAGCCAAGCGCCCAAAAAGCTACAAAAAATATCATTACATCACTTAGCGTGAACACCAACGACCACAAGTACGGTATCCGTAGCACTTTCTTCTCGCGTTTTAGCTCTAAAAAGTCTTCGTTCATTTCCTCCATAAACGCCACTACTTGACGCTCTTTTAACGCCGTTTTGTAGCGTCCGAAAGTAATCGTCTGAACCAGTCGATTGACATATTTTGTTATCCAAGCCGCTGCTTTTCTAACTCGTCGCACATCGCGAATGAAGTATATACCAACTACCACCGCACCAACCATTAGGCTAACTAGTGTTGAGCTAACTAAAATAATCCAACGGTTGATATTACCGTCAATAGTCACCAGCAAAACAGCAATTACTAGTAGTGTTGCAAATCCAGCAAAGCCCATCGCAAAACGGACAGCCTGCGCCATTGTCGCTCGGCTAGCCGACACACCGTGAGTGCCGAGGCGCCAAGTCATATACGACATACCGCTAACACCCCCGCTCGGTAAGGTGTGGTTAACAAAATTCATCTCTAGCGCCATCCTGATTTGCTCGAAAATCGGTACCTTATCGATGCGGCGCTTCTGCCGCAGATAAGAAAAGATCATCTCGCCAGCCGAGAAAAAGTTTAGCAGTAGTAGCGGTACGGTCAGCGCCAATATCCATAAATTAACCCTTGTCATCAGTTGCCAGGCTTGAGCTAGCTCGTGTCGAGCTGCCACCAAAAGCGCCATGATCAGTAGCAACGTCACGATACTTAACCAAGCACGAACCGATAGTCTCATATAGTTATAGTATCACTGCTAGGGTAGCTGAGTCCAAGTGTTATAATGGGCTTATGTATATAGCCATCCTGGGCCGCCAACCCGAATTAAGCGTCGCTGAGCTCGAGCGCGTCTATGGTCCAGACAATACCCGTTGGTTTAGCCAGCAAGCCGCTACTGTGGCTAGTGATGATTTTGACTTCAACGCTCTTGGCGGTAGCCAAAAAGCTGGTGTTGTAATCATGACTTTAGTGGGTAATTCGTGGCGAGATTTGAGTAACAAAGTTACCCAACATTACACTAATATATGGGGTGGCGCCGGCCATAAAATCACTTTAGGCATAAGCGCTTACGGCTTCGATGTGAACAACAAGGATGTTCAACAAATCGGCCTAGTGTTGAAGAAAAAACTACGCAGCAAAGGTGTCAGTATGCGCCTAATTCCCAACGCCAACCCGGCCCACAACACAGCTGTCAGCCACCATAACAAACTCGGCCTATCGGCAAACAAGGTCGAGTTACTGCTTATCCGAGCAGATAGCGGCAAAATTATTGTCGCTGAGAGCATTGGAGCTCAAAATATCACCGCGATTGCGGCTCGTGACCAAGCCCGCCCCAAAACTGACGCTTTCGTTGGTATGCTACCACCGAAATTAGCCCGCTTGATGGTTAATCTGGCTAGCGGACAGAACTCATCGTTGATACTCGACCCATTTTGCGGCACCGGGGTGGTCTTGCAAGAGTCTTTACTGCTCGGTCACCGTGTTTACGGCAGTGATTTGAGCGACAAGATGATTGACCATAGCCGTACCAACCTCGACTGGCTAACTACTAAGTTTCACCTGGATAAGCCAGCAATCCATCTTGAGCCGGGTGACGCCACAAGCCACCGCTGGTCCGAAGCCGGAGAAATCTCGGCTGTTGTTAGCGAAACTTATCTCGGTCAGCCATTTAGCGCTCCACCGACCACCGATAAATTAGCCGAAGTCCGTGGCAACTGCAACCATATAATTAGTCGATTCCTCACTAATATCGCTAGCCAACTAACCTCAGGAACGCCACTAGTCTTAGCCGTACCAGCCTGGCGTGATAGTCGCGGTCACTTCACTCACCTACCACTTGTTTCACAGCTCGATTCACTCGGTTTCGAACTCCTGCCCCTGTCACAAGTCCGTCACGAACAGCTAATCTACTACCGCGAAAACCAAGTCGTCGCTCGCCAGCTACTGCTGATCAAGCTAAAGTGACGCTAGCCCCCTCTAAACCGCTTGACTACTGGTGTCAATTTCGCTATAATCAAACAGATTGATTTATTAGTTTTAAAGGAGTCATATGTCAAAGGTAAAAGCTGGTGGATCCAGTAAGAACATCCACAACAATGCCGGCGCCCGTCTTGGCGTCAAACGCTACGGTGGTCAGACCGTCAGCACTGGCGAAGTGCTAGTCCGCCAGACTGGTAGTACCAAAATTGCTGGTCCTGGTACCTTTATCAGCAAAAACTACACCATTCACGCTGCTAAATCAGGTGTCGTCAGCTTCCGCAAGGTCAAAAAAGGTCGCTTCACCGGTAAAACTGTTCCGCGCACCCAAGTGGTAGTCGAATAAACAACCGCCAAGCGCCCAACAGTCAAACACCACCCGCCCGGGTGGTGTTATTTTATTGACATTATCCGAGGTCTAGTCGCTCTTAGTCTACCCCAAGGTGATGCTTGATTCGCTCAACAACATCACTAATAACAACTTGTGATTTGACTAAATACTCATCAGCGCCAATTTGCTCAGCGCGCTGCTTATCCTTAGGCTGGC
>CAZNOD010000056.1:0-4453 GCA_964574585.1 uncultured Candidatus Saccharibacteria bacterium | reverse complement strand
GTGAAGGCACACTTGTTTTCGAGACAAGCCAGTTCAACCACTCCTGCACCTCTCCATCTCGATGTCTATTCTACATAATTTCACCAACCTAAGCGAGACAAGCCAGTATCGCTTCACCCGCCCTCCGGCGGGCTTCGCTCTTGCGCCTCCTCACTGTCTTATCAGCGAGCTGCCAGACAGTTTCGTTCGGCTACACCAACCACTCCTGCACCTCTCCATCTCGATGTCTATTCTACATAATTTCACCAACCTAAGCGAGACAAAGCAGTTCGTTTGGGTAAGCCAACCGCTCCTACAGCCGTCCAGGTCGATTTTTAACAGATATAGCGTGTATAATGAACTGTAGTAGAGGAGGTTGTATGGAAAACTCAATATTTGCCAAAATAATTAGTGGTGAAATACCTTGCCACAAGGTCTACGAAGACGATATGACGCTAGCTTTCTTGGATGTTTATCCGAAAAATGATGGACACGTCCTAGTGATACCAAAGGTCAGACCGACCGAATTTGTCTGGGACTTAGATGACGATGTCTACCAGGCCGTAATGGCGACTGCCAAAAAAGTTGCTCTGCGGCTGCGCGAAGTCATGCCGGATCCATACGTCCACCAAGCAGTAGTCGGGACTGATGTACCGTATGCGCATGTTCACGTCATACCGTTTACTACTATTAAAGACCTCCACACCAGACAAGATTTTAGCGCCGATCCAGATAACGAGAAACTAACGGCAATTGCCGAAAAGATACGTTTTTAAGTGATAAAAATTATTTCCGTTGGCAAGAAGCACGAATCGTGGCTACAACCTGGTATCGAACGCTACCAGAAGCGACTCAGAGCCCCCTGGAATATCGAATGGGTGCTGCTGCCACATTCGGCGCTCGATGACAGCAGAGCGCGTCAGGAAGAGTCGGAGCGGATATTAAATCGTCTTGATGACGATGACATGGTTATATTATTGGACGAAGTTGGCCTGCAGCTCGATTCCCCTAGTCTGTCGACCAAGCTAGAGGATTATTTTATAAGTGGCAAGCGCCTGACCATCGTGATTGGTGGTGCTTTTGGTGTCAGCGAACGACTCAAGTCGCGAGCAGACTTTATTTGGTCGTTATCAAGGCTAGTTTTTCCACACCAGCTAATCAGACTAATCTTGGTCGAGCAGCTATATCGAGCCCAGTCGATTGCTGATGGCACAAGCTACCACCACGATTAGTTAACTCGACACATACTTGACAATACATAAAGCATATGCTAATATGTGATCATTGATTAATAAAACAAAAATTAACGATCAAAAATGAAAACACTCATACATACATTTACGGTATTTATCAGCTTATTTACAGCCACTGGCGTGTTTATCCATGACGGTCGAATTGATCGATCGATTAGTAGTGCAAATAGCATCGTCAAAAACGTTAGCAGCAAGCAACCGGCGTTGAAAAATCCACTACCAGATAGCGGGCCCGACCCCCACACTCACCCAACTCACACCTCGGCTGGACTGAAGGGCTTCGCCCAAAAGAACAACCCCAACCCAAGCTATCCACCGCGTGAGCAAAAGATGAAGAAATACTTACAGCAAAATATAGAACCACGCGGCCGGCACGCTTTTGATAACCACCACCTGCCGGTTGTCGAATAATCGAGGGTTAGACCTTTAATCCTAAGGGTCTGACCCTTACCTCTGGACAAAATCACAAGTTAGTAATTTATGGTGATAGGGTGAGACCTTTTTGAGAGTTTTTTTAGAGAACTTCAAGCTCACGAACCAAGCGCTGCTCGTGGTTTTTGGTGCTTTCTAGACTTTGTCGAGTCTCTTCGACCAAGTGGGCCGGTGCTTTGTCGATATAGTTTTGATTGGCCAAACGAGCTTCGAGGTTAGCGATGTTTTGTCGAACTTCAGCCAGTCGAATTTCTAGGTTGTGCTGATGCTCGTAGAGTACCTGATCACTAATATCCAGCCAAACATCGCGTCCGCTGGCGGCTAGGCGTAATCCCCTGCCCCGGTCGACTTGCTTGACTTCCTTGATCTCGCTGACTAGTCGCTCGAGCAGTGTTGCGTTGTCGGCAACTAAAGAATCATCTTGGTAGAGCAATGTGTATTTGTCGTTGCCTGGTAGTTCAGCGGTGACAAAACGAGCTTCAGTGACTAATTTGCGGAACCGATCAAATTGAGCGGCAGAAATATCACTGAACTGATCGTCAGTTGGCCAACTAGACGTGATAACCATGTCGTGAACGTCTTGATGCCAGCTGAGGGTCTGCCAGATGGTTTCGGTGACGAAAGGTGCAAACGGATGAGCCAGCTTGAGAGCAGTATCTAGGACCCAGACAAGCATGGCGTGATTGGTATCAACCTTGCTAGTTTCAAGATACCAATCGGCGATATCGTCCCAGATAACGTGGTACATAGCGTCACTGGCCTCTGAGAAGCGGTAGTTGGTCAGGTGGTCGTCGATAGTCGCTCTGGCTTGATTGAGCTGGCGGACGATCCAGTGATCAGCCATCGTAGTTGGCCGGGCGGCGGAAACTGGTGGATGGGTACCGACAATATTGTCGACGAAACGAGCGATGTTCCATAGTTTGTTGCAGAAATTGCGACCAGCGATAACCGCTCCCCTGTTAAAGGCTTGATTTTGAGCCGGTGATCGTCCAGCAATAATACCCATTCGAAGAGCGTCGGAGCCATATTCTGCTACGATTTGCATCGGATTGATAACGTTGCCTTTTGATTTGCTCATTTTTTGGTTGTTTTCATCGTTGACCATGCCGTGCATGTAGACAGTCTTGAACGGCACTTGATCGGTGCGATATAGACTGAGCATAATCATTCGCGATACCCATTGCCGCAACAGATCGCTACCGGTTTCCATCAGATCGGTTGGGAAAAATCGGCTCAGTTCACCGTTTTGCAGGTAGTCAGTGACAATGTAGGGCCACTGACCAGAGCTAAACCAGGTGTCGAAGGTGTCTTCTTCGCGCTTGTATGTTGTACCATTTACTACAATTGTTTCTTGGTCAACTCGAGTATCGAAAATCCAGTCAGAAGGATCGTTGGTGTTTTGAAAAGCCGGTATTGGTATGCCCCACGCTGGTTGACGGCTGATGTTCCAATCGCGTAGTTGACCCAGATAAGCGATGACTTCTTTGACTTTGTTGCTAGGGATGAATTTAATCTCGTCCGCCTTGAGGTGCTCGATAGCCTTGTCTGCTAGAGGCTTAACCTTGACGAACCATTGATCCATCATTAGAGGCTCGATGACAGTATCGCATTTGTAGCAGTGCCCGACGGCGTGTTCGATATCCTTGCTGCCACGTAGGAATTCTTCGGCCTGTAAGCCAGCCAGGACTCGTTTACGGGCATCTTTGAGGCTGATGCCAGCGTATTGAGGGGGAACATTTATCATATTGCCGTGATTGTCGATCACGTTTAGGACCTCAATATTGTGGCGAGTGGCTATTTCGTAATCGTTGGGGTCGTGAGCTGGCGTGACCTTGACAGCACCAGTGCCAAAATTGCGGTCGACATGCTCATCGGCGATAATCGGTACCTCTCGGTTAACGAGCGGGACTAGAGCTCGGCTGCCAATCAAGTGTTTGTAGCGTTCATCATCGGGGTGAACCGCAATCGCGGTGTCGCCCAGTAGGGTTTCTGGCCGGGTCGTTGCGACGACAATCTCACCAATGTGATCGAGCGTCGGATAGGCAATACTCCACAGCTTCCCCTTCTCTGTCCGATGCACTACTTCAATATCGGCGAAGCTGGTTTGGTGCGTCGTGCAGTAGTTGACGATACGTTCACCACGGTAAACTAAGCCGTCGTTCCACAGCTTGTGAAAGGTGTCGTATACGGTGTCGATTACCTTTTCATCGAGAGTAAAGACGATATCTTTCCAGCTGGCACTAGTACCGAGAGCGCGTAGTTGCAGTTCCATATTGCCACGTCGTTCCTCGACAAACTTCCATACCTGGCTGTATAGTTGCTCACGCGTGAAATCAAAACGACTCTTACCTTCCGCCTGAAGTTTCTTTTCATAAACCACCCAAGTTTCGAAACCGGCGTGGTCGGCGCCGGGTATAAAAGCAACGTCCCTACCCTTCATCCGGTAGTAGCGAGCCAAGATATCCTTGAGGTTCATATCGAGAGCGTGACCAATGTGTAGATCGCCGTTGGCGTTGGGCGGTGGCATGACTATGCTGTAAGGTTCACCCTCGCCTTTTGGCCAAAATGCCCCGGCGGCTTCCCATAGGGCATAAATAGTCGGTTCGTACTCGTTTGGTGTATAGGATTTGGCTAGGTTCATAAAGTGATTCGTTTTCACGTGAAAAAAACACTAAAAGACACTACGCGCTTTCATGTGAAAACGTGCGTTTGCCTCCTTTTTCACGTGTTTGTGTTCACTACCTAGTATAGCATGAGCAGGGGCTGGGTACTAGTAGATAGGAGATTGG
>CAZNOD010000055.1:0-4513 GCA_964574585.1 uncultured Candidatus Saccharibacteria bacterium | reverse complement strand
GGATATCAAAACAGAACTCGAAAAGATTTTTAAGGGTGAGCTTAAAAATGACGATCAAACCCTAACCTTTTACTCACACGATGCCAGTCTATTTGAGCTACGACCAGAAGTAGTCGGTTTTCCAAAAGACGCCGATGATATTAAGGCTGCCGTCAAGTTTGTCAACGATAACAAAGCGGCCAATCCTAGCTTGAGTTTAACGCCGCGTAGTCGCGGTACCGACATGTCGGGCGCAGCAATCAACGAATCAATCATACTCGACACGTCGGTCTATATGACCAACACGCGCGAGTTGACGCCGGAGTCTGTCTGGGCCGAGCCGGGAATTACTTACCTCAAGTTTGACGAGATAACCAAGAGTGTTGGCTCGATCCTGCCAAGTTACCCAGCCAGCCGGGCTCTAGCCGGCATTGGTGGTATCGTCAATAATAACTCGGGCGGTGAGCTTGGTATTCGCTATGGCAAAACCGACAAGTATGTCATGGAACTCAAGGTTGTGTTGAGCGATGGTAATGAATACGAGGTCAAGCCACTGACCAAGCAAGAGCTTGACGCCAAGATGGCGCAAGGCGACTTTGAGGGCAACCTGTACAAGCAAACTTTTGAGTTGATCGAGCAAAACTATGATGAACTGCAAGCGGCCAAGCCACGGGTAGCCAAAGATTCAACTGGCTATCGGCTGTGGGATGTTTGGAATCGTGAAACTGGTATTTTTGACCTAACGCAGTTGTTTGTTGGTGCTCAGGGTACACTCGGTATTGTAACTGATAGCAAGCTGAAGCTGGTCCCCGACCCATTTAAATACGTCGGAACATTGGTAGTTTATGTCCGGACTATTGAAGGTCTAGGTGCTATCACCGAAAAGGTTATGAGTCATAAGCCATTTGCTGTTGAGGTGTTTGACGACAAGACGCTGTGGCTTAGCATTAAATTTATTTTTGCCTTCCTGACTAGAATGTCGTTTTGGAAATGGGTCGAGATGTGTATTCGCTTGATACCGAACGGCCTAGCCCTATTTAAGGGTGTACCAAAGCTAATCCTGCTTGTTGAATTTGACGGTCAGGATCAGCAGGAGGTTAACAATAAGGTTCACCAGGCTCGTCTCGATCTCAAGCAATTCAAAAACATTAGTTTTATGGAGGAAGCTAATACTTTCGCTAAAGCTGACAAGTTCTGGAAGATGCGCCAAGAGAGCTTCAACCTATTGCGTAGCAAGGTCAAGGATAAGCACACCGCTCCATACATTGACGACTTCGTGGTGCCGCTCGACAAAATGGAGGAAGTGCTACCAAAGGTTCAGCAAGTCATCGATAAGTATAAATTACTCGGCACTATTGCCGGCCATCTTGGTGACGGCAACTTCCACGTCATCCCATTGATGAATATCGAGCTCGAAGAAGAACGAGCAAAAATCGAGCCATCGATGAAAGAAGTTTACGATGCTGTCTTGGCCGCTGGTGGTTCGCTATCGGGTGAACATAACGATGGATTGGTCCGTGGTCCGTGGCTGGAGCAAATGTATGGTGAAAGCGTACTTGGTCACATGAAGGCTATCAAGAAGCTTTATGACCCACAAAGTATTTTTAACCCCAACAAAAAAGTCGAAGCGACCTGGGAATACAGCTTCTCGAACATTCGTCAGAATTTCGACGACTAAATAGGCAGTCTTGATATGCCAGCAACAGGCACAAAATTTTGGACCAAGCGGAAACTATCCGCTATCGACCAGCTGATGATGGGGGCGGCTATTTTGCACCCATTAGCTGCTATTCCTCAAGTGATTGAGATATTTAGCAGTCAAAATGCTGGTAGTGTATCGCTGGGTACTTGGATGGGTTTTTTGGCTATCGGCCTGGTGTTTCTGACTTACGGCATCGCCCACAAGCTGGTGCCTTTTATCGTCAACCAAGTGATCTGGTTTATCGTCGACCTGTTAGTTATCGTCGGTATATTGTTGTACGGCTAAGCCCCTCCTTTTCCGGCTCTATGCCACGAAGATCTTCGATCTGAGCGGATGATTTATCATCCGGGGGTGGAGCGAGGCTTTGGGATTTACTTCCAAAGTCGAAGCGGAGGGGTGGGCCCCTCCTTTTCCGGCTCTATGCCACGAAGATCTTAGATCTGAGCGGATGATTTATCATCCGGGGGTGGAGCGAGGCTTTGGGATTTACTTCCAAAGTCGAAGCGGAGGGGTGGCCCCTCCTTTTCGTTTAGCACTCTTGTATTTCGAGTGCTAGTTTCTTATACTAGATATGATGAGTAAACGTGATTATTATGAAGTGCTGGGTGTCGCCAAAGACGCCTCAGCTGATGAGATAAAAAAGGCTTACCGTAAGCTGGCGGTCAAGTACCACCCTGACAAAGAAGGCGGTGATGAGGATAAATTCAAAGAAGCCTCCGAGGCTTACGAAGTTCTCAAAGACCAGCAAAAGCGTCAGCGTTACGATCAGTTTGGCCACGCCGGCGTCGGTGGTTCATCGGCTGGTGGCGGCAACCCATTCGAGGGTTTTGGTGGCTTCAATGGTCAGAATATGCACTTTGACTTTGGTGATGGTGGACTGGGCGACATATTTGGTCAATTTTTCGGTGGCGGGTTTGCCGGCGGTAGTCGCGGTCCAAGGCGTGGTCGCGATATCGAAACAAGCGTGACGCTAACCTTTGAGGAAGCGGTGTTTGGCGTCGAGCGCGAGCTCGATCTAGAGTTTGATATTGAGTGCGAACACTGTAAAGGTAGCACAGTTGAGCCGGGCTATAGCCTGAAGACTTGCCCGACTTGTAAGGGTGCTGGTCAGCAGGTCAAGGTCATGAATACGATGTTTGGCGCGGTGCAGCAAGCTGTGGTTTGTGAGACCTGTCACGGCAAAGGTACAGTACCAGAAAAAGCCTGTACGGTTTGTCACGGTAGCGGTGTCCAAAAGAAACGACAAAAGATTAACGTCAAAATACCAGCTGGTATTGATGATGGCGCAACCATCCGTCTACGCGAGCGAGGTGAAGCAATTGGCGATGGTAAGCGTGGCGATCTTTACGTTAATATTCGCGTCAAAGCTCACAAAAAATTCACCCGCGAAGGTGACTTGATTATTAGCGAAGAGCACATCGGTATGATTGACGCTGCGCTTGGTACTGAAATATCGGTTGATACCGTCGATGGACCAATCACTATGAAAGTGCCGGCCGGGACTCAGAGTGGTACCGACTTTAAGCTATCCGGCCACGGCGTACCACACGTCAATAGCGACAGACGCGGAGCACATATTGTTAGCGTGATTGTTAATACACCAACCAAGCTGTCGAAAAAGCAAAAAGAGTTGCTTGAAAAGCTACGCGAAACCAGTCCAAAAAGAAATTTGTTTTTTTAAATAACCTAGATTAGACTGAGGGCATGAGCTTTTTGATAATCGTTGTTTTGGTTATTTTACTTATTGTTCAGTCAAACTCTGCCAAGACAAACGAGAGCAAAGCCTATCAGCGTGGCTATAGCGAGGGCTACTGGCGGGCTCGCCGCGAAGCGGACCCTGAAGCGGCTCCTCAGTCGACGGCTTCTACACTCCAAACTGCATCGGCTGAACAGCCGGTTGTAGTCGACCGCCCAGAAAAGACAGTCGCTGACAAGCAAAAAGCCAAGTCGCAAACCCTCAACATTACCTTATACGCCGCTAGCCTACTATTGGTTGGTGGTATTGTCTTGTTTGCCAACGCTATCACCGATCAGCAAGTCATCCTACTGGCACTATCGTGGCTGATTGTAGCGACTTACTACCTAGTCGGCTTCGCCTTATACGATGCTTTGTCGCAGTTGAGGCCAGTTGCCGTCGCTTTTGTTGGTACAGCGTTAGCCGGTCTGCCTTTTGTCGGTACATTGCTGCACACTCTGCTCGATATACCGGCCAGTAGCGCCTGGCTGATCACCTCAGCTATTGCTTTGGCGGCTTATGTCTATGCCGCTATCAGACTGCGTAGCCAAGTGCTGGGGTATGCCATCACAGCAATCATAGTTAGTTGCGGCTTATCGTTGGTATCAGTTTTGGGTTCAAGTATATTATGGTTCTTCGTCGTGACAATTGGCCTTGCTGCCGTTATGACGGTACTGTCTCGACAGCTAGTACCAAATAGCCAATTGGCTTATATAGTCAAACCGCTGGCGGTGGTGGGCCGTTGGTTGCCAGTAGCGACAATCATCTTATCTGTCGTGTTGGTCGATCAGCTGACAGCAAGTGATTATGCGGTAGTGTGGGGTGTAGCCGGAATATATTATTTAGCGCAAGCTATCTATATCCAGACCAGTTCAGACAGGCGAACAGAAAATTGGATCATGGCTCGCGGCTTACTGTCATTAACCGTCTTGTTTGTTAGCTATGCGATTACACCAAGCGCCGAGTTACTGGTGGTGGTGGCAGCCAGCGTCGGTTTAATTCAGGTAGCCATATCGACTTGGGGGCTGCTAGCAAAACAGGTCCAAACTAGCCTGTCACACCAGGTCATGCTGTGGTATGGTCTAAGCCTAACCTTG
>CAZNOD010000054.1:0-4603 GCA_964574585.1 uncultured Candidatus Saccharibacteria bacterium | reverse complement strand
GGGTATGGGTTGTAGTTGAGAGTTAGCTCATCACCAGTGGTTGATATTGGCTCAGCGGCTGGTGTTGCTACTGTCTGACTAGTGGTGGCTGGTTGAACGGGTGTAGTGGCGGCTTGACGCATCTCGTCAATCACCGCCTGGCGTCGAGCGCTGTCGGCCTTGATAATGCGATCGTCAAATGACCGAGCGATATCGCCACTGTCGTCAAAAACGTCTTGGTACGATGAGGCTTCGTTGTAGATATCGCTGACTAATGGACTATTGTCAGCTGGCAAGCTGGCATTGCGAATCGACCAGCCGCGGGTATCGGCGAGGGTTGCCAAGTAGGCTAGTCGACGCTCGGCCTCAGTTTCCGATAGGTTCTTGGTGCGTGGAGCGTCTTGGCTGGCTGGCACGGTAATCTCAACTAATGACTGGATACCATCTGGTCTCCACAGACGTTTACGTGGTTTCAGGTAAAATGACACCAGCGCAGCTAAGTATATTTCCATTGGCTGATCTTTGCGTAGTGGTAGCGCCAAGACGAGAAAAAATACCACTATCGGCATCGGGATGATAAAAAGTGGCGTAAACAGCCGGGATAGGCCGTAGCCGATAATTCCAGCCATTGCCGCAATTACAAGGTAAAGAAACTGACGGAAAGTAAATGGACCAAGCAGTTTGTCCTCGGCTTCGACATCTTGAGCAACTTTATAGCTAGCCATATTGCTTATAGTATAACAGAGTTAGCTGGCTTCAAGCCGGTTGGTATTCTACCCTTCCGACGATAGGTTAGCTACCTGGGTTAGTTGGATTTTGGCTGGTAGCATCTTGTGTTGCCTGTAACGATTGGATATGACTGTCGATGATTTCTCGTGGAGAATCCTTCACCTGCCCAAGAGCCGTTGGGTCGGTTTTCATTCGCTTGATAAAGCGGTCAAACGCTTCCGCTGCTGAGGTGTCTGATGCGGCTCTTTGGGCGAACTGATCTAGCATAAGCATCTGAGAAGACTGATTCATAGACGCGAAGCGCTGAGCTGATATACTACTCCAGACTGAGGAGTCGTTGGTTACAGCACCGAAGTTAGTGTGCGGTACTTTAATCTCGATTGGTTTCTTGTTTTCATCAAGCAGTAAGTTACCGGCAGCATCTTTACGATATTCACCGCTACCCTGAGAGTGTTCGTTATTTGACCAAACTTCAAAGTCGCGACCGGCACGCTGGAAATGGTCGTCGCCGGATAGAATATCTTTCATATCTTTGATCTGTTCTTGACGCTTCTCTAGCTCTTTACCCGCTAGACCACTAGTATCGGTAAAGTTCGTCAGTGACTCTCGGGCTTTTGTTACACCAGGTGAGCCGTTGCGGACCATTAGTTTTTGGTAGGCTGCCATCTCGGCTAGGTTGTCAGTGGCTACCGCATTGTTAAAGCGGGCCTCTAGCTCGATCGGGTTGGAGGCCACCTCTTTGTCGAGTGTGCTCATGATATTTTCAATATCAGTTGCCAACTCTTTGGATACAACCGCCTTTGCCTCAGCGACAATACGCATCTTACCGGAGTCGCCAGCTCCAGACGCCAACCTGCTAGCGAAGCGGTTATCACCGTCATTCTTGCCAATCTGTTCGGCGATGTAGCTCTGTGATGCTAGGGCGCGATTGCGTTCCGCGGCTGAATTGGCGGCATCAAACTTGGCACGTCTTCGAGCACCAAAGCCAGCTACTCTTTTAAATGGATTTTTGGTGCCGGCGAGGATTGCAGTAGCGTTCTTGTCGTCAAATCGTTTGCCGAGTTTTCCGGCACCATCTTTGGCGGCATTGATTATGCCACCAAGTGGATTTGACAGGCCAAGCTTGCCGGCCATGCTACCCATGGTCCTGGCTAGCATTAGAGCAGCAAATATCGCCATGACAGGCATACCGACGGCCATCAGCATCATGATAAGTTTGGCAAGGCCGTTGTCCATACTTTGAGCAGCCGCAAACACTACCATGGCCGCTACACTTGACACTCCCATGATAAAAGCAACCGCAGGATAGATATACAGCAGGACGCGCAGGGTTTTGAACCAGCTCTTAAATATACCTTCGGTGTTTGGCAGTAAGTAAGCGACAAAAGCTAGTGGCGCGACGATGGCTAGCATAAATACCATGGCGTGACGAAATGTCAGTACGAACATCAATCCAACGAGCATAAACAAGCCAGATACTGCTAGTGGAAACAGCACAGAAAAGCCAGCCATGACGGCACCGCCAATTGCAACACCACCAAGAGCCGCGTTGCCTAGTACAGCACCAGTAGCATTGACGAACGTTAGTTCGTTTTTGATATCAGCGCCAGAGTCGAGGATTTTGTAAATCGAGCTACCGATGACATTTGTCAGGTCGACAGCGAGAGCAACCAGCAAAAACTACGCGTTGACCAGTAAAGCGCCGACGATTAATCGGGGTAGGACCTTCTTGATACCGTAGTTGGTAATACCGAAGCTAGTCAGCTGTGAGTAAATTACAACCAAAAACACGATTACGAATAGTACGTTGGCGATATTGCGCACTACCTTCCAAAGTTCAAAAGCTTGGTTGTTGTCGCCTGTCGTCATCATCGGTGGCAGAACTAGGAAGTGTTCGATGGCGTTCCAGGCGTTGTCGTTAATCATAGCCATAGTATTCATGACTGGGCACAAAAGCCAGCTCAAGCCACCTTCTACCTGACAGAGCGACCCTGACGGATCCTCTTCTGATTCGACGCTACCACCGAGCAAATCGTCCAGCTTGTCAGCGCCCTCAACTATTATTGGTATAGCCGATAGTCCTGAGCCTTTAAGTTCAACATCACATTGATTGCCACTATTGCGGATAGATCCGGCTAATTCTCCGCCTTCCGTTAGTACACGGGGCTCATCTAGCGTCAAGTAAAAAGTTGAGGTACGCGGATTTGAGCCACAAGCTGCTCTAGAGGCAGTGACTCTGGATATCCAAGTGGTTACACCAGCCTCGACCCCAGTCTCGTCTAGGTCTGGGCTGAGAGTAATGCAGCCGTCACTAGCCTCGGCAAATTGAGTAAACATACCGCCACAAGCGGTAATGGTATTACCACTTGGCGGAACAAAGGTATAGACTTCGTCTTTACCCACTTCACCGCTACCTGGCGGTCGGGGTGTTGGTGTTGTTGGGGTGGTGACGGTGGTGACACCTGGCTGATACCATTTAGACTCCTCGTATTCAGCGATGATTCTGGTGCCACGGTCATTACAGACAATTGGCACACTCTGTACTTTGCCGTCTAGAATATGAACCGACATAGTAACCTTTTGTTCAATGCCGCCCGGACAAACATCGGGACGAACTGTTATTTGAGTATCGACGCCTGGCTCTAGGACAATTGGCTTACCGTCGGCTGTCATTTTCTCGGGTAGTGATCCGGATATAGTTATTAAGCCGTCTCTTAAGGTGTAATTTGGGTAGGCTGCATAAGCATTGCCACTAATGACAATAGATAATATACCGCTGATGATTATGCCCAACAGAATCAGCTTGCGTTTCATGCGGTTATTATAGCAGAAGCTTAAGCTTGATAACTAACAACGACCACCTGGGTGGTCGTTGTTAGTTGGAAGGTTGAGTGGTTAATCGCGGGGAAATAGTGACTTAGCGTGAGTCGACTCCGGATCGTATGGGTCCCAGAAGTTATCACGATACCAGACGGGCTGGCCTGATGATCCGGGAGGGGTAACTTCCTTTTCTGCAAGGTTGTATTGCTGAACCGGCTGGTTGGCTAGTTTGGTTTCGTCACTCATTTGTAGATCGAGCAGATCAGATCCGGGTGTGCGGAAGCCATACACGATACTAGTTCCATAATCAGGATTATTGCCTGAAGTGTCGGTATTGACGCTGAGGTAGACGTTTGTGAATACAGTACCTTCAGGGTGACTGTTTACTAGCTCAATTAGTTTTTGGACCATCGATTCGTCACGAGCGTCGAAATACTCAATTTGCTTATTCATTGACTGTTCACGGCCACGGATTAGATCAACAGTGATGCCGTCGATGATAGTATGTGATTGAGCACTTTCGGTCTGGTTGATGATGTCTCGGTTGGCTGATATGAGGTTCATGGCAATCGCAAGGTTATTTTCAAGCGTCTGGTAGAAGCGAACGTAGTCTCCATTCTCGGTCTCGTAGCCTGTCGGTATTTCACCCGTGTCTTTGGTTTGAGGGTCATTTTGGTCAGTGTCCCACATTAGCTGGGCGTCGACTTGGGGTGGTTGAGACCCGAAAAGGCGCATTTGCTCTAGTACCCAGGGCGTACCTTGAGCCTTGACAAAGTTGCCATCGAGAGTATATTTTTCGATTACCTCTTCATTTGACATGGTTAGAATATCAACCGCATAAGGATTTGCTTCACTGTCAGCAGTCTCATCATCAAAGTTTGGTATGTCTGTCGGCGAAGTTTCGGGGTTATTGACTGCTGGGGTGTCAGCTGACGAGTCGGGATCATTAGCTGATTCAAAAGTTGGCGCTGATTGGCTGGTTGGGTCGCTGTCGGCACTACTGGCGATACCGTAACCGATTCCACCAGCCGCTAATACGGCAGCTACACCAGCAGCAACTCGAATACGTGGGTTA
>CAZNOD010000053.1:0-4802 GCA_964574585.1 uncultured Candidatus Saccharibacteria bacterium | reverse complement strand
AGCGTGCCATGGGCTGGCCGGGCTTGTCAGGACACGAAGATTGAACTCGACTATCACGACAATTAAGGCCAGCGCTGCCAGCGTCACCAGGATGCTCAGTATCCCAAGCATTCCACCACGCGCAATCTCAACGACAATACCGACGAGAAACCCTACCCACAGCATTACCACTAGTGGTATAGAAGCTAATCCATACCACAATATGGCGCGGGCCGGATTGCCGGTATCGGCGTTTTTAGAGACAGCTTCAGCCTGGATTCTCTCGGCCTTGGCTAGTTTCTGCATCAAAACGCGCTTGACACATAGCGTCGTTAGCACTGCTAAGCCAAGCTTGAGCGGTAGAAACCAACTGCCGTAATAGCTAACAGTTGCCAGCAAACTCATCTTGCCACCTCCTTTCAGGTGGTTGTAGCGAAAGGTTCTGGACGGTTGTCCATTTGTGTATATTACCATAATATTGTATTTTTGTCTATAGCAGGTATCGCTAAGGCTAGTCGTAACCGCGCTAAGAAACTCAAGGATCACTTTACTAGAGTGTTAAGAAACTATACAGACAAACATGCGTCATATGTTTTTTGTATAGCTACCGTATAATAGAGCCTATGAAGCTCATAGTTGGCCTAGGTAACCCAGATAGCAAGTACGCCTTGACGCGGCATAATATTGGCTGGCGGGTGATTGACTATCTTGCTAACAAGCTCGATACAGAGTTTGCACCTAAGAGTAGGTTTCAAGCCTTGGTAGCTGAAACTAGCGTCGATGGCCAAAAGGTATTACTCGTCAAGCCGACTACTTATTACAATTTGACTGGCCAGAGCGTACGCAAGCTGGCTGACTACCATAAAATAAGCACCACTGACATTCTCGTAATCCATGACGATTTAGATTTACCAGCTGGTACCTTACGACTCAGGGGTAGTGGTAGCGATGCTGGAAACAACGGCATCAAATCACTCAACTCCCACCTAGGTCCAGACTATGCCCGTTTACGAATTGGCATCGCTAATCAATATAAAGCCGAGCAAGACAGTGCCAGTTTTGTTCTGTCGCCACTTAGCAAGGCCGAGCAAGCCACGCTGGAGTCAATGTCAGCACAAATCTTCGGCATCGTTGAGGACTTCATCGCCAATCGACACCAGTCAACGACCTACACCCATTCTACAGATTAGTTAGGACAGGCTGGTGGCAAACTAGCATTCGGGGCTGGTGCACCCATGGCGTTAAGCGTCGACTGCGGCAAACAGTCTGGTTGATGATCGTTATCGTGACTGTGCGGCATCATCCAAATAACCGTCGCAATCAAAGCTACACCAATAAATAAAATTATAGCTTGTTGATTGGCTTGCCGTCGTGGACGATCATGAATTTCCGGTATAACATCACTCGCCGCCACGTAGATAAAGAAACCAGCCGCCACCGCCAGTAGTGGGTTAGGGTTGATGTCAGCGGCCGTGCCAAGTAGGTAGGTGGTTAGTGCTGTAATAACAGTCGCCAAAGCGCTCATAAGGTTAACCAGCACCACATTTCGTGGCCTCATACCTCGACCGAGCAAAATACCGAAATCACCAATCTCTTGTGGCAGCTCGTGTGCTGTAACGGCGATCGCCGTACCAATACCAGCTACGGGATTGACCAAAAAAGCTGCACCAATTGCCACACCATCGATTGCATTGTGCAAAGTATCGCCAACGATTACCAGAGTTTGTTGGGTCCGGTTACGGATTTTTTCTAACTGATGATTGTGGCCATGGTGGCTATGACGGTGAAACCAGCCGAGTAGCCTCTCTAGTATAAAGAACCCCAAGAAACCACCCAGCGCAAACGTCAGCGCCTGATGAACACTGCTGCCCTCGATTGCTTCTGGTAGGATTCCCAAGAAAGCCGCTGCTAATAGAGTACCAGCGCCAAACGGCAAGCCGTACTCGATCGCCCGCTGACGTAGTCGCTGGTTAGTAACCAGGATTACTCCGCCGATTAATGACGCCACACTACCGATAGTCGACCAAAATAAAACTGTTAGTATTTCCATGTTTATCCTTTTGTGATGTTAGTCGTTTGACGCGTCAAACCTAAAAATCGATGACAAGGGGCAGTAAGCAGCCAATAGCCCCAGCTAACATCCTGATAGTAGCACGATGCCGCGCGACGCTCAACAAACCATATCGGTCTATACTTATCTTTCCGATGAGGAAAAGCTATGGTTTTGTTTGTTGGCAACTAAAAAAGCGCTAGGTAAGGGTGGGCATCACCTAGCGCCATTTTACCCTTCAACCCACACCGAGAGAAGCGTTCGGACCAAACTCCACGGAGGTCGACGCCTGATAGAAATCACTACTGGATAGTCTCTCTTGAAACGGTATCCCTGAGACCAAGGCCTGCAGGGGGTTAAAGGGGTTAGTATACATGTAACGCTGTCTAAACGGGCTAGAGAAGTGGAGGGTAGATACTTCAAGGCCACGTTACATGTAACCTAACAATAGAAATTACCTTACGGCAATTTCTGTTAGAATAGGGGGTATAAGGTGCTTGGTAACTCGTGGTCGAGCAACCAATCATAATGCAGTATAGCAGTTATTTGACATTATGTCAACACCTTTTGCATAAATTATGGATAAAATCAAACGAATCGACGTCCATAAGCACCCCTACCTCGAGAGTGTCACCTATATTGATGGCTTCACTAAAACATTGTATTGTATAGGAAACTTACCTAAAACTAGACAGCCCACCGTCGCGATCATCGGTAGTCGCAAGCCAACCAGCTACGGTCGGGAGGTGACTGAACTACTTGCTCGCCAGCTCGCTAACAGGGGAGTAGTGATAGTCAGTGGCTTGGCGCTTGGTATCGACAGTATAGCCCACCGCGCCGCGCTCGATGTTGGCGGTATAACTATTGCCGTTCAAGCCAACGGTCTTGATCAGCTTTATCCACGATCAAACCGACAGTTAGCCAAAGATATCGTAGCTAGTGGCGGAGCAATCCTTAGCGAGTATCAGATTGGTACCGAGCCGATGCGACACCACTTCCTCGAGCGCAATCGGATCGTCAGCGGCCTAGCTGACATGGTGATTATCACTGAAGCGGCCGCCCGTAGCGGCACGCTCAACACTGCCGCTCATGCCTTGACACAAAACAAAGAGCTTGGCGTAGTACCAGGCAATATAACTAGCGCGCTTAGTGTCGGCTGCAACCGATTACTACGACAAGGCGCCACGCCAATATCATCTGTCGAGGATGTACTAGAGGTTTTGGCCATCAACCAAGATCACGATCAAATGACCCTGCCGCTAGGCAATAATGACATCGAACAGCACATTATCGACGCCCTGGCCAAGGGTCTGCGTGACGGCGATGAAATCATGTCAACCATTGAAGGTGTCAGCGCCGCCGACTTCAATACTGCGCTAACCATGCTGGAGATAAGGGGTGACATCAAGGCGCTTAGTAATAATAAATGGAGACTGGGATAGCCCTAAGAGTATGCCGGCTGCTGTCGCCCTACAGTCTGATGCGCCAGACCAGCTAGAGCAACTTCGTCAGCAACTGCGGTAAACTTGACGACCTCAGCACTAGATTGCTCTTCAGGCAAGTTCAAGTGGTAGCTCGTAACGAGCATCTCGGCTGCGCTATTGACATCATCATAATCAGGGGTAGGTAGTTGATTCATCAGCTCTTCTTTGTACTGAGCCATAAATCTAGCTTCGTCAACATTTGAACCCTTGAAGTAGACGTCATAAGCAGCTTTTGCTAGTAGTTCAGTAAATTCAGTATCGGGTGGGAAGGTAAGCTCAGTGCGCTCGATATCGACTTTTACAACTGCGTTTGTGACTAGCTCAAATTCAGCGTCAGTCACCAACTCTGTCATCCGGGCTATAGCCGCTTCATGCTCGTCAGCTGACGGTTTTGGCTGGGCTTCGTGCAGATATCGGATACTATTATCGAGCACCGCGCCATCGGGAAATTGAGCTACCAGAGTATCGGTATAGTCTTGGCTGTATAAGAAGTCGTCCCGGCCCATCGGCCCTTGAGGTGTGCTCGATGGCCGATATTCGACCTCCTCCCGCCTAGGCTCAACATGACGGTCTGATGTAGCAGGGGAGTAATCGGTCATCGACCGCGTCTGATCGTATAAATCGTCTCGCCCCAATAGTGTCCCCTGTTTAGATAGTAAATTGTATTCGGTCACTAGTTTTTTTGCCATATCAGCTCTCCTTTGATAATGAGTGATTAGCTATGGCGTTCAGGGCCTCATGAGTGATAACGAGGAGTTCGATGAACGTCTATATTTATGGATGATGCCACATATCCACCCTTTTGTCAATAGCAGCATCTACTTATTAATGTTTGTTTCGCCGATTTACTTAGCGATGCCTATGATTATACTAGTGCTAATCTGAAAGTCAACTATTTTTAGGAATTTTTAGCAAAAGTACAATAAAACAACGTTTTAACTGGGGTGAGTAAAAATATATTTGCACTGACTCAGTAGCTAGGATAATATAGGCCTTTGCAAACCAAGCGTCTGGTCGCTATAGTTTGTCACGGTAAAGTCGTATGTCAAAAAATCTAGTTATCGTCGAGAGTCCAGCCAAAGCCAAAACTATCGAGAAGTATCTCGGTAGTGATTTTAAGGTATTATCAAGTGTCGGACACATCCGATCAATCGTCAAAAAAACCAAAGACGGGACACCACCGATCGATATAGAAAACGACTTTAAGACAACTTATGATATCGATCCTTTGAAATAGAAGGTTATAGCAGAGTTGAAAAAAGCCGTTCGATCGGCCGACACAGTCTGGC
>CAZNOD010000052.1:0-5005 GCA_964574585.1 uncultured Candidatus Saccharibacteria bacterium | reverse complement strand
CCGAGGCGGTTCAAGCTGAAACACCGCAGGTTGAGACCCTGTTCGGCTACCTAGTCGGCCAAGGCAAGACCGTCTCACGGTCTAGACAAGAGAAAGAGGTGAGATAAATGCCGCCAACAGTGAAGAAAGTCCTGCATTGGCTGTTCTGGGGCTTCGTGATATACGCTATTGTCACGAACCCTGATCGGGCAGCTGACATTGCGCGGGCTGTCTGGGAGATTGTTAGTCAGGCCGTCCTCAACATTGGCCGGTTCTTTAACGGCTTGATGGGAGGGTGAGGTCAAATCCGTGGCGAGGGGTGCCCCCGTGACACTAGTATTCGTTGTGAAGCCTGATGGCTAGCACGCGATACAAGTGTCCGGGGGCTTGCTTTAGTTCTGGACTAGCATTTGTGCTATTGACAAATATTCAAAGTAGTGTATTGTTGACACATGAAACCAATTGACAGAAATCTACCCAAGCCAACCTGGCGCGAGCGTATGAGTGATTCGGCAACCAAACATATCATAATTGCAATTGGTGTGGCAGGAGCTGCTTTGTCTCGCTTAACAATGGGTGACGACGCCACTAGTCGTAATAATCGAAAGATGGCCTGGGGCAATGAGGCGTATCATTATGGTGAGTTCAATCAGGGTGATAGCTGCTAGCTGGGTTATTACCTATGTCGTCAGCTTATACAGATAGAGTAAAAAGCGTTTGGCACGGCAGTCGCCTCCCCTATGAACAGATAGTTGCCGACGCCGATTATTTAGCGATGGCGGAGTATATGAGACTAGGCCGCAGCCCAGAGGATGATCGTCCGGCTAGCCTAAGGGTTACGCTGGGCAGACTGGCCGACTATGCCATGATACTGGAAGATCGACGGCGACGAATGGCTGCCGGGCGCCTGTTCGAGTCTGGCGCAGTCCGCTTCGCTATAGCTGACAAGATGAATATGCTGCTGGATGACGGGGCTGGCAGTACGGTGGCTGTCGGCGGTCCAGCTATAAAAATGCATCTAACTGGTAGTAGCCTGCATATGCGTCAGATACTATCAGATTTAGGCGATATGCAGGCCATCATCAGCCAATCTGGTGTTGAACTCCCCTCGCAGATGACAGCGGTAACACATCGAGATTTAGCGATGCAGACCGCACGATTTTTTGATACTCAGGCGCTCCGTGTGGTCGCTGGTATCGATCCATTAGTCGAGCAGTCTATGTTGATTAGCGCTGACGCGGTGCGGCTTATAAATCGGCGGCCAGTGAGTTCGGACCGGAACATCTACATGGCAACTATAGCTACCGAAGACTTCCTTGACCGTGACTTTAGTCGATATAGACACCGCGGGGATCTGTCGGCTTAGTCGGATTTATCCGTTGTTTGGTTTTTGGCAACTTTGTAAGCCTTGGTGACTGGTTCAAGGCCACGTGCGATACGCTCTTTATTGGCCTTGATTTGTTTTTCGTCACGGAAGCTAAACTTAATTGGCGTACCGATATAGTCAAAGTGCTCGCGAATCGTTCGCTCAAGGTAGCGTTTGTAGCTCCAGTGGACAAACTTGAGATTGCTACCGTAGATAACAAACCATGGTGGGTTGGTATCGGTGTGCACCATGTAGCGTAGCTTCGGATGAGTGTTTTTTAGACCAGCTGGTGGGTGTTTTTGGACGGCAACCTGCAGCAAGTCGTTTAGTTTGCGAGTTTTTGGTTGCTGCTCGCGGCGTTGCTTGATGTCGAGGGCTAGTTCGAGAAGCTTGGCGATGTTTTGACCAGTTACTGAGCTCGTGAAAATTAGCGGCGCCCAGGGGGTGAAGTCAAACTCTCGGGTTACGCGTCGAGCAATCATGCCACTAGTGTCGCTGTCTTTATTCTCAACTGTGTCCCATTTGGTTAAGACGAGGATCATCCCCTTGCCAGCATCGCTAATCATACCCGCTAATTTTTGATCGAGAGCGGTGCTGTTTTCGTTGACATCCATCAGCAAAAGGCAAATATCGGCCTCTTGAACAGCTTGTAGGGTGCGCAAAACGGAGAACTTCTCAATACCAGTCTCTTGCTTGCCGGAGCGACGGATACCAGCGGTATCGATTAGTTCAATAGCTTGTTTGTGGTAGTTTAGTGTGACGCGATTTAAATCTCGAGTGGTACCAGCCACGTTAGCCACTAAGGCTTGTTGTTTGCCGGCTAGACGGTTGAAAAGGTTGCTTTTGCCAACGTTTGGTCGACCAATCAGAGCGATACGCAGGGTGTCATCTGGCTCGGTACTGGTAGCAGCTGGTATTAGCTTGGCAATTTCGTCTAATAGATCTGATATACCAGCACTATGCTCAGCACTAGTGCGGATAATAGTCTTGATACCTAGTCGACGGAAGTCATCGTCGGGTAAAGCATTTTTGAGGTCGGCTTTGTTAGTGACCAAGATGACTGGCTTTTTACTACGTAGAGCCTTTTTAGCAACTAGCCGCTCTTCGTCACCTGGATGTTCAGTGCTATCAACCACGACGATAATCACGTCGGCGCTGGCGGCTGCTTCGTCGATTTGATGCTGGATGCCAGCTTCAAACTCATCCTGCGGATCCTTGAGCCCGGCGGTATCGACTAGCCAGAATTGTGGAGCTGTGCCCGTTGCACTGCCCTCCTCCGTGTTGCGACGACTGTAGGTAACCTTGCCAACGACGCTGTCGCGTGTTGTACCCGCTTCACGAGCAACGATTGCTTGGTTAGCTCGAACTAACCGGTTAAAAAGCGAACTCTTGCCGGCATTAGCCCGGCCAATGATGGCGACGGTAGGTAGTTTTGATGACATAAGTTCGTACTATTATAACAGATGTGTAGTCTTGACACAAGCAGTATAAAGATGTAAAATACCAAAATGATAATTGATAAATATAAACTGAGCCAGCTATTAGTATGAAGGGACGTTCGCCATTAGACAGGTCGCGACAGCCAAGCTGGTCGCCGTGGTACGCCGACACAGACGGGCACAGCTTTCATCGTCAGCCACTTGGTCCAAGCTACGAAGCTGATCAAGCCGTCAGAGAGCCGGCAGATAAAGGCGCATTGGACGAACTAAAGAAGGCGCTCCATGAGTATGAAGTAGCGCTAGTCGGGTTGGCCGCTATCGATAGAAAGTCAGCGCCAGAGTTTTCTCGTGACGATTTGGAATAAGTTTAGGGTTGGACACTACGCCACTGACTGGAGGGCAGATTCGCCAAGTCATAATCGCCAAATTTGATACGGTGCAACTTAACGACAGTGTAGCCTAGTGCTGAGAAGGTGCGACGAATTTGTCGATTGCGACCCTCAGTCAGAGTCAGTTGCCATTTTTTGTCGTCAGCATCATCGATTCGCTCGATTTCAAACTGACTCTTACCGTCCTCGAGCATGACACCAAAGTCGCTTATCATTTGCCGATGTAACGGCTGGAGAGGCGCGTCAAGCTCGATTTGATAAAGCTTATGTTTGTGGTACTTCGGATGAGTCATCCGGTGCGTAAAATCACCGTCGTTGGTCAGCAGGATGATACCTGATGAATCCTTGTCGAGTCGACCGACGGTCTTTAGGTGGTGATACTCGCTAGGGAGTAACTCGTAAATAGTTGGTGTTTCACCTTGAGCGCGACGTGAGCAAACATAGCCGACTGGTTTGTGAAAAGCAATATACGTCAATTCGTCTAGTGGCGCCACAACTTTACCATCAACCGCTACCAAGTTACCTGGGTTGACTCGTCCGCCTAGCTCAGCTTGAGCGCCGTCGATAGTTACTCTACCCTGCTTAATTAGCTCATCGGCTTCACGGCGTGAGTAGCCACCATGAATCGATAGGTATTTATTTATTCGCGGAGTAGTATCCTCAGACATTAAGTACTAGTATATACTAGCCTGTTAACTACTGCTGGATATTAGGCGAAACCGACGCGGTTGATGGCTGGCTTGGAGTAGGTGCCGGCTCGGCTGGAGGAGGCGTCGGTTCAGCTGGCGATACTGCCTGTGACGCGGCTGGCTCAGGCTGTGGTGTAGTTGGTGCTGGCTCAGGGCTAGCTTCTGGTGGTGTTGGCGCTACTGTTGGCGCTGTAGCGACGACAGGATTAGGCTCAGGCTGTGGTGTGGTTGTGGCTGGCTCAGGTTGCGGTTGTGGCGGAGCCGTGGCTGGTGGTGTCGATTGACTGCTAGGCTCAGGACTTGACGGGCTGGCTGGCTGGTCTGAACTTGGCGGTGCCGGGTTTGGTGTGATATTGCCAAGGGCACTAGCTAGCTCTTGCTCCATTTGGGCAGACAGATCGGGCTGACTATCATCTGCCGTGCTTGACTGTAGTGGTTGAATGACTCGATCGCCAAGGTTTGATGGTCGCGGGGTTGAAAAAGGTGCCGTTGGCTTGGGAAGTTCAGCGGTAGCGGCTGGCTGCGGGCTAGCCGGGGCTGGTGGATTTGATGTGGCCGCCGAGGCTGGAGCTGGTGCTGGACGAGGTGGTACAGCGGTTGGTGTAGCCGATGCCGTATTGGCTGAATCAGCGGTTGGCGTAGCTGCAGCGGTCGGCTGACTCTGGAAGCTTGGCTGGCCGGCTGGTGAAGCAGTATTGTTGGTCGGTGCGTCACCTAGTACTTCATGAACGGTCCGTACAACATCCTCGATGCCAACCTGTGATTTGACTAGATAACGGTCAGCTCCCAGCTGCTCGCCACGCTGACGTTGATCTTCACTTGACAAGGCGGTCATCATAATAACTTTGATGTCCTTGGTTTCAGTAGTACTACGGAGGATGTCAAGCATATCAAAGCCACTAATCTTTGGCATCATCACGTCACTCAATATGAGCTGAGGGCGCTCTTTGATGGCCATAGCTAGTGCCTCTTCACCATCACCAGCTGAAATAATGTCATAGCCTTCAGAGTAGAGTCGCACACCGTAAATTTCTCGCAAACTCTTGTCATCTTCTACTAGTAGTATTTTGGTCATATTACCCTCATTGTATAGAATCACAAGTAAAAATGCTAGAGCTTAAAATCATCGTGCTTGATCTGGCG
>CAZNOD010000051.1:0-5206 GCA_964574585.1 uncultured Candidatus Saccharibacteria bacterium | reverse complement strand
ACACTTGACTTGACGCGCTAGGCGTCTACGAATATTCACGTTCAACGCAGACCGCCACATCTGCGCACTATTGAAACGTTCAATTAGTTTAATGTCGTCTCGGACACTTGACTTGACGCGCTAGGCGTCTACGAATATTCACGTTCAACGCAGACCGCCACATCTGCGCACTATTGAAACGTTCAATTAGTTTAATGTCGTCTCGGACACTTGACTTGACGCGCTAGGCGTCTACGAATATTCACGTTCAACGCAGACCGCTCCATCTTCCTACTAATGTAAGCTGCTAGCCAATTATAACGAACTTAGCCAAGTTTCGCACCTTATTTGTGGTCTATAATGCGCTATCTGAGCTGTGATGAGGCGATATGGCCGTAGGCGGTTTCGATTATTTGGTATTTTACACCAAGCGTATCGAGGTAGTTTCTCAGCTCGGCGGTATTGAAGCCTTGACGTAGTCCAACGATTATCGGCACAGTTTTGCGCATCGACTCGAATTTTGGCCAGTAGTGTAGATGGTGGACGATATCGGAACCAATTAGCAGCCAGAAATCACTATTCGGGTATAAGTCGATCAGGGTAGGCATGGTATGTTCGACAGTAAACTGGGGCTGATTGATACTGATGACCTCGAGTCCTTTTATGTTCTGTAGGGCTTGCTCGATGGCATCGACTCGTTTGGCTATTGGGCTGACATTACTTTTTCGGCGGGGTTGAGGTTCGGGTAATAGTACGACTCGGTCGAGATTAATTTGCTCTAAAGCGGCGCTAGCAAAAGCTAGGTGACCGTCGTGTATTGGGTCGAAGCTACCAGCGAAAATTCCTATTTTTTGACGCATAGGCCTATTCTAGCAAATGGTACACTGACTATATGGAAGACAGGCGCAATGTAACCGATGAGTTTAAGGGATGGTCTGAGACAGATATTATCAATGCGCTTGATAAGCGTGGTATCGAGCTCGAAATAGCGATTGAGAATCTAGAGCGCGATTTTAATATGGGTACGATAGTGCGCAGCGCCAATGCTTTTGGCGTGCGCACCGTTCATGTAGTTGGCCGTCGTCAATGGAACAAACGTGGAGCAATGATGACCGACAAGTATTTAACGGTTAAATATCATCCCGATGTCAAGTCTTTTCATGAAGCTGTCGCCGAGCAGACTATCGTAGCCGTTGATATCGTCGATCAAGCTATCCCACTGCAACAAACCAACTTGCCGCTCGATGCCGTTTTGGTGTTTGGTGCCGAAGGGTCAGGGCTGTCGGCGGATATGCTGGCAATTGCAGATCAGGTGGTTGCTATCGAGCAGCTTGGTAGCACTAGGTCTATTAACGTCGGTGTAGCAGCTGGTATTGCGATGTATGACTGGTTGCGAAGCCATAAACTATAGAGTAAGCACCGAACTGCAGCGTCGTAAGTCAGCCTCTACGGCTCTACGTAAGTTGGTGGTCGACGAAACAAACCGCTTATCCTTGCAAAGTTCGCCAGATGATGCCACAATTTACTATAGTATGGCAAATTTATCATCTGACCCCTACAAGGGCACACGTGATTTTTATCCTGAAGATATGCGGGTGCGTGAGTATATATTCAGCGCCTGGCGTCGCGTGGTGCGTAGCTACGGTTACGACCCGTACGACGCGCCGCTACTGGAGCCGCTCGAGGTCTACGCCGCAAAAAGCGGTCAAGAATTGGTAAACGAGCAAACGTATCAGTTTGTTGATCGTGGCGGTCGCCGGGTAGCTATTCGCCCGGAGATGACACCAAGTGTTAGTCGGATGGTTGCTGCTCGACGACAAGAGATAGCCTATCCAGCTCGTTGGTATTCAATCGCTCAGTTTATGCGCTATGAACGGCCTCAAAAGGGTCGCGAACGCGAGTTTTGGCAGCTCAACGTTGATATATTTGGTACCGATAGTATCAAGGCTGAGGCGGAAATAATCACGTTAGGCTGTGATATCCTCAAGGCTTTTGGCGCCAAGTCAGACATGTATGCTATCCGGATTAACAATCGCAATCTCATCAACTTCATGATGGCTCGCTATCTCGGGCTTGATACCGTTCAAACGCAACTGATGATTAAGCTGTTTGACCGCAAAGACAAGATAAGTCCAGAGGATTTCCGTGACCAGGCAATTGAAATATTTGGTGAAGCGGCTGCTGCCGAAGGCTTGAAGAAAATTTCTGAATTATTAACTGCCAAAAATATGGCAGACTTTCCAGCCGCTATCCGCGACAGTGAGGCAGTAGCTGAAGTGCAGAAACTATTCACTGAACTTGAAGCTGCTGGAGTCGATAATGCGATATTTGACATCACTCTGATGCGCGGCCTTGACTACTATACTGGCACGGTTTTTGAATTTTTCGATACCCATCCCGAGAACAACCGATCGTTATTTGGTGGCGGCCGCTACGATGGCCTGGTTGGCTTATTTGGGGCTGAGCCGGTTTCAGCTGTCGGTATGGCACCGGGTTATTCAATGATGGAGATTTTCCTGCGCACGCACGAGTTACTACCCGAGCTCAGCTCGGCCACTACGGGGTATATTGTAGTAATTGGTTCAGCTATGCCGGCTGCCAGCAAGCTAGCGGCCGACCTGCGCCGTGAAGGCAGTAATGTTGAACTAGATATAACTGGCCGCAAAGTCGATAAGCAGCTCAAAACAGCAGTCAAAAAGCAGATTCCTTACATAATATTTGTCGGCGACGAAGAGGCTAAGGCTAATATCTACCCAGTCAAAACCACTGCTAGCGGCCAAGAGGACAAGCATAGCTTTGAGAGACTAGTCAGTCTATTAGCAGACTATCGTCGCAAGACCTCTCGTGGTGATGACGATGATTTTGATATATCGATATAGTTTAGTTTTTACGGCTACTAAGCAACAGGCTGAAGCCTTATCTTCACCAAATTAAACGACTAACTGGTTTTCATCGTTTGGATACTCCTGTTATACTAAGGAGTTATGGAGATACAACGAGACAATATCAGTGAGACCAAAGTAAAACTAACAATTTCAATCGGCAAATCTGAACTAGCTGACGGCGAGAGCGTAGCTTTGACGAAGCTAGCGCGAGACGTCAAAGCGCCTGGTTTTCGTAAGGGCAAGGTACCGCTTAGTGTTGCAAAAAAGCATATCAGTCCAGTGCAGTTAGCCGAGGAGGCGGTAGATAATGCAATTTCAAAAGCCGTCGCGGAAGCTTTTTCAACTAGCGGCATTCGCGCCTTAGAGCGCCCACAGGTCGAAGTGACCGAATACGAACCTGGTGACAAGCTGGTGTTCACCGCCGAGGCAGAAGTCATTCCTGAGATCAAGCTTGGTGACTACAAGAAACTCAAGAGTCCAAAGCAGGAGCCAGTTAAGATTAGCGATCAGGATGTTGAGTCGGTGATTGATCGCATCAAGAGCCAGTTAGCAACCAAAGAGGATGTCGAGCGGCCAGCACAGACTGGCGATGAGGTCATTATCGACTTTGTCGGTAAGAAAGATGGTCAGGCATTCGATGGCGGTACGGGTAATGATTATCCACTGACACTAGGTTCAAATTCGTTTATCCCTGGCTTCGAAGACGCACTAGTTGGCGTTAAGGCTGGCGATAAAAAGGATGTCGAGCTAACATTTCCTGATGATTATCACGTCAAAAACCTAGCTGGTCAACCAGTAGTATTTGAAGTTACCGTCAAGTCTGTCAAGGGTATCAGTCAGCCAGAAGAAAATGATGAGTTGGCTGCTAAGGCTGGCCCATTTACAACCATGCAAGAGCTACGTGACGATATTCGACGTGAGCTCAGTACCCAAAAAGAACGCGAGCAGTCCGAACAGCGTAACGACCAGTTAGTCCGACAACTAGTCGACAAAAGTAAGGTCAGCGCACCGCAGGTACTGATTGATGATCAAATCCGACACATTGAGCAGGATATGACCCAAAATCTGATGTATCAAGGGATGACATTCGATCAATGGCTAGCATCACAGGACTACGCTGACCGTGAGGCTTGGCTAGAAAAAGAGGCGCGACCAGTCGCGGAAGAGCGCGTTAAAGCGGGGCTAGTATTGTCAGAGCTAAGCAAGGTTGAAAATATTACCGCTACCGACCAAGAGCTTGCCGAGCGCTTGGGTCGCTTACAAGAGCAGTATGCCAATAGCCCAGAGGCTATCAAACAATTAGCCACACCAGAAGTACAGCGTGACATGGCTAACCAGCTAATTACTGAGAAGACAATCCAGCGCTTGGTTGAACTCAATAGTAAGTAGGGCAACTAGCACTCTTGACAGCCGAGTGCTAACTAGGCTATGATAGATTCATGAGCAAACCTAGCAATTACTTAGTACCAAATGTCATTGTGCGAACTCAGGATGGGGAGCGGGGCTACGATATCTATTCGCGACTACTCGAAGAGCGAATTATCTTCTTGGGTGAAGGCGTCAACGAGCACACCGCAAATGTCGTAGTAGCTCAGCTGCTACACCTCGCAAACGAAGACCCCAATCAGGACATTCAGCTATATATAAATAGTCCTGGTGGCAGCGTCTATGATGGTTTAGCGATATATGACACGATGAACTTCATCAAGCCAGACGTAGCAACATTCGGTATTGGGCTGCAGGCCAGTATGGGTGCTTTCTTGCTAAGTAGCGGTGCCAAGGGCAAGCGCTTCTTGCTACCAAATGCTAGAGTCATGATTCACCAGCCATCAAGCGGCACGCAAGGCAAGGTGACCGATCAAGAAATCAGCTTGCGTGAAGCGATAAGACTTAAAGAGTTACTCAATGAGGCGTTGGCTAAAAATACTGGACAAAAAATCTCAAAGATTAAGGCTGATGTCGAGCGCGACTTCTGGATGAGCGCTCGTGAAGCTGTTGACTATGGTCTAGCCGACAAAGTTCTAAAGAACGCTTAGTTTACACCTCAGTAACATTATGGTATAGTCACATCTGTTTCTATCCCGAGGGACAGGAGAAGTACCATGCATCTGAGCCAATACCAGTTGACAGTCTGTTTGACGTCGCTTGTGCCTATCGTCTGTCTGTTGGTCGACCGTTACCTAATAACTCGTCGTCCGAAAGGTTGGCACGAGGCGGCCATCATCGTATCCGGTGCCACAGTATTCAGCATTTGGCCACTATTTCTATCCAAGATGCTGATGTTTACGTTAAACTCGCAAAATACCATCCAGCTACTACTGGGGGTGGCCTATGTTGCGTGC
>CAZNOD010000050.1:0-5417 GCA_964574585.1 uncultured Candidatus Saccharibacteria bacterium | reverse complement strand
TCAGCGCGGCAATAGCTCTAGCTGAAGTCGAATGAGCCTTATCTTGAACTGCAATCAATCCAAGCGCCTGATTATCTAGTCCAACGACTACGACAGTCTTGGCTTCGGCTTGTAGCTGCTTCATACTACCCTGCAGTTCTCTGCTTAGCTTGATATCGCCTAGCAATCTACTGTTGCCGATCCACGCCAGCTGTCCATCGATAGTTGCTCGGACGCCTTGACCTTCAATTGCCTGAAAATCTTCGATTTGTCTAGTATTAATACCCTCGTCTTTGGCGCTACTGACTATCGCTGCCGCCAATGGATGCTCCGACGACTGCTCCAAACTCGCTGCCAGCTCCAGCACTGTCACCTGATCACCAATAATATCAGTCACTACCGGCTTGCCAAATGTAATAGTACCCGTTTTGTCGAACACCACTGTCTGGATATCGTTAGCTGCCTCGAGCACTTCACCGCTCTTGATTAATATACCGAGTCGAGCGCCACGACCCGTTCCGACCATCAGAGCCGTCGGCGTCGCCAAACCAAGTGCACACGGACAAGCGATAATAATAACCGCTACAGCAAATAGCATAGCTGTCGCTATATCGGCATCGAGCAAAACATACCAGGCGACAAATGTCAGGATTGCCACAATCAGCACTACCGGCACAAACACATTAGATATTCGATCGACGGTTCTTTGAACCGGAGCCCTACTTACTTGAGCACGCCGTACCATGTCAACTATCTGAGCCAGTAGTGTATCGTCACCAACTTTGGTTGCCCGTAGCTCGAAACTACCAGCTTGATTTATGGTCGAGCCGATTACATTATCACCGACCGACTTACCAACCGGCAGACTCTCGCCAGTCACCATTGACTCATCAATTGTCGATGAGCCATCGACAATCACACCATCAACCGGCACCTTACCGCCCGGTCGGACTTTGATAATATCACCAGGCGCCACCTGCTCTAGGGGCACTTCGATAACCTGCCCACTACGCAGAACTTCGGCGGTCTTAGCCTGCAAGCTGACCAATTTTTCGATCGCATTGCTAGCCCGGGTTTTCATCATCTCCTCTAGCACCTGACCTAGCAATATAAAAGTAATAACCAGCGCTGCTACCTCAAAGAACACCGGCTGTCCAGTCAACATAGCATAAATACTGTACAGGTAGGCCGTGCTCGTGCCGATAGCTATCAAGGTATCCATATTGGCTAAGTGGTTTTTGAGAGCCGCCCAAGCAGTGCGGATAAACGGCCAAGCCGACACAGCCATCACGCCAGTTGTCAAAATAAACATCGTATAGGCACCACCCGGCAGGCCGACACCAAACAACGGTCGTGTAATCATGTCGATCAGCATCGGCAGAGATAGTCCAAGCGATATCAGAAAACGATGCCAAGTGCTCAAATTAGTCACTTGATAACCACCTTGCCATGAAACATATTCATGCCGCAGGCATAGCTATATTCACCAGTTTTAGTAGTATCGATGTCGATAGCAAACCTGTGATTGACCGGCAACTCATGGTGGACGCCGAAATCCGGAAACATGACTTCATTGAAACAGTTCGATGGATCTTGGCGATTAAAGATTATTTGCGCTGGCACTCCCTGTTTGAGCACAACGGTGTTTGGCGTGTAGCCACCATCGACTACCACCTCAACCGATTGACCATTGTTAGTCGCGGTAGCTTCAGCTTGACTATCCGGTCGCTTGCCGAAAAACCACCAAACTATCAAGCCAATCAGCGATAAACTGACAATAACCACTAATGCATCACCCATCGACTCCACCTCCACTACTTTTTACGTTTGAGCTGATAAACTTTCAGTATTTCTGCCGTAGCCTGACCTTCATGACCAGATTTAATTTGATCTATGACATGCGTACTGAGATGATTCTCGAGCAACAAATCCTCGACGCCCGACAAGGCTTCTTTGACAGCCGAAGCTTGAGTGATGATATCGATACAATACTTGTCGTCTTCGACCATCTTTTGTAGGCCACGAACCTGACCTTCGATAATTTTCAAACGACGGATAGCTCGGATTTGCCGATTATTTTTCATGTCTATATGATACCCCAAGGGGGTATCCAAGTCAATCTGACTTACTTGCGATTAACTGGCAGCTTGAAGCCGAATACGCTGCCTAGACTGATGTGCGAATGAAAGATAATTTCACCGCCTTGGGCCTCTATAACCTTCTTGGCTAGATACAGGCCGATGCCGGTACCGTCAGGGCGTTGTTTGCGGGCGTTATCAGCTCTGAAGAACTTAGTAAACAATCGATCCTGCTTGTTTTTTGGCACACCAATTCCCTTGTCGTGGACCTCAAGTGTAACCGACTTACTATCAACCTTCAGCTTGACCGTAATGGTAGTGGCACCAGGCGAGTAGTATATCGCGTTGTCGATAAAATTCATAATGACCTGTCGAGTCTTATCCTCATCGACTACAACATGGGGTACGATCTTTGGGTGAACATACTGTATCTTCATGCCGTGACTAGCAGCAATCTGCTGCATCGCTTCAACCTCTTCTGCAACCAGCGCTTTAAAGTAAACTTCATGGCTATCGATCATAAACTTACCCGTCTGTATCCGCGATACATTGAGAAAGTCGCTAATCAAACGTACCATCCGCTCACTACTGGTGAAGGCCTCACCAAGCAGCTTACGTTGTTGTGGTGTTATTTTACCGACATCACCATCGAGCACCATACTAATATAACCCTTTATACTTGTCAGTGGTGTACGCAGCTGGTGTGACGCCATGCTGACAAATTCATCCTTGGCTTCATCGAGCTTACGCAACTTATTGTTGGACTGTCGGAGCTCCTTTGTAGCTGTTTCGATACTCTGCTGAAGGTGGATGTTGAAATCACGCAAGGCCTGCAGCGATCGAGCGTTCTGAATAGCGATGATCAGTTCGTTCTTGATGCTATTTAGCACTGATATGTCACGCTTACTATACACACCCGCCTTGTGCTCGCCGAGTATAAGGAATCCAACTGAATTTTTGGCGTGAGCTAGCGGTATTAATATAGCTATCTTGTGTTTTGAAAATACCCGATTTACGTCAACCTGATTCTCGGTGATATCGCTAGCCAACACAATGCGACCGCGAGCGGTTTTCGTCAGACCATCCAATATATCTAGTTCGGCGTCACTGTAGCGCCGCCTCTCATTTGTTGACACAATCGTAGGTGGTTTATCATCTTGTGTGACGACAAATACACCGTACGAAGACTTAAGCATGCCGGTCACATGATCAAGTGATTTATTTAGAAGTGACTTCAGCTGGGTAGTTGAAGTTAATATGTCACCCAACTCAGCTATAAATTCTGCTGGGTTGTAGCGATCACGAAAAAATATGCGGTCAGTCGCTCGATCAAAAAAACCTTTGATTGGCTGAAATAATACAGCCAACAACAACGCTAACATAATACTAACAGGGTTAGTCATTGTAGCATTAGTGGTGTCTGATCCGAGCACTAGTACCGATATCAAGTAAGCGGCTGTGAAGTATACACCGACGAAACTTACTAAGCTCGCTACATAGCCAACCGATCGGACAGTAGCTTGTCGAACGTCAAACAGCCCATGTTTAAGCATCGAATAGCCAACAATCAGCACAATCGGAAATACGAACAATGGACCGATGGCAATTAAATCATAGTTACCTAGAGCAGGTAAAATAAGATTAAAGAAGGCACCAGCTGGAAAAGCAATTCCTGTGGCTAGTAGCAGAGCAGATCGTTGCAAACGCTTAGTTTTATTTGCGGACAATTTGTATGCGGCTCGTAGCATTATCATAGCTATGACGTAAGTAGCCATAAAATATATGCTATAGAGCATATATGGCGCCATATTTAGCCCAACCTCATTCGCTTGATTGAAATCTAGTAATAACCCAGGTGTAAACGCCAGTAAACAGATGAAGGCAAAAGCCGCCCCTAGGCCTTTTGTATCTATTGTGTGCAAGCTTGGTTCTAGTTGCCTGCAAAATAGTACAAACCCATGGACTAATGCTGCTGCCGCTATATAGTAAAATCGAACCACCCAGTGTGCGATGCTTGAATCAGGGCTATTAATATATACCGAGATTAGCACCGCCCAAGCACCCATAGCTATCGAGAAATACGCAAAATACCACCTTGACAATCGATTCGCGCTCGAACGATTTGGGTCGTAGAGAATAATAGCCGCTAGAATAAATGCCGTGATCCCTGCTATTGCCGGCAGTGCCGACAGCCCAATTACGCTAGGCACCCCAACCATTCTCCACCGGTTTCTTTATATCAACCACCGCGTAAACCCCATCTGCTGGCTCGTAGACAGTCATGTCTTCAGGCTGTATGCCTGCTGTCAGCAGTATGTCTACTATCTCCTCTTTACTGCGCGGATAAATACTGGGCCACCCAATACCGTAGCGATTAAATGCGAGATCTGGGTGAGTGTCGAGCATGTTACCTATAACCATCGTGCCACCGGGCCGAAGCATACTGTATAAATTGTGAGCAAATTCAACTGCTTTTTTTGGATTGCCAATATATTCAAATATCCCTAAAGCATCAAGAACATCAACATCCTCACGAGCCTGCAGCCTATCAACCAATGTGTCACCTACTACCAAGCCTCGCACTACGTTTTCGTAGTGTGGCTCAAATGTGACATTTGGCTTGTCGATGTCAGCTATCACCCCAGCAGCCATGCGCTGAGCGTCTTCGCTTATGTCAACCAGGTCAACGTGAATTTCGTTTGGGTAGTTGGTAATCGACAAAGCATCACCGACCGGAACCGCAGCTCCCGAAGCGACACTCATCCAGCGTACCGGACGATCGTTGCCCACTGGTAGAGAGTCAAGAGCCCGAGCCGTCACGCTTGCAAATACAGTCGCCCGCGATCGCATGCCAATTGCGTCATGTGAGTACAGGAAAAAATTCCGACTTTGATCATCAATATCGGCTCCATTGGGCAAGTCTTCTCCAGCCGGTAGCCTATCGTCGAGTGGTCTTTGCAACGGCCAAAGAGCTAGCGCCGATGGCATCAGCTTACTCCACTCTGCCATGGCTGGATTTGCATAAACTGCTTCGGACACTTGACTAGGGTATACCTGCATTGACTCGTCAGCTCGAATCATCATATCCCATCTAGCTATCTGCTGACGCAACGCCAACGCTTCAGGACTATCATTATTATAGATATCGTCCACTTCTACGTGCTGCCACTCAACACCACGTACTGTATCGATGCTGTTAATTGAAAGTTCTGTTTTTTTCGCTGGATAAGCCTCAGCAATACTCATAAACCCACCCTGTACTCATAGTCAGTCTTCATTATGTTACTATAATATCATGACCAGAATCGCAATTATCGAAGATGACCCCGTGATTAATCAAATGTATCGCATGAAGTTTGA
>CAZNOD010000049.1:4870-5621 GCA_964574585.1 uncultured Candidatus Saccharibacteria bacterium | reverse complement strand
TAATTTACTGGCTGGTAAAGGTCGCCAAGCTTGATCGGCTGGATAAGAAAAAGTCATAAGGCTGATTAGGACGCGATAAAACGCCGCGAGAAGCGGCGTTTTGTATAAGCAAATTGTTCGCCCAAAGGCGAGACGAGTTTTCCGGCCCCTAAAGAGTGTTGCCCCGAGTGGCACTCACCGTACTCTTCTCGTCTCACCTTCGGCTGAGGTCACGCAAGGTTTAGGCGGTAGCCAGGGTCCTCGTACTCGAAGACGTCGGCTCGCAACAGGTTCAGAAAAGCCTTGCGTAAGACCTCGAACACCTGTGGGCCTTTACCGATGCGACCATCGTTGGCGCGAACCCAGCGCTTCAGCACCTGAACGGCCTGCTTGGGATTTTCGGCCTGGACAAAGCCGTGGCCGATACGCTGGGTGGCAGCGATGATGCGCCTTTGTGCGGTTTGGACCATCGCATTGAAGCTACGCTGCCTCTTCGGCCTGGACGAGCGACGCGACTGTGAGTCGTTCCTTCTGTTGCGGAACTTCTCAAAGGTTGTCGTCTCGTCGCCGTACCGAACGTAATCACGCATGATTGCTCCCGTGTACTCCACAGACCGACGGGACTGTCGGCTTGTTGTGGTATTTTTACCATAGCACAAAATAACTACCAGTAAAGAACAGAAATAAAAATACCACCTTAGGTGGTCGGAAGGTTGAATCGTGGGCGCACCACGGATGCGACATCTCTGTCTGCAAATAACTGGTGCGCCCA
>CAZNOD010000049.1:0-4860 GCA_964574585.1 uncultured Candidatus Saccharibacteria bacterium | reverse complement strand
GTGGTGGTCTGTGTTAAGGGGGGCCCCCCCCGGCCTGCCACATCTCTGACCCAAACGCGGGGGGCCCCCCAGTCTCGACGCGGGAGTCAGTGAGCGCCGGCGGCTGCTAGTTGCTGGCGACCGTTGAAACGCTCCTTGACCGGCGGCCTGTCGCCGCTATCCTTGGGAGTGGCGCTGCGCTGCACCCGATAGGTCTTCAGCTGGGGCATCCCCTCGGGGGCGTTGTAGCCGAGGGTGAGGAAGATGCCGTCTTGGCGCCGATCGAACTTGAAGGCACCGTTGCCGATCAGTTGCCGAACGGCCTCGATGATCATCGACACGCGCTTCTGCTCGTGGCGGCGGAGTCGTCGCTCATCCTTGCCGAACAGGTTGTCACTGATCTCGTAGCCGAGATCGGTGTGGTAAAGGTTGTTCTGTCGCGGCAGACGCAGTTCTCCGGCCCGCCTCACGGCCCGGAAGACTGCGATGTTCATGTTCTCCTGCGCGGGGCTGGAGTGGTCAAACACGTCGCTCTGGGACATTCGATGTACCTCTCGTCGTCGAGATGTGATTGTGCTATCCATGGCGGGAGCCAAGGATTTCTAGAATATAACATAAAAATTAACAAATTGCAATAGCGTCAAATAGTGGTATACTAACCTCATGACAAAAAAAGCCAAACTACTGTGGATGGATCTGGAAATGACTGGGCTTGATCCAGTGGAGGATCGAATTTTGGAAGTCGCAGTAATTGCTACCGACTGGGACTTCAACGAAGTTGCTCAGTATGAAGCAGTTAAAAAAGTCGGACCTAGCTTGGTCAAGCGGCGGATGATTGGTGAGTTCTGGGAGAAGTACCCGCAGGTTCGGGATGACTTGATAGCTCAGAATCTAAGTGGCAAAAACGGTCGGACGGTCGAAAATGAGTTACTGGAATTTATTGACAAGCATTTCGATAAGGATCAGCCGGTATTGCTGGCTGGTAATTCAATTCATCAGGACCGTAAGTTCATCGAGAATGAGTGGCCAAGACTTAACGCTCGGCTGCATTATCGGATGCTCGATGTTAGCGCCTGGAAGGTGGTATTTGAGGGTAAGTACCGCAAAAAATTTTCCAAACCAGAGACCCACCGAGCGCTAGAGGATATCAAGGGTAGCATCGAAGAGCTACAGTATTACCTCAAGAAGGGTAACTGGAAATAATGAAGCCAACCCGTAGTGCTATCTATGTCGTAGTCCGCTTGATGTTTGCGGTATTGGCGCTTTACTCGCTATCAAACGCCGACCTGGAGGCTGCGGCGATTGCATTTATTGGACTTGTACTCAGTGTCGTGCCGCAGCTAATTGTTCGCCGGCTCAGGCTGAAGCTGCCGGTTTTTTATGAGCTACTGGTACTTGGCTTCATCGTAGCTAGTGTGATGCTGGGTGAGTTTTTTGACGCTTATGGAAAGTTTGTCTGGTGGGACAGTATGCTACACCTAAGTTCGGGCGTTATCATTGGCTATATCGGCTACATG
This sequence comes from uncultured Candidatus Saccharibacteria bacterium, assembly GCA_964574585.1. GTDB lineage: Bacteria > Patescibacteriota > Saccharimonadia > Saccharimonadales > Saccharimonadaceae > SZUA-359. The sequence goes on along the minus strand of CAZNOD010000049.1, from coordinate 3,364 downwards.
ATACTTTTCACTCTGTACCATCAGGGCAAGCTCAAGCTGTCGGCCGGGCTGATTGCTTTTTTGACGTTTTCAGTATCGATGATGGTAGCTGCTATATGGGAGGTGTTTGAGTTCTCTGTCGATGAACTACTGGGTGGTAACATGCAATACGATAACCGTGACACGATGATCGATATCGTGCTAGCGATGATTGGCTCACTGATAGCGACACTGGCGGCGTATTGGCATCATCGCTGGCCAGAAACTAGTCCGCTGCGTCGGGAGCTAAATGAGTTTTTGGTCCGTAATCGTCACTTGGTGACGGGTAAACCACGGCGGCCGATTGAGCCGTAAGTGGTCGGCTAGTATACTGTAGGTATGATGACTCGTGACGATATAGCTGATTATTTGCTAGCAATGCCCGAAGCTTGGTTAGATTTTCCATTTGGTGAAAAGATTGAAGTTTATAAATACGGACGCGATGACGATGGTCAAGGCAAGATGTTTGCGCTGATTGAAGCTGGTAGTCAGCCGGTCCAGCTGAGCCTACGTTGTGATCCTCAGCTCAGCGCTGTTTTGCGCGAGCGTTACGAAACCGTCTTGCCGGCGCAGCAGCTCAACAAAAAGCACTGGATAACTATTATCGTCACCGGTCAACTACCCGATGATGAGGTTCGTGATTTGGCGCGCTTGAGCTACCAGTTGGCTAGCCAGCAGTAGGCTATTTGCTACCGAGAAAACTACCGAAACCTTCAGATATCTGCGCTAGGTTGTTTTCGGTTGATTCTAGGTATTGCTTGAGGCTGCTGTCATTGGTTGAGTTGTAGATAGACATCATCATACTGTGTAGTACTTCTAGCTGATAGTTCATTTCGCGAGCGTAAGCTCGGTCGAGAGTGACGTTTAGCCTAGCTTCATCAAACTGTGCGTTTAGGCCAGATTCAATAGACTTTTCGGCATCACGCTGCTGTTTGGGGAGCTTACTAACTGTGACGCCAGCGTTTTCAAGAGGCTCTTTGAGATCACGAATTGCATTGGCTAGAAACAGTGTATACGAGCTATTGATAGTGCGTAGCTGACCGTCGCGTAAATGGCTATGCTGAGCTTTGGCAACTTTTTCCAAAGTCTGCATTCGCAGTAGCATATCAGTGGCTTTGTCTATCGGGGTCGAGGAGCTGTTGATTAAAATGAAACCACCGACCAATACCAACAAAGCCAGTAGCCCACCAATCAAACCAATCATAAATTTCGGATTAGCGGTACGTGACTGCTTGACCGGGGCTGATATTTGGTCGAGATAATTTGTCGAGTAGCTGTACTGCGCAGCTGGTTCAGTTGGCGGTAACTGCTGAGGCTGCGGTGTTTGCCCAGGTTGCTGTTGGTTTGGGTCTTGGGGTTGCATAAGCTGATTATATCATCCTCTAGGCATCAGAATGTAGTCGAGTGCTGAGTAGGGGACGCCAGTTGGAGCGCTAATGATTTCACAGCCAAATTGGAGGGGCTTAACCCCTGCTGTATAATGACTGGTATGCAGGACGGCAAAGAAGAGGTGCGCGCTCGACTCAATATCGAGGATGTAATTGGCGAATATGTGCAGCTCAAGCGAGCTGGGCGTAATTTCAAAGGCCTGAGTCCGTTTACTAGCGAAAAAACGCCAAGCTTTGTTGTTAGCCCCGAGAAGCAGATTTGGCATGACTTTAGCTCGAATCGTGGTGGCGATGTGTTTAGTTTTATCATGGAAGTCGAGGGGATGGACTTTCGGACCGCACTCGAGCACTTGGCTCGCAAGGCGGGAGTTGACCTGGCAATGTATCAGTCAGCTGGCAGTCGCAAAATTGCCGAAAAAAAGCGTCGACTTCTCGAAGCTCATAGTTTGGCGGCTAGATATTTCCAGGCTAGTCTGGTAAAAAATAGTCGCGCTGTCGATTATGTATTCAAGCAGCGCGGACTGTCTAAAGAGATTGTTCAGGATTTTTCGATTGGCTATGCTCCGGATGCCGGCCAAGCCTTGGTGACTTTTCTCAAGAAGAAGGGCTTCAGTATGGCTGAACTGAGCGATGGTGGGTTAGTCAATCGCTATGGTGGCGATTTGTTTCGTGGGCGGATGACGGTTGCGTTGATGGACCCAAGTGGACAAGTGATCGGCTTTACTGGTCGCATCATTGGTGATGTCGAAAATGCCCCGAAATATCTCAATACACCGCAAACCCTGCTCTATGACAAAAGTGGTCACGTTTTCGGACTCAGTCAGGCCAAGGAGGCGATTCGATCTAGTGGTTACGCGGTGATTGTCGAAGGTAATCTCGATGTGGTTAGCAGTCACCAAGCTGGCGTGCGTCAAGTGGTGGCGACGGCTGGAACAGCGATGACTGAACGACATCTCAAGGCTCTCAAGCGACTGACCAATGATATCCGCTTGGCGTTTGATGGCGACAGGGCGGGGCTAGCTGCTACTGAACGGGCGATTGCAATTGCCGGTGAGGTGGGTGTTGAGCTGACAATTATTAACTTGCCAGGTGACGCCAAGGATCCCGACGAACTAATCCAGCAGGACAAGCGACTGTGGCAGCAAGCAGTAGAAAATACGCAACCAGCAGTAGAGTGGGTGATTGGTCAGTATGCCGCTAGCGAAGACTTGTCGACAGCGCGTGGTAAGCGAGCTTTTACGACTGCTGCACTGCGGATAGTAGCCAAGCTGAGCGATAGCGTTGAGCAGGAGCACTACGAGGATATGATTGCCGAAAAAATCGGCGCGACGCGTAGTACCATCAAAACTAAGCTAGCTCAATTGACAGATGACAGCGCCAAACAGCCACTCAAGACTGTCAAGACCGATAGCATCGTCAATGATCTAAAGCATGCGTATCAGGACGATTTGCTAGCGGTGGCTAGTCTGACACCAACAAGTCATGAACTATTCAAGGGCTTCGACATCGGTCTATTGGCTGATGAGCCTCGACAGCTGTTGGCGAACTATTTTGCACAATCAGGTGGCCAGCTACTGGAGGATACCCCAGATGACTTGCAAGAAATTGACACCTATGTGAAAATAGTACTATTGAGGGCCGATACCCGATATGCCGACTGGAGCGAACAAGATCGCTACTTCGAAGTGGCACGGTTGATCCGCCAAGTAGAACACGAATATAAGAAACAGACCAGAACAAAACTTGTTAGCCAGTTGCGCCAAGCTGAGGCTGAGGGCAACGAAGAGCAAGCCGAGTTACTAAAGAATCAACTACACAGCTTAATAAAGGAGATAGCTCGTGGCCAAAGACGATAACCAAGCACCAGCTGACACTACTGCCAGCATACGCGACATTGAAGATGAAGAACCGGATCTAAATGATCTAGACGATGAAGAAGAGGAAGATACTTCTGAAGA
>CAZNOD010000048.1:0-5695 GCA_964574585.1 uncultured Candidatus Saccharibacteria bacterium | reverse complement strand
TTAAATGCCTCATCGGTCGGGTATTCCTGGTAGCTAATTGGCAGGTCCCAGCTGATCCATTGATTGACAAGCTCCTCGACTTGATCGAGCTGCTCGCGCGGCACTTTGCCATCGTTATTGAAGTCAAACCGTAAACGCTCAGCGGTAATATTACTACCGTGCTGTGTTACATGCTCACCGACAACTTTTTTTAGGGCAGCGTACATCAAGTGGTTGGCGGTATGTAGCTTGCGGTGCTCCATAGTACTACCGCTTAGGCCACCTTTGAATACACCCTTGGCCGCCGTCTGGCTACGAGCGCGCTGCTCAGCCATTTGCTCGTCAAATTCCTGACGCCAAGTTTCTGAAAGTTTAATCTCGCGCTTATAAGCTTCTTCGGTACTAAGCTCAACCGGAAATCCATAAGTGTCATACAGGGTAAACAGCTCGCTACCTGTCAAACCGTCTGGCGCATAGCGCTCGAGGTGCTTTAATCCCTTGCGGAGTGTTTGACGGAAGGCCTTCTCTTCCTTGACCATGACGGCTATAACCGTATCACGAGCTTCGGCAACCTCTGGGAAATCGGCTTGATATAGGTCAGTTACAATCGGCACAATACTCTCGAAAAAGTTCTGTTCGATACCAAGCTCAAACGCAAAGCGAATCGCTCGCCGTAACAGCCGACGCATCACGTAACCCTGCTCCTTGTTGCTTGGCACGCAACCATCAACTGCTAGAAAAGTTGCTGCCCGTAAGTGGTCGGCAATCACCCGCATGCTCTCGGTATTATTGTCGTATGATTTGCCACTCAAGCTTTCGAGCTTCTCGATAATCGGCCACAGCAAACTAATCCGGAAAACGTCTGGATTGCCCAGTTTAGCGGCGGCAATACGCTCGAGACCAGAGCCGTGGTCAATGTTTGGTTTTTCGAGCGGCTCAAACTTACCTTCGGCAACTTTACGATAAGCCATGAAAACATTGTTGCCGATCTCCATGAAGCGACCGCAGTCACAGTTGGGGTGACAATAATCACCAAACTCTGGATCATGCGGCGTACCGAAATCGTAAAACATCTCACTGTCCGGTCCACATGGGTCACCAATTGGCGTTGACTCTGGGTCGCCATTTCGACTCCACCAGTTTTTGCTGCCGTCATAATAAAAGATACGCTCACCTGGGTTAATGCCGCGCTTGGCGCCGTCTTCCTCTGAGCCGATATCAGCCTCGCCGGTAGATAGTCCAGCCTTGGCGTATAGATCCTTCCATACTTCAGCGGCCTCGGTGTCTTTCTCGATGCCATATTCGGGCGCGCCGATGAAACAAGTGATATAGACACGATCCATATCGAGTCCAACCACCTCGGATAGAAACTCATACATCCAGCGAATTTGCTGATCCTTAAAGTAGTCACCCATGCTCCAGTTACCAAGCATCTCAAAGAAAGTCGTATGACGATTGTCGCCAATATCTTCGATATCCTGAGCCCGCAAGCAAGTCTGCGAGTCAACAATTCGCTTGCCTTCAGGGTGTGGCTCACCGAGTAGGTACGGAATCATCGGTTGCATACCCGAGCCAGTGAACAGTGTAGTCGGGTCATCCTTAAGTATGAGAGGGGCACGCTTGACGACGGCGTGTCCTCGATCTTCAAAAAACTTTATGTACGAGTTGCGGATATCTTGAGCATTCATTAAGCCCATGATACCACATTGCCTCTGTTATGGGCTAGCGCGTCACCAGGTATTCGCTAGCTCCTGCATAGCTAGACAGAAGTGTCCCACTTGAACAATCAGCCCTATTATCTACCTGCGACCCCTCACGCTTATAAGCAAGTAAGTACCATTGCCCAGGTGCCGATCCACACCTTTCTAAGCCATGCGACAGATAGGCATAATTGTAACCGACAGCGCCGAGCGGACTAACTCCAGGCGTCGATATAGGGTCACGTGGTAGCTCAGAAATAAACTCATCAGTCAGACGAGCTTGAAACGTTTCCCAGCTATTGTCAGCCGTCGTACACCACGAACTATTAATCGCTGTCGAGCCGCAGCTAACTGACGACGGGTACTCGCCATGCTCGACATAATATAACTCTAGAGCTTTCTGTATAGTTGACATAGCGCTTGCTCGGTCAGAGTTCCTAGCCCGCTCCTGTATACCGTTGTAAGCCACAATTGAAATCGCTGCCAATATGGCGATGACGACGATGACTATCAACAGCTCGACAAGCGTGAAACCTCTTACGGTTTGTTTCATGTTTTCATTATACGTTATCGGTATATCGAGAACAAGCTAGGCGGTGACTATTCCGCCACCTAGACAAGTGCTATCGGAATACACCACGACCGACTGGCCGGGCGCGATCACCCTCTCCGGACTGTCCAACTGAAGTGTTGCTGAATCTTTCGAGTCTATATCTAGCCGAGCCTCTATTAATTGCGCTCGGTGGCGCACCCGGACCATCAGCTTACCAGCCTCGATTGGCTCCTCACCAATCCAGTGTACGCTAGCGAGACGCACGTTACGCTTCCAGAATGATTCGTTGTTTAAGTCGGTCGATACGTAGACTTCGTTCTTATCCATATCTTTGCCAGTCACGTAGTACGGCAGCCCGCCGCCAATATTCAGTCCGTGACGCTGACCTAGAGTATAAAATATTGCGCCGTCATGATGACCAACCACCTGCTGTGTTTGGCTATCGATGATATCGCCCGGCTTGGTACTAACATACTGGCTCAAGAATTCGCGGATGCCGACTTTGCCGACAAAGCAGATACCCTGGCTGTCTTTTTTGCCAGCAGTTAGTAGGCCGCGCTCTTCGGCCATTAGCCGGACCTGTGGTTTGGTGTATTCTCCAAGCGGAAATAGGCTTTTAGTCAATGCGTCTTTGGTAACGCGATATAGAAAATACGTCTGATCTTTGTTGGTGTCAACCGCCTGGATCAGCTGGCCGTCCTTGACGCGGGCATAATGACCAGTCGCTATCATTTCGGCGCCATCATCGAGAGCTGCATCCAAAAATAGCTTGAATTTCACCTCTTGGTTGCACATGATGTCCGGGTTAGGAGTTCGGCCGGCTTTATATTCCTCGATCATGTAGTCGACGACCTTTTGCCGGTATTCTTTCTCGAAATCATAAACCTTGAAATCAATACCCAGCTGCACAGCGACTCGTTTGGCGTCAGCCAAATCTTCAGCCCACGGACACTTCATGCCTGGTAGATCCTGGCTCCAGTTTTTCATGTAGACTCCAGTGACATCATAGCCTTGCTCGACCAATAAAGCCGCAGTCAGGCTACTATCGACTCCACCGCTCATTCCTACGTACACTCGTGTCATTAACGAGTACCTCCCAAATAAAACAATATGATCTTTAGAACTTCGGACACTGCCAAATACCAGCCGTACGGAGTTGTCCACCACCAGACGGACCATTGATTGTCACTAGCTGGCGGCTGCGAGCGAAAATTAATAGCGGGCGACCGCTCCTGAAACTCGAGTAATGTCCGCTTTTGGTGGTAGCCAGATGTCACTAAAATAGCTGACTTAATCCCCATCTTGTCGAGCAAACTAGCCGTCAAATCGGCGTTTTGACGGGTGGTCTCGCTATCGTCTTCGATGGTTACATCACTAGCCGGCACTTGCTGATCTAGTGCCTGCTGACGCATAACCTCAGCATTGCTTGGTCCCGATTTATCAAAAGCAGCACCAGAAAATAACAGCTTTGGAGCCCAGCCATTTTTGTATAAATCAATTGCCTGCTGAGTGCGTGAATTTGTATCACCACCACTGACAGTAATGATTATGTCAGCTGGCTGACAGCCAGTCATGTCGCTGGGCGTATTACCACAACGACTCAAGTTATCGACCGACAAAAACAAACTAATTGCTACTATCAGCACCACTAGAGCGACAACCGCACTAACTAGCCACTTAATCACTGCGCCACCCTATCTTTTTCGCGCTGAATTTCGGCAATTAGTATTTCGCTAGCTTCAGCTATTTGCTCGGCGCTATTTGATTTACCGAGTGATATCCGCAAACTTCCATCAGCTGTCGCATCGTCTAGACCAATCGCCGTTAAGACATGACTACGAGTACCACTATTAGCCGCGCAAGCACTACCAGTCGCTAGCAACACGCCACGAGCCTCGAGTGCAAATATCAAGCGCTCAGCATCGAGCCCCGGAAACGAAATATGCAACAAGCCCGGTAAACGTTTTTTGATATTACCCGATACAACTGCTTCGGGAAATACAGTAACTAGCTTCGACTGCAACTGATCACGGATTTCACTTAGTCGTTTAGCTTCGGACTTGCGTGAACGATCAGCTCGCTCGAGGGCCTCAGCGAAACCGATTGTTCCAGCGACGTTTTCGGTACCACTACGTAACCCCATCTCCTGCCCACCACCATATAGTATCGGCGCCAACGCGACCCCAGGTCGTCGCCATAGTAGACCGACTTGTTTTGGACCATAACATTTTGCGGCGTTGAGCGTCATCATATCGACGCCAAGTCGTGCCACATTAATATCAATCACACCCGGGCACTGCGAGGCGTCGCTATGTAGCCATATAGGTGTATTTGAGCCGTTAGCCAGACGCTGCTGGCGTTCGGCGGCAATGACCTCAGCGATTTGTCGCATGGGCTGGATAGTGCCAATTTCATTGTTGGCTAAACCAATACTAACCACCTTAGTGTCTGGCCTAATAGCTGACTTAACAGCTTCTGGTGCGACTAGCCCACTTGGCTCGGGATTAACTATCGTGTGATCAAGCTGCTTGACGCGATTTAGTACCGCCAGATGCTCGATAGCTGTCGATACAACATGACCATTATGGCCAGCTGTCAGTGCTAAGTTAATTGATTCGGTAGCACCGGCAGTAATAATGATTTCATCGGCCTTGCCACCAATCACAACCGCCAAACGATGCCGGGCAGCTTCAAAGTCACGACGAACCTTGACGGCCGGCGCGTATGGGCTCGATGGATTATAAAATTGTTCGACGAAATATGGCTCCATAGCCAATAACACCGGCTGGCTGACCGGTGTTGCTGCTGCATGATCTAGATAAATGGTTTTCTCAACACCCACAAGTTATATTGTAACATCCTATAGTGGCGTGCCGCTGTCGGGATCAACTTTGTAGATCTCGCGACAGACTCGTTCATAGTACATATGAATCGCCGTCTGTAGATTATCCAGCTCAGCACCCTCTAAATAGCTGTAGCGCGCCCCATCCTGCACCTTCAATATGCCACGCTCCTGAACCTCATAGCGGGTTGTCACACTTTGCAGTCGTCGATGGTCGTCCATCCACTCCTCATGCCAAATCCAAGTCGTTGGGTCGAGATTGAAAAATTCGCGACGACGACCAGCTGGAATTGGGCCAAATAACCTAGCACCAATTTCACTTTCTAGCTTAATAAGCTCACGCTCAGTAAGTTGCTTGAGTGGGCGATTTTTGGGCATTTTAAGCCAGTCGATATTGACGTCGACGTCATCACCAGTCAGTAAACTAAGCGCTCGTTTGAAAATCGATGACATTAGGCTGCCCTATTATAGCCACTCTTGTAACCCATGCTATAGTTAGGGTTACTTTCGTCTAGCACCGGCGGACTAGCCGACTTGTTGGCGGTCTCGCTGGCGGGCATTACAAATTGATCAATTGGAAAATCATTGTTTAGAGCGGCTACTAGTATCAATTCGTCAATA
>CAZNOD010000047.1:0-5915 GCA_964574585.1 uncultured Candidatus Saccharibacteria bacterium | reverse complement strand
TCGAGTGCTGATACAGATCCGTCGAAGCCCGGGAATGGTCCGGCGGTGATATTGACAACTTCACCGACAGCAAAATTTATTTGGTGCTTAGGGTTTTCAACACCCATGCGTTTTTTAATCTTAGAGATTTCAGTCTCAGAAACTGGCGTAGGTGTAGTATCGGCGCCAACAAAACCAGTCACACCAGGTGTGTTGCGGACGATGTACCAGGTTTCATCGGTTAACTTCATCTCGACCAAGACGTAACCCTGAAAAATCTTTTCATCGACAACTTTACGTTTACCGTTTTTGATTTGGATTTGTTTCTCTTTCGGCACCATGACATCAAATATCTTGTCGGCCATGTCAACGGTTTCGATCCTTTGTCGGATACTATCGGCAACCTTCTCTTCGTAGCCATTGTAAGTGTGAATAGCGTACCAAGCTCGCGCGTCATCGTATCGGTTAGTTTTTGCCATATTAATCTGTTCCTCCAAATTATCCGATTATTAGTTCAAACAAGTATTTAAAAAGTATATCTAGCAGCAAAATCAAGCCGACGAAAAAAGCACAAAAAACCAACAGCGCACCGGTCATTTTCCAGGTTTCAGCGCGATCAGGCCAGCGAACTTGGCGTAGCTCGTACCATGCGCCTTTGGTATATTCAGCCAAGCGTATAAATGGGTTACGCGACTGCTCACGTTTAGCTTTTTTAGCAGCCGCTTTTTCAGCAGCTAGGGCTTTGTCAGCCTTGGTAGTCCGAGCGGATTTGAAGCTTTTTTGACTCTTGATAGGCTTGGTCGCAGCTTTAGCTGACTTGCCGGCACTATCGGTCGCCTTGATGCGAGTCACCTTGGTCGACGTAGTAGATTTTTTGGTTGGTTTGGCCACCGTGTATTTCTCCCAAATTTAAAAGTCTGCTTGCTGCAGACTGTCAAGTACATCTTACGCCACTCGACGAGCTAAGTCAAGCTGCTGCCCGACTGTCGGCGTCATTCGTAGCTGGTTTTTTGGTGGACGGATTGTAGCTTGGTAGATTTATGCTGAAAGTTGAACCGTGGTTCAGTCGACTAGTGACCTGTATTGTCGTGCCTAGTTTGCGGGCTAGTTTTTCAGCTACATAAAGGCCTAGGCCTGTACCGTTAGTTTCACGTGTCCGATAATCCTCGGCACGATAAAACTTATCAAAAATTCGCCGTTGGTCGGCTTTCGACATACCGATACCAGTGTCGGTTACGCTGATAGTTACGATACCTTTTCGCAGGCTCACTTTGACGGTGATACCACCCTCGCGAGTGTATTTGATAGCGTTAGTGATGAAGTTTTGCAAAAGCTCCTTGAGATACAGCCTGCTGGCTAGCACCTTGCCAGCTTTACCCGAGATATTCAAATCAAATGATAGCTTTTTGTCGCTAGCTTCGGCATGATGCTCATTGAATAAGTCGTGAATCATGGCGTCGATATCAATCTCCTCGGCCTCATCGGCAATGCCGCGCTCTGCTCTGGACAGGGTCGATAGATCATTGACCATGCGAGCTAGAAAAATAACTTGCTCATGAGCAGTCTTGACGGTGTCGATTAAGCGACTCTTGACGGTATCGCTTTTGTCCATCATCAAGACGACGTTGCTAAGTGTCCCCTCGGCGATAGTAATAGGTGTTCGCAGCTCATGACTAACGACACTGATAAATTCGTCACGCTCTTCCTCGAGGCTTTTCGTCTTGGTAATATCGCGCAAAATAATTACGTAACCACCGTGCGCCTCATCGTTATCGGAGCTTGAGTAGTTGCCACGAACTGGGGAGAAGGTCATTTCGAGCCGGATTTGCTCGTCGCTGACTCGGGTCACTATATCGTCACGTGTTGTCACTGTTGTTGACTGGTGTAACATTTCCCAGCACGACAAACGAGTACCATCGACAGTCCTAGTGCTCAGCACACGGTCGATATTTTTACCGATAATACTAGTGTTCGTGTCGAGCAAGTTTAAGGTGGCAGCATTGTATAGGGTGACTGTGCCAAAACGATCGGTGCTGATGACGGCATCAGCTAAATTGTTTATCAGTGTGGTGGTACGATTTTGTTGCAACGAAACCTGATCTTTTGATCGCTTTATTTCACGCTGATCGGCTTGTGAGCTGCGGACGATGAATATAGCCACTAGACCAACACTGCTAGTTACAATCGCGGCTAACACTGTGTTAATCGCGACATCTAACTCAGCCGATACCGTAGTCAGGTTGACGGTAGTTACAGTCAATAGTCCAGCCACCGAAGCGATACTACCAATCAAGCCAAGATATAGGTAGCCGGCGACTATCAATAAGCTCCAGAGGAAAATCAGCGGCGATACAAAGTCGACGACACCGATAGCGTAGGCTGCTGCTAGTAGATGCAGGACGGTCAATCTCGTGAGCGATAGACGACTTGACTGCTGGTTTTGATCGGCTATGCCAAATTGCCAAATTCCATACGTTAACCAAATTAAGCTGAGGATAATTGTAGCGGTATGACCCCAGTAGTTTTGACTAATGCCCCACCCTGTCATGCTGGTCAGTAGTCCGTAAACAACAACAGCTACCGTGGCGGTTAGGGCTACACGATGCACTACGATATCTGTACGATTGCTGATAGCCAAGTCGGGGTTGATCACCTTCATACTGAAAATTAGTATAAAGCATAAGCGATAATTTTTATAGTGACGGTGTTTGAGCTTTCAATTGCTGGCGGAGCTTCTTGTAGTTGGGTAAACAATCGGCGACCAGCTGCCAAAACGCTGTCGAGTGATTCATTTGCTTGGTGTGGCAGAGTTCATGAATCAGCACGTAGTCAATCAAATCTAGCGGCAGCTTCATCAAAGCAATATTCAAGCTGATATTGCCTTGGCTACTGCAGCTTCCCCACCGCGAACCGGCATGGGTGTATCGAACTGCGCTGTAGCTAAAGTTGTGTCGACTAGCTAGGTGACTTAATCGCCGGCCCAGGTAGGCTTTGGCCTCCTTGCGTATAACCTTGAGGACCGACTCTTGGATCAAACGTTGGATCTCGTTCGACCGGTAATCGTCTGCTTCGGACAGATTGACGATGATGTGCCGGTTCTTCACGGTCACCGTTGGCTGGTCGACGGTTTGTGACCGAACTATAACGAGCTTATGTGATTTGCCAATTAGCTGTTGGTCGCTATAAATTTGTGACTGCTGGTGTGCATTCACCATGGCTTCGAGCTGGCGCCGTGAAACGCGGATGGCTTGCTTGATGATAAACAACGGCGTAGCTCGAGGGGCGGTCACAACTAACTCACCACGAGTTGAAAGCTTGAAGCGAACCTGTCTAGCCTGGCTTATTAATCGAACCTTGATTGGGCCTAGCTGCTTGTCATTGATGGTTGGCATGGCTGTTTTATTGGATTTGAATTGGTCGCTGCTCGGATCGTGATCGACCTGAAGGTCGCTCTACTGTCGATACCGAGCGCTCTCTGGCGGCTGACAAGCGGCGTAGAACGGCTTTAGCTTGGGAGGCGTAAGTGTGCAGGCCACTAATGACGACGTAGTCCTCGCTAGTATTTGGCGCTGTGAAACGACGAACTGCTTGTTCGAACTCTTCGACCGACATCGGGTATCGGTTCGAGCGAGATCGCTTAATGGCGCGACTGCGAGCTACGTTCAGATCGGTTTGAACCCAGATAATTAGTGGTTCGTAACCGTGCTCTTTGGCTAGCTTGCTGGCAGCAGTTCGCTCTGCTCGGCTACCGCCCAGCCCCTCATACAAAATCGTCTGCTGAGTCTTGAACACCTCTCGAAGTACGTAATCGACAATTTCGCTGGTCTGAGCACTGCTGGCATCGGGGTGATGAAAAGCCGCCGCTGATATGTACGGTGCATTGAAAGTATCAGCGAACCGACTAGCGAATTCGCTTTTACCGCTGCGGGGTGCGCCGATGACGATCAAAAAATGCGGCTTTGATAATTGCAATGATTTCATAACTTGAACTCTAGTATAGCAAAGTCACAAAAACATTGTAAGGTATTGTAAAATATACTATTAATCCATTGACATAATTCAGCCATTATGATAATATCAAGGAAACCAAGAATGCATGTGGAGTGCAGGAAGGAAGAGCAATGCGAGCAAAAACCTTCAATACTAAACTTAGGGCAGTTTTGTTCGGCCTGTTTTTGATGCTGGGGGCCTTTTTCGCCTACAGTGCAATCAGTTACGCCGTCGGCGACACCAAGAATGGTGACTGCACCAGCAACGCTGTCATACGCTGTGGCGTTAAGAGCATGAGCGAACTGCGCCAAAAATACGCCAATGATTACACAAAAGGCACAAAAAATATCTATAGCTACTTTGGCTTAAACAGTAACGTAATTAACAACTACAAAGTTGAACGAGGCGTTGTTTACAAAAAAGGTGACGTCAAAGTCAACGGTAAGCTAGTTGCTACTGGAGCCCATTCTGCTGGTCGTGAATATTTACCAGGCAGTAAAAAACACACGGTAAACGGTACTACGTTTTACACTCGACCACTCAGCGTATCAACACCACCAAGCTGGGATGTCTATGTCTTTAGCGATTCGAACGGTCGATTTGTGGCGGCTGTCATGCTGTCCTGTGGTAACCCAGTCATGGCTAAGCCAGTCAAGCCAGCGCCAAAGCCAGTTTATAAATGTACCTCACTATCTCGCCTCAAGCAGGCCGAAGGTAGTTACAAGTTTGTTGGCAAATCGCACGCTGCCAATGGTGCCAAATACAAAGGATTTACCTTTGACTTCGGTGACGGTACGGCTGCCAAGTATGTTAAGGTCCAGCGAGTCGAGGGTAGCTACGGTTACGCTGAAGTTGCTCACAAATACCAAAAGCCTGGCACCTACAATGTCAAGGTAACGGCCCACTTTACAGTTAATGGTAAGGAAGTAAAAGCAACCTCAGACAATTGTCAAAAGCCAGTAACTGTCAAGGAAAAAGAAGCGCCAAAGGTACCCGGTGTTTCGATTACCAAGCAGGTTCGCGCCGATGTTAACACTGACAATGGTATGACCAAAGAAGAGGCGCTGGAGCAGGCACGTAACTTTCGACCCAAGGGTCCATGCACAACTGTCATGACACCAGCTGTCCATCTAGAAACTGGCGCTCGTTACGAGTTCACTAGCGGCTGTCTACCGGAGGGATGGGTTGCTGAGCGTAACTACAACGGTCCTAGTGAAACTGAATCAAGGACTAGTAGTGGCTGGGTTGAGCACGTTAGTCTAGAGGTTGGTCAGAACTTTGAATATAAGCTGGTCGTAAAGAACACTGGCGAAGTTACGCTTGAAGACGCGCTAGTAACCGATTCAGCTCCAACCGGTGTTCAGTTCCTATCGGCTGATAAGGGTACGCTATCCGGTGATGACTGGAGCTACGCTATTCCTGAGCTCAAACCAGGCGACAGCTTGACTGTTGTCATCCAGGCCAAGGTGACCAAGTATGTTGAAGGCCGCATTGTCAACACAGCCTGTGTTGACGCCCAGGAAGTTCCAGGCGACAGCGATGATTGTGATGATGCAACTGTCGAAGTCGAAAAACCTGAGAGTATAAAGGTCTGTGACTTAGACGACAAGTCTATCACCTGGGTGACCAAGGATCAGTTAGAGGACAACCCTGACCGCTACACTACCGACTTGACCAAGTGTGAGGAGAAGCCAGAAACTCCTGAAGAGCTACCACAAACTGGTCTAGGCCTAGCCTTAAACGGCTTAGCTGGTATCGGTACACTAACAGCCGCTGGCTACTACTACATAACTAGTCGCCGACTGTAGGCGCTACGAGAGCTACGGCTCTTTGCATAGCTAAAACCGCTCTTCATACTGAGGGGCGGTTTTGTTATAATAGGCACTGTTATAGGGGCATAGTACAACGGCTAGTATGCGGGTCTCCAAAACCCGAGATCGAAGTTC
>CAZNOD010000046.1:0-6035 GCA_964574585.1 uncultured Candidatus Saccharibacteria bacterium | reverse complement strand
CACTAACATCGGAGGAGCAGGTAACAACAGCAGCATACGTGTCTATGAGGGAAACAACAACCAGATAGTATCTAATAAAATCACCGACTCCTCTGGCACCGGCTATGCAATCCATATCACAAGCTCCGCCAGCAACAACTACCTAGCCGATAACACCTACTCAGGAGCTGGCGCATCATCTATCAACGATCTCGGCACTGGCACTATATACGCAAATCAACGCGATGCATCCGGTAAGCTCATAACGCGTTCAAGTGGTGGCTTTGGGGTCCAGACCAGCAGCGGCTCTGACGCCATGACGATCGATGCCTCAACTGGCGATGTAGCGGTTGCTGGTACGCTCGAGGCCGGCTCTATCGAGACCGCTAGTGTCGATACCTCGTCAGCTGGCAGCTTAGCGTTGGCCGCCAATAATGCCACTTCGGTAACTATTGGCAGTAGCGACACAGCAGCAACCTTGCTGGTGCTCGACACCAAAACCGATACCGGTGATCCAACTGGTGTCAATGGTGCCATGTATTACAACGCTGATGCTGGAAAATTCCGTTGCTACCAAGCGGGTAGCTGGGTCGACTGTGTGACACCCCTACCAGTGTCAAAGGTGGTCGATAGCACTGTGAATATTAGTGATACTCCAAGTGATGTAACTGGACTAAGCTTTAGCCTAGCCGCAAACACCAAGTACTACTACAAGTTTGTCATCATGAACGACAGTGATACTAGCAACAATGGTATCGGTTTTGGTATCACTGCACCCGGAGATGTGGTTACCAGCAACTGGTGCGCCAACACAAACACCACAAAGGACTCCAACGAGACCGACCAGCCAGGCATTGGCACCTACTGTGGCACCGATGACGTATACACCATAATAGAAGGAGTCGATACCCCCAGCCACTCACGTGTCACCAACATCGAGGGCTACCTCGAAACCGGCACATCCACTGGCAACTTGCAGCTACGGGCTCAAGCCGGACTTAGCAGTGGACAAACTATCCGCGAAGGTAGCTTCGGTATCCTGCAGATTGTGCAGTAGTTCTAGTTTAGTTTCTGGAGGCTATTAGCTAGTTGATTGATGGTAGCGACATCAACACTACCAGGCGATGTCAGGTATACCAGTGAGTCGCCAGTGTCGAGTAGGTATTGGCTAACCCCGCCGACCGACAAATCATACAGAGCTCCATTGTCAGTAACTGTGCTGTTGATTGATCCGCCCTTGGTCAGCTCCGCTACATCGAAGCCAGACGGTCGAGGCTGAACAGTCACGGTGATAGGATTGTCGGCCGATTGACTGGAAAATTCATAAGATAATATGTTGTTACCTAGATTGACCTGGTCACGTTCTATCTGATAGCCGGCCGGGGAATGTTTGGGCGCATAAACCGTGAAGCTAGCCTCTGAGGCTATTTCTCGGCCGACAACCGATGACTGACTGTCCCAATACCAATAGCCAAGAGCTATTATGGCAAAGCTAATTACGACGATTAGCACAATCCGTTTTGCGTAGCGGCTACTTGATAGCCGCAGGACTATCGGCGGCTTTTCCACTGATTGAGTCTCGGACTGATTCATAATTGGTACCTAACAGAGTTAGTTATTGGCTTTGAAGTCTTTCATCAACTGCGAAACTCGACTGTCATCTTTGATGTTTTCAAAATACACCACCTGGTCACGATTGATGATCATGGCGTCCTCAGGGCCGAACACTTCTTCACCACGCTTAATCAGTTGCATGCTCGAGTCACCAGCGCCCTCAGCGTCGTCTTCAGCCGTGGCATCGTCAGCCCTAACATAAAACACATTTCGTAGTTTGAGATAGTTATCATCGACTATCTCTAGACTACCAAAATACGTCTGACCATTTTGAAGAAAGACTGCTTGATTTTTTCCGCGATCAATCGTCGCTGCCACACCACCAGATAATTTGCCCCAAGCTAGCCAGGTAGCCAGACCGACTGCTAGTACTAGTACAGCCACTAGTAATATCTTGGTATACTTGGGCGATGATTTCTTGGATTTTGGAGCTGTTGGCCGTGGTGCTGAAGAGCTCGGCTGATTGTCAGATTTTGGCTGGTTGTCACGAAGCTGAGCATCTCCAGTATAGCTACGTGATGGCTGAGTCCGACTTGCCGAACGTCGATCGAATGGCTGTGGTATACGCGACGGTCCACCGTCTAGCATATCAATCCCCCTACTTATCTATTGAATACATTTCATCATAGCATAAGAAATATCGATACCTCAAGAAATATCGCCACTGCCATCTATTAATCTTTGGGGTGCCACTTGCCGTCCGCACCTTTTTCGTATTTGTGTTTGACCGCTGACCAAGCGACACGACGAGCCGTTTCATCACGGTCAGCATCACCCCGTCGATCGTCGGGGTCTTTGTATTCGTCGTAAGCGCTATTGAAAGCTTCACGGAAGATATCTTGAGCATGATCAGGCAAGACATTGGTTACATTGTCTGGCAAGTCAGAGTTACTATCATAAGGCATACTAGGTCTCCTTTCGTTTAGAGTAGTTTGCCACCGGTCACAGCGATAACTTCGCCGGACACGTAGCTCGATGCTTGGCTAGCAAGATAGACGTAAACTCCTGCTAGCTCAACCGGTTGACCAGGGCGACCAAGTGGCGTATCGTTGCCAAATTTGACTAGCTTTTCCATCGATTGACCATAGCTTGGTTGGAGCGGTGTCCATATCGGCCCCGGCGCCACACCGTTGACACGAATACCGCGCGGTGTCAGCTGCTGGGCAAGGCCTTTGGTGAAATTAGTAATAGCGCCCTTGGTAGCTGCGTAGTCGAGCAATCCTGGTGAGGGCTGGGTAGCCTGAATTGATGTCGTATTGATGATGGTTGCTCCAGCTGGCAAAAACTTCAGTGCTTCTTGCACTATCCAAAACATAGCGAACACATTGACCGTAAAGGTGTCAACCAACTGTTTGGTCGGCAGGGTAGTGATGTCGTCGTTGAATATTTGCTTACCAGCGTTATTGACGATTATATCGAGCCCGCCCAATGAATCATGGGCAGCTGTAGGCAGACCACGAGCGTAGTCCTCATCAGTTAAGTCACCGGGTAGTCCGACAGCTTTCTGGCCAGATTCTTCGATGATTTTAACCACTTCGTCGGCGTCAGACTGCTCGCTCGGCAAGTAAGCAATTGCTACGTCGGCGCCTTCCCGCGCATAGGCAATAGCAACCGCACGGCCAATCCCACTATCACCTCCAGTTATCAAAGCTTTACGACCTTTCAGCTGTCCGCTTCCTTGATAGCTATCAGCGCCGTGATCAGCCTGCGGTATCAGCTCGCTATCGAGACCGGGTTCACTCTGGTGTTGTTCCGGAATATCCCCCTGTTTATGTTGCTTTCTAGGATCTTTCATAGCGCCATTTTGGGCCATAAATTCCTCCTTCCTGCAGAACATAACTGCTCTATCTATTATAGACTGCTAGGACCGCAATGTAAAAAACGCCACTCCTATTATGGCTGGTGACCGCCGATAATTACTTGTTGTTTTTCTTACCTTCTTTGAAGTCTTTTTCCTCGCCCTCTTTGCTCTTGCTAGCATTGGGCAAAGCGTCAATTATTTCATCGAGTTTGTCTTGAATAGCTTCGGTGTCGGCATTTTGCGAAGCCTGAATGACAAATAGTAGCAAAAAGGTGATGACAAAGATCGCAATGTCCATAATATCGAGCCAGATATCGTATTCGACATACTGCTTGCAGACAAACCATACCACAAGCAACAGCACTACGCTGACAAACACCACTGGTCGACCGACGAAGTCGGCTAATCGTGTCATCATGGCAGTAAGTAGTTGGTGGGTTTTCTTGCTAGCACTCACACTACTATTATACTCCTCTTAGGATTTTTGCTTGACGTAATCTGAGAAGTTATTGACAGCGTGTAGGATTGGAATCGCTTGCTGACCAAGATCGGTTAGCTGATACGTCACATCGGCCCGTGACTGTTCAGTACGACTTATTAGACCGCTAGCTTGCATGCTTTTGAGTCGACTCGACAATGTCGCTGTATTGACACCTTCGATACGGGTCTCCAGCTCACGAAAGCGAGCCGGACCATCAGTCAACATATCGATAATCATCATCGTCCAATAGTCACCGAGGATTTTCAAGCTGGTTTTGCAAACTGGGTTTTTGATTGTAACTGACATAGTGATATAAAATACTTGCTTTAATTTCTAAAGTACTTTATTATTATAAGTACTACAATAATTATAGCTATAACCGAAAGGGGAGTCAATATGAAAGCTGCGCAAATCAAACAATACGGTGCTGCCGACCAAGTCGCCGTTGCCGAAACTACGAAACCAACCGCCGCGCCTGGCCAAGTCTTGGTTGAGGTGGCTGCTGCTAGCCTCAACCCTTTTGACACTATGGTCCGCGAAGGCTATCTAAAAGATAGTGTTCCGCTCGACCTACCAGTCACACTCGGTGGTGATATCGCTGGTACCATCGTCGAGGTTGGCGAAGGTGTCGATGGTTTTGTTGTTGGTGAAACCGTCTATGGTCAAGCCAGTGCGGTAGCTGGCAACAGTGGTGCTTTAGCCGAATTTGCCGCCACCAAATCCGATCAAGTTGCCCCAGCCCCAGCTGGAATTACCATCCAAGAAGCAGCCTCCCTGCCGCTAGTTGGCGCCTCAGCTCTTCAAGCTTTGACCGATGAAATCAATCTCAAAAAGGATCAAAAAATTCTGATTATTGGTGGCGCTGGCAGTATTGGCCGAATCGCCATCCAAATCGCCAAACACCTCGGAGCCCACGTTGCTGCCACCGCCGCCGCAACTGATCTCGATATTGTTCGCGCGGCTGGTGCTGATGAAGTATTCGACTACGCCAGTCAGGACTACACTACGGTCCTATCTGGCTATGACGCTGCCTTTGATACCGCTGGTGGCGATGAGCTAGCGCGTATGGTCAAGGTGCTCAAAAACGATGGCATAGCCGTATCGATGGTTGGTCAGCCCGAAGCAGACCGTGATATAAAGACTACTTACCAGATGACTCAGGTAAATACAGCCCGTCTACAGGACTTACGTCGCCTAGTCGAGGACAAGGTCGTCACACCAGCTATTGGCAAAGTATTTGACCTCCAGTCTATCGCTCAGGCCTTTGAAGCCCGCGACTCTGGCTCAGTAACTGGCAAGATTGTCATTGCGATAAAGTAGCCATTGGCACGAAATGACAGACCGAAGCCTTATAGCTGTCGGCCTCACTCCACTTGTAGTCTAGCCCAATACGGGCTAGACTACTTATATTGGCTTGATTTCAAGCAAAACTTATACCAACAGCAACAAAGGAGTCTACGCAGTGTCAGTTAGTCAGTCGGCCCAGTCGATTCTAATGGTTAGCCCGGCTAGTTTCGGTTTTGACGAACAAACCGCCGCTACCAACGCTTTTCAGGTCCGACCCGAGGCCAGTCCGCAAGAAACTACCCAATCAGCCATGGTCGAGTTTGACCAGGCAGTCGAAACACTGCGCCAAGCTGGTATCAATGTAGTTGTCCACTCAGGCGACCCGGCTGACAACCGACCCGATGCTGTCTTCCCTAACAACTGGATTAGTACCTGGACCGATGGCAGCGTCTACCTCTACCCGATGGCAACTGAGAGTCGTCGCTCCGAGCGTGATAGCCGAGTACTTGACCAGCTAGCCACAAAATTTACCATTACGAAAATCGTCGACCTATCTGGCAGTGAAGCCCAACAGCGCTATCTAGAAAGCACCGGTGTAATCGTCTTTGATCACCTGCACAAAATCGCCTACGGCTGCCTGTCCGAGCGCTGTGACCAGTCAATTTTTACCGATCATATAAATCAGCTTGGTTATCAGGCAGTTTTATTTGAGGCCTTTGATCAAACTGGCGTAGCAATTTATCACACCAACGTCATGATGGGCGTGCAATCTTCGACAGCAGTCATCTGCTCCGAAGCTATCACCGATCTTGAGCGACGAGCTCACGTCCTCGAACTGCTTGGTAAGCAGCGGCAAGTTATTGATATAACTTA
>CAZNOD010000045.1:0-6038 GCA_964574585.1 uncultured Candidatus Saccharibacteria bacterium | reverse complement strand
GATATAGATTTTGATGAACTAGATAGAGCTGTCAGTTCTTTAATGCAGGCAAATCAATCGTTGGTCAATAAGCCAGCTGGAGCTGACTCTCAAGTTGCTGGACCCGATATCGATTCAACTTCCACCTCGCCAACGCCTGCTAATGAAGTCGAAAACTCAGCACCAGCAGTAGCGCCAACACCACCAGAAGCTAACCCTAAACCAGCGTCAGTACCACCAGTAGCGACATCTGATCCAGTAGCAGCGACTGGTAGTCAAGAGCCACGCCTCAAGGTCAAAAAGCGTGGTCAATTCATGGACGTCATGCATACGTCTTCGGACATGAAACAAGCTGACCCAGCGCCAAAACTAGCGCCGCGTCGTGAAACTGTTACACTGCGACCAGCTGTCGAGCGACCAACCCAGAGTACTCCGGCGGTAGCTGAACCAGTTAAGCGGCCAGCCCCAGAGATGACTCTACAGCAGCCAGTGACGGCGCCAGCTCAGCCAGCTTCCACCGCCAGTAGTCAAGCTGAAACAGATGAATCGACCAGTTACACACCATTTTTGGCTGATGCCAAGGTAGACAAACGGCCACTTGGTGGCTTACAGCCAAGCAATATGGTTGAGACAGCACCACCAGTCAGTGACCCAGACATGGCACAGTCAGAAGTTGCCGATAATGATGACCCGACTATATTGCCAGAGGAGCTGCAGCAAGATGTTTTAGCGGTTGAAGCCGATACCTCAAATTCTCTAGAAAAATCATCATCAGCTGGTGACAGTCAGTCTCCAGACCTAGCTACTACTACCAAGTCGGCTAATGTTACAGCGACAGCACCAGCAACAATGACCAACGTTGGTTCTTTGCCGCAATCACCGCCAGCCAAGCCGGTTGATGATAGTCACGAAGTCGATAGCTCAATATTTGATACCGAAAAATATCAAGCACCAATCAAGCACCCAGTTAAACGTAAGCGCGGTTGGCCGGTTGTCGTAGCAATATCAGTACTACTGCTGCTCGGTGCTGGTGGTGGTATAGCTTTTTACTTGCTGAGTAACGGTTACTAGTCTGACTTGGCGCGGTCTAAGCGGTCTATATAGCCAGGTTTATTGAACTGCGTCGTGCAGTTTATAGAGTTATACAAAGTCGCTATCTACTAGCTGCTAATTGCTATATACTAAATACAGATATGGATATGACTAATGGCCTGAACGAAGCACAGGCTCGGGCGGTATTA
Organism: uncultured Candidatus Saccharibacteria bacterium; assembly: GCA_964574585.1. GTDB lineage: Bacteria > Patescibacteriota > Saccharimonadia > Saccharimonadales > Saccharimonadaceae > SZUA-359. The sequence continues at coordinate 4,818 of CAZNOD010000045.1, read as the reverse complement.
GTGACGCAGGGGCCAATTTTGATTTTGGCTGGAGCCGGTAGTGGCAAAACCAAGACTTTGACGCACCGGATTGCTCATTTGGTGAGCAACGAAGGTGTCTGGCCGAATGAAATACTGGCGGTAACTTTTACCAATAAGGCAGCGCGTGAAATGCGCGAGCGGTTAGCTTTGCTGTTGGGTCAAGATAATTCACGCAACTTTATGTCCTGGATGGGAACGTTTCACAGTATCTGTGTCAAACTATTGAGACTAGACGGCGCGACAATCGGTATCGAGCCCAACTTCGTGATCTATGACGAAGACGACCGACGCGGTTTGGTTAAACAAGCCATGAAAGAGCTGTCGATTACCGACAAGCAAATCAAGCCGCGGGCCGTTTCTGGTGCGATATCAAATGCCAAAAATGCCCTAGTATCAGCGGAAGATTATGCCGCTACGGCTCAGATGCCTTTTCAGCAAACTATCGCCAAAATTTATCAACTCTACGAGGATTTGCGTCGACAGGCTGGTGCACTAGATTTCGATGATCTGTTGCTTGAAACTGTCCGCTTGCTACGTCAATCTGATGCAGTGCGACAAAAGTGGCGTAGTCAGTTCAAGCATATTCTAATTGATGAATACCAAGATACCAACGCTGCACAATACGCTATAGTCAAAAGCTTAGTTGGTGAGCAGCGTAATATTTGTGTGGTCGGTGACGATTGGCAGTCGATCTATAGCTGGAGAGGGGCCGATTTTACTAACATTCTTAACTTTGAGCGTGACTTTCCTGGCGCGACCGTCATCAAGCTTGAGCAGAACTATCGTTCGACAGAGGCGATTTTAGATGCTGCTGATGCGGTGATTAGTAAAAATAAACAACGATCGAAAAAGAAGCTCTGGACCGATAATGAAGCCGGCGCTCCGGTTGAAGTTCACGGGGTGTACGATGAAGCCGAAGAGGCTTTTGTGGTGGCTAGCCGCATCAAAACCCAAGTAAGTATCGGGGCGCGCAACTACAATGATTTTGCGATCCTGTATCGGATGAATGCACAAAGTTACGCTCTAGAGCGAGCCTTTTTACAACACCGTATACCTTATCAAATTGTTGGTGGCGTTCGGTTTTATGACCGTAAGGAAATCAAGGACGTTATCGCTTATTTGCGATTAATTTATCAGCCCAACGATGTGATGAGCTTTACTCGAGTGGTCAATTTACCACCACGTGGGCTAGGTGCGACCAGTCTAGAGAAGTTTTTGATTTGGCAACGACAATCGGGAGTCGATATTATTAGCGCATCGATCAATAGCGCTCAAACTAGCACTTTGACTAGCCGAGCCAAGAACTCGTTTGCAGCTTTTGGTAACATTATTAGGCAACTACAGCTTAAGGTCGAGCAAGGTATCCATCCTGCGGAAATAATCGAGCAGCTTCTCGACAAAACTGGCTACCAAGAGTATCTACGTGATGGTACGCCACAAGCCGAAGAGCGCGAGGCTAACATTGGCGTCCTGATATCGGATGCTCAAAACTTCACTAGTTTAGAGGATTTTTTAGCAGAAGTAGCTTTGCTCAGTAGCGTCGATGAGGCGACGACTGACCAGAAAGTAACATTAATGACACTACACGCCGCCAAGGGTTTGGAGTTTCCTGTAGTATTTATGGTCGGTATGGAGGAGGGTGTATTTCCCCACGCTCGGGTATTTGAGTCCGGTCCAGAGGAGCTCGAAGAGGAGCGTCGACTTTGCTACGTTGGTATGACTAGGGCGCGCCAGGAGCTACATCTGACTTATGCATCGAGCCGCATGCAATTTGGGGCACGTGACTACAATATGCCATCACGATTTCTCAGTGATTTGGGCAATCAGGTCGCTAATATACCGTGGATGCCACAAAACAAGCCATCGAACCAGCCGCAAGGTCGTGATTTCGCTGATATTAACCACTACGATATTGGTGATCGAGTGCGCTCGCATCAGTTTGGTGATGGTGAAGTTGTCGATATTGACGGTCTAGCAGTCGGGGTGCAGTTTGACGACGGTAACTTACGAAAACTAAACATCGAATTTGCCCGACTAGATAAGCTGACCAGTTAAGCCAAAAACCAGCTCGCTCCGAGATGATTACTAAAATATCGATTTTGCGACAGGTGACAGCGCCCTAAACTAGCTTATCCTAAAACTTTTTGTTATAATTGGTCGAAATGAGTCAACTTAGGAGTTCGACCAACTAAAGATTAGCTTACCCCTACGGACGGACTGGCGCCGTCGTCTGTTACTTATTGGGGGTGTGTTGCTGCTGATACTAGCGGTTGGTGCTTATGTATCCTCACGAGCCGAGGCCAAGTCATCAGTTTCGCGGACCGGTCGTCATGTTTTGACGATTTATGATGGCGGCACCGAAAAAGGTATCCTGACTGAGGCCGATACGCTGCGCGAAGCACTTGAGCAGGCTGATATTCAATTGGCCGAAAACGATATCACCGAACCTAGCTTGGACGAGGAGCTAGTTTCGGCCACTTATGAGGTTAATATCTACCGCTCGCGGCCAGTTGTTGTTCAAGATGAAGGTCGACGCACCAAACTGATGACACCGTACGTGACACCAAAACAAATTGCTAAACAAGCCGGTATTAACCTGCACGATGAAGATGAAGTTCGGATGGAGCATTCGACCGACATACTAGCTGATGGTGCCTTAGAGAAGATGATTATCGAACGAGCCACACCGTTTACGTTGATACTGTACGGCAAGAAAATCTCGAGCTACACGATGGCAGATACGGTTGGCGAGATGCTGGCGGATAAACAGATTAGTATTAGCGATAAAGATACACTATCGGTCAAGCCACAAACAGCCATAAAGCCTGGTATGAAAATTGAGGTTTGGCGCAATGGCAAGCAAACCATTACTGAAGAGGAAGTGGTTAAGCGTCCAGTTCAAGAGATTCAAGATGCCGATCGCAAGGTTGGCTACCGCCAAGTTAAGACGCCTGGCAAAGATGGCAAGCGCAGTGTAACTTACGAAATCGTCATGAAAAATGGCCGCGAGGTTTCACGTAAAGAGATATCTAGTATCGTGCTAGAAAAACCAGTTAAGGAAGTCGTCGTGGTTGGCACCAAGAATAACTACAGCGGCTCGCTCAACGAGTGGCTACTGGCCCTGAGAACTTGCGAGACGCACGGCAACTACCAAGCCAATACCGGTAATGGATTCTATGGCGCATACCAGTTTATGATACCGACTTGGGATAGTATTGCTAGACTGTCTGGTCGCACTGACTTGATTGGTGTCCGACCCGACAAGGCATCGCCAACTGATCAGGACGCGATGGTAATCGCCAATACCAATGCTACAGCTGGCTTATCGACCCAGCACCCTGGTTGTTACGCTAAGCTTGGTTTGTCAAACAAACCGCCGCGATAATGCCCGACAAATCTCTAGGACAACACTGGCTCAAAGATCGCGACATCTTGGCTGCGATTGCCGATGATGCCAATATCCAACCTAGCGATACCGTACTTGAAATTGGCCCCGGCCTTGGTACGCTGACTAGTGTGTTGCTAGCGCGGGCGCAACGAGTCGTCGCTGTCGAGTTTGATGACGAGTTAGCTGGAAAATTAGCTGGTCAGTTTCCCGGCAAAGACCTGACTGTGGTTAATCAAGACATCCTGAGCTTCGACCTCCACCAGCTGCCCGCTGGCTATAAGGTCGTTGCCAACGTGCCGTACTACATCACTAGCAAGATCGTTGAAAAGTTAATGACAGCTGACAATCGGCCATCGACGGTGGTACTACTAGTCCAAAAAGAGGTTGCTCAGCGAATAGCCGCCAAGCCGGGGGATATGAGTCTATTAGCACTGAGTGCTCAGGTTTTTGCTAAAACCCGGCTAGGCGTCGAAGTGCCACGCGATTATTTCACGCCACCACCAAAAGTTGATTCGCAAGTCATAGTATTAGAGACTCGTCCCGAGCCACTAGTTCCAACTGGTGATCAGTCAGCTTTTTTCCGGCTGGCTAAAGCTGGCTTCATAGCCAAGCGTAAAAAACTTCGTAGCTCGATAGCAGCCGGCTTGTCTATATCGAAGCCAGCTGCCGAAGAGCTGCTAAGACACGCCAATATTGACCCCAGCAAACGAGCCGAAGATTTATCGATTGATGACTGGCGACGTCTGGCTAAAGACGGGGTTGGCTAAATGTTTAATTCTCGGCAACAGCTTCACGATGATATAGAGATAATATTCTCTACGGTTAGTGACGGTTCAATGGCAGCTGGTGGTGGTCAGCCGTCTAACCTAGAGCAGCAGCTTAACGCTGATAAGTTCCTGGGTAAGCACGGTTTCGGGCTCGAGCGTTATCGAATCCTGGTGCGTTATGGCGAAGGGCAGAGCTACGATCAAGTAAAACGAATTGAAGCAGCTACCGAAGCTGGCGATATCGTCAGTGACGCGCTTTATACGACACTGCCGGATGTGACTATAACCTTGCCAGTGGCTGACTGCGTGGCAACAGTAGTGTATGATCCGCGGACTCAGATGGTTGGTGTTTTACATCTCGGGCGACACTCGAGTGTGGCTGGCTTGATCGAGAGCTTCGTTATCGATGTCGCTGACAATGTTGGTAGTGATCCGCGTGATTGGCTAGTATGGATGGGCCCAAGCTTACGCCAAGACAACGATCGCCTCGACTACTTCGATCCAGCCGATATTGAGGAGTGGCGTGACTATACACGAGTCGGTAGCGATGGCAAAATACACATCGATACAGTCGGACATAACGTAGCGCGATTTGTGCGAGCTGGCGTGTCGGATAAAAACATAATTATTAGTCCGCTAGAC
>CAZNOD010000044.1:4821-6061 GCA_964574585.1 uncultured Candidatus Saccharibacteria bacterium | reverse complement strand
TGGTCGGGTAGAGCTGCAGGCGACTCTCAATGATTCGCCCGACTCTGAGGCGGCCCGGGAGACGATTGAGCGCTTGCGTCAGCAGTTAGCCACGATTGACCAGTCGGTATTAGTCGGTGGCGTGACAGCAATCGCTCTCGATACCAACACGGCTTCGATTCACGACCGACAGATTATCCTGCCACTGATATTGGCAGCAGTAACCATCATTTTGATGCTGTTACTGCGCTCGATAATCGCACCGATACTACTGCTCATCACGACAGTGCTGTCGTTTGCCGCCGCACTCGGCTTTTCATCACTACTGTTTAATCACCTCTGGGGCTTTCCAGGAGCAGACCCGGCAGTCGTGCTGTATGCCTTTGTCTTTTTGGTGGCGCTCGGCATCGATTACAACATATTCCTGATGACCCGAGTCCGCGAAGAGGTTAAGCAGGTCGGCACCAAGCGGGGCGTTATCAAGGGCTTGGTAGTGACTGGTGGCGTCATAACCTCGGCTGGAGTAGTCCTGGCCGCTACCTTTGCTGCGCTATCGGTCATACCGATACTATTCCTAGTTCAGCTAGCCTTCATTGTCGCCTTTGGTGTCTTGCTAGACACCATCATAATTCGTTCATTGCTGGTGCCGGCCTTGATTCGTGATATTGGCCCAATAGTCTGGTGGCCATCACGCTTGGCGCGACCAGCTACCAAGCGCCGACAGAAATAGCTAGCTTGCTATACCTATGAGTAGATAGGTAGTAGACGGGTGATTATTGAGGAAGCTAGCGAGCCAGCTTGTCGCTTCCGACTAAATCGAGGCTTCCCAGTCGAATAAGTAGGCGTCTTCACGGTGGCCACCGCGGCCACGACCAATGTGTGAAAAGTCATCGACAAATTCAATAGATTTAATCCACTTGGCCATTTTGTAGCCGGTCTTGTTTTCTTGGCGCAATCGAATTGGTGCACCGTGATTGAGTGGTAGCGGCTCACCATTCATCTCGTAGGCGAGGATAGTTTGCTTGTCGCGCATGTCGCTGGTACGCAAGCTTGCGTAAAACGGATAGCCATCAGCGTAAACATCGTAGCAGTGAAAGACGACGTATTTAGCTTGTTTTTGTGGCTTGACTAGTTTGACGATGTCGCGCATTGGTACACCAGCCCACTCGGCAATACCCGACCAGCCTTGGATACAAATGTGTTTGGTGATTTGAGTCTGTTTCTTCATCGCCTTGATGTCATCTAGCGATAGCTCGATTGG
>CAZNOD010000044.1:0-4721 GCA_964574585.1 uncultured Candidatus Saccharibacteria bacterium | reverse complement strand
TGATTTGAGTCTGTTTCTTCATCGCCTTGATGTCATCTAGCGATAGCTCGATTGGGTTATCGACCATACCGTGAACCTTCAGTCGCCAATCTTTGAAATCACCCTTCATCAGCTTATGGAATTCTTTTGTCTCTGGTGGATAGCCGTTGACTCGGAAAAATTTTGAAATATCTTTTTTGGTGTACTTGTGCTGGCGTGACTTCATACCGCCAAATAGTAGCTTGATAACTGGTACGTATAGCTTGATTAGCGTATTGCGCAGCTTGATCGGGTGACGCAACGAAAACATCGTCGCCCAGATGTTAAAGGCCACTAGTAGGATCATTATCATCAAAAATACCGTCAATGCAGCGGCAAAGTCGATGTCGGTGCTACCGGTCACGAAGCGCTTGACGCTGTCGTAGGTATGGAAGCCAATAGTCATCGTGACGTGGATCAGTATAAATAGTGAAAAGCCGACCATCGCCAAAAAGTGCAGACTACGAGCTACTTGGCGCTGACCACCAAATAGGTTCAGCAGCCACGGGTAGCGGCCGGTTAGAGCTGGTGACATCGCTAGGCCAGTGATGATTTGGACCGGTGCTAGTATAAATACCACAAAAGCGTAGCTGATTTGCTGCAGTGCATTGTATTCGGTACCTTCAGCGAGGATGTTGAGCGTCAGGTAGTTGCCCATCACGGTGATGGCTTGCGGTATGACGTCCCAGCTAGTTGGAATTAGTCGGGCCCACTCGCCGCTCACTAGCATATAGCCAATATAGATGGCGCCAGTGATGACCCATATCAGAGCAGCGGTGAAGTGCCAGTGCCGTCCTGACCCTAGGTTGTGCTCACCTCCAGGCAGGGCTAGGCTAGCTTTTGGTGGTACCTCGGCTTCGTCGCGAGCTGTCCACAGCTTGTTTTTAGGCTGGATTTTTTTGCCGAAGCGAATCCACCAGTTGTCGTCACGAGTATGGTCGGTCCAGTAGAGCTTTGGGTGGTCGTAGAGAATCTGGATACCGCTACGGATCAAGATAATTAGGCAGAACAAGTTAATCAAGTGAAGGATGGTAATGATAACTGGTACTGTCAGCTGTGCTTCTTCCATGACTATATAATACACCATCAACAATTCTGGCCTGTGACCAATGTCATATAATATGGTCTATGGTAGCGACGTGCTGCTTTTATTTAGCCATTACGGCGGTAGATAATCAGTCCACTTGCCACCACGCTGATGGCTGCTAGCAGGATTACTAGATTATTCGCACCAGTTTCGGCGAGATCGTCAGATGATTCTACGTCACTAGACGGCGGCGTACTAGGATCGGATGGTAGATCTGGCGTCGGCTCAGTCGGCTCAGTGGGCTCATCACCTGGTTCTTCAGACGCAGTATAAGTGTAGGCCACTGGCAGGATAATTGGACTTTCGCCATCAAATGTCACTACGACATCAACCGTTCCGGCCTCGTGTGGTGGGGCAGTTGCTTGGAGGGTGGTTCCTCCCGAGCCATCTGGGATGAGCTCGACAGTCGTGGCTGGTATTCCGCCAAAGGTAACGACCGGCGGGGTTAGAGTTTCGTCATCGCCACACAGTGGCCCAGATGCAATTGGCAGCACCGAGTAGCTGATTTTACAGTTACTGAGCTGGGTGTCGTTGTTTGCAAGGTTCACACGACTGGAGCCAGCGCCAGCAGTAGTGTTAATAGTATGGCGAGCATAAGTTTATTTGTCAGTTTGGCTCGACGTATCACCAAGTTGTTTGTGTGGTTCATTTTGTCTCAACTATGTGTTTGTTCGATTTATATTGGTCAAGTCTCCACGACTCAGTTGATAAGCTTTAGCATAATCAATCGCGGTCAAGAAGCCAATCAGTAATCGATAGCCGTATTAGCCAGTCGTGGGTGTCTCTGACGACAGACTATTTTCTGGCTTCTATCTTCGACAAGGTATACTGAATGTATGAACAAGCAGATCGGTAGGCGCTAAGTATGTCGGCTCAGGAGGGTAAAGGGGCAATATTTGCTTCAATGGCAGCCAATCTTGGAATAGCAGCCGCCAAGTTTGTGGCTTTTTTTATCACCGGCGCCAGCTCGATGCTAGCCGAGGCAGTTCACTCGCTAGCCGACAGTAGCAATCAAATCCTGTTACTGATTGGTGGCCGCCAGTCACGGCGCAAGCCAACCTCAGCTCATCCGTTTGGCTATGGCCGGGCTCACTTCTTGTACGCTTTCATGGTGTCGATTGTCCTATTCTCGCTCGGTGGTGTATTCGCTATTTATGAAGCTATACACAAAATGCAACATCCTGAGATGCTGCAGTCACCAGTTGTTGCCTACGTCGTCCTAGCGGTGGCTATAATCTTTGAAGGCTTGGCGCTACGAACCGTCCTACGCGAAGCGCGTAGTTTCAAGCCAAAGCAGCAGGGTTGGCTGCAGTTTTTGCGCCAAACCAAATCGGTCAATCATGTCGTCCTAGCGCTTGAAGATTCGGCTGCCTTGCTCGGGCTAGTCTTTGCCGCCACTGGTATTAGCTTGGCGCTATTGACTGGCAATCCCGTCTGGGATGCGATTGGTACGTTGTTGATCGGTATACTGCTAGTTGTCGTGGCCGTCATACTATTTCGCGAGGTCAAATCACTGCTGATTGGTGAAGCTGTCGATCGATCAACCGAGAGCAAAATGCGCCACTTGATTGAATCAATTGATGGTATTGATCGACTTGTCGACCTCAAGACGCTATATGTTGGGCCGATGGAGCTATTTGTAGCCATGAAAGTTACAGTACCCGAGCGCGATAGCGCCAAAGCTGTCGCTAGTACGATTGATAGGGTCGAGGCCGAGCTGCGCCAGGCTTTCCCAATTGCTCGTTTGATATATATCGAGCCTGATATCTTCAAAACCCCAGCGCAACAACAGCGTGATGATCAGCAACTATCGAGGTCGGTGTCGGACAGTAGCAAAGCTCGCACTAGCTAGAGCGCTAAGCGCTAATTTTATAGTAATTTATGGTGGGTACACTCTTGTCGCCAAAGAGGGCGTACTTGCCTTAATACACATAATATGATATAATACATACCTCATCGCTTACTTTCTGAAAGGAGCTTGCGATGGCGTACATTACCACCTCCCAACTACCGTCGATACCAGTGTCACGGCGATCGGTGCTCTTCGGAGTGCTTGGCGGGGTAGTTGCGACTATCGCAACCTCTCAGCCTAGCGCCGCCGGCAAAGCCATTCCGGCTCCGCCACCGAGCTTCGGTGATCTAACTGGTCCAACGCTACGCTACGGCAATCGCGGCCGAGGTGTCAAGCGCCTGCAAAGGTACTTGATTCGAAAGGGCTATCGCGTCGGGCCTGGCGGTGCAGACAGCCACTTTGGCCTACACACCAAAGCGGCAGTTCGCGCTCTGCAACGTGATCAGCGAATCACGATTGATGGTGTCGCTGGGCCTCAAACCTGGCGTACCATCGGTCATATGCCCGATGTTAAGCGGCCTTCAGTCAAGAACGAGCCGAGTGCTCGCTACGTTATCCGTCAGGGTAGTCGTGGTCAGCATGCTCGGCGCGCTCAGCAGCTGTTGGTCGAGCGTGGAGTCTGGATTGGCCCCAGTGGTGCTGATGGTGACTTCGGTCCCAACAGCGTCCGTGGCCTCAAAGACTTCCAGCGGCTGTACCACCTCGAGCAGGATGGCGTGCTTGGCCCCAAGACCTGGCGCGCTCTAGTCGAGGCTGAAGACGACCTGAGTCATCTGCCGTCGCTGGCCTTCAACCCCGGCGAGTACTTCGTCACCGACAAGTCGGATCGACGCAGCTACTTCCTGCGTGACGGCCAGCTGATCAAGCTGATGCCGTCGCGCGTCGGTGGGCACTTCCAGTTCCGTGGCAAATGGAAAAAGGGCCACACCCCCAACGGCAAGTTTGGTGTGATCTGGGAGAAGCAGGACGATAGCTCGGCGATATTTGACAATACGCCGATGTACTACTCGCTCTACTTCACCGATCGAGGTCACGCTGTCCATGGTTCCGACTCGTTTACGCGAGATGGTAACTACCGCAACGCCAAGGGTCGGGCTGGCAGTGGCGGCTGCATCAACCTGACCATCGAGCATTCGCGGTGGCTATGGACGCACGCCAACCGCCGCAAGCTGACCATCATCGTTCGTGGCTAGTCCAGACAACTTAGAGAGGAGGTGATGATTCGCCCCGTCGTATTTACGGCGGGGCACTTCACTTTTTATAAGTTGATGAAATCTCAAAATAGTGTAAAGTACTCTATATTATGTCGCCGGAAGTCGTAAAAACTGTTGCCATACCTAACTCAGCATTGCTATGCGAACAGTTGATTGCTCGGTATGGTGAGGTTTCGCATCATGACCATGCTGGTCAGCAGGCTAGGTTTGAGGTTGCCGATGTCAATGGAGACGGCTACAATGCTTTGCTAGTTCAGCATGGTGTCGGCGCTACAGCAGTCTATAAGCTATACCTAGACAACCCTCTAGATAGGGGTAGTACTGAGAGTGTTTATACAATCCAAGCCAATAACGACGTGACTCAGCGGGTCAAGCGTCACGGACAACTAGTAGCCGGCCCGTATCAATGGCCGGACCGCACCACTACCGGTATGCTGTACGATTGCTTCGATAACCGTATTTATTAGAGGACGATCATCGGTTCAAGGCGTCGACATAGCTTAGTAGGCAGGCAGCCTAAAACAGTGCTCGGTCTGATTATGCTCATGCT
>CAZNOD010000043.1:0-6103 GCA_964574585.1 uncultured Candidatus Saccharibacteria bacterium | reverse complement strand
CTTCTCGACAATTCAATCAAACAAGCCGAGGCCGACCAAGACAATCAAGTGCTATTAGTCCTCGACAAAGATCAAGCAGCCTTTTATAAGACGGTAGCCAACTATGACAAACGGTTCACCGTCACGACTTCGGTTGATAATCTTCCGGGAGAATATATTGTTAGCCACACGGCCTGGCGAACCATACCAGTTGAAAAAATCCCTAGCTACATCGCGACCGACGCTAGATCCAGTAACGCTGATCGATTCTACCTCTATACAGGCAAGGATTCATAAGCTATAATACAGACAGTTCTGAAGGAGGATAAACTACTATGGCATTAGACCAAATGAAGATGTTAAACGACCTACGAAAAGCTCAAAAGGCTCTAGCCAAACAACTTGTTGAGGTAGAGGCTGGCGACGGAGCAGTTGTCGTTCAAATCAATGGTGAACTAAAAGTAAAGAGCGTCAAGATTGACCCAGCTTACGTCGATCTTGATGACATCGAGCAACTCGAACATTGGATTGAAATTGCGATTCGTGACGGTATGGCCAAAGCTCAAGAAATTGCCGCCGAAAAGATGAAGCCGTTAATGGGCGGACTCGGTAATCTCGGCCTCTAATTTGCTATGGCGCAAATTCTTCCCAAAGCTTTAACCAAAGCAATCGACGAGTTTGGCCGTCTTCCAGGCGTTGGCGCCAGAACTGCCGAGCGCTACGCCTACTATCTATTACGGGCCAATCACAAAACAGCCACTAGCTTAGCTAGTGCGATTGCTGACCTCAAAGATAACGTCAAAACTTGTCCAGTAACTTTTGCCCTGATTGACCCCGATCAAGATATATCACCACTCTATACCGATTCCGACCGCGATAAAAGCCTGGTAGCTATCGTCGAGGAGCCGCTTGATATCGTAGCAATCGAGCGCACTGGTCAATACAAGGGTACCTACCATGTGCTAGGGGGTGCTATTTCACCAATCGACGGCATTGGTCCCGACGACCTGCACATACCCGACCTAATCAAGCGGCTAAAAGACGACGCGGTAAAAGAAGTTATCATTGCCACCAATGCTAGCGTAGAAGGCGAGTCGACAGCCCTGTATATTCAGCGCTACATCAAAGAGGCTGGCATTTCGTGCCAATTGTCACGCTTGGCTCGTGGTATACCAGTCGGCGTCGACCTAGAATACGCCGACCAAATCACCCTGACTCACGCTCTTGAGGGGCGCCGTACTCTGTAGGTGTGGTAAAATACCGATATGTTTGACCGAGCAAAATCACTGATCGATGCCGCTGAACGCATCATAGTTATCCAAGCCGAAAACCCAGATGGTGATTCGCTTGGCTCGAGCCTAGCACTCGAAGAAATACTCGGTGATCTAGGTAAAGAAGTTGTCCTATATTGTCCGATCGATATCCCCAAATATTTACGCTATGTCAACGGTTGGGATAGGGTAGTTAGCGATTTTGATACCAAGGCTGACCTAGCCATCATCGTCGATACCGCGGCTGACATCTTACTTAGCAAAGTTCTCGAAACACCGGGTGTCCGACACTACCTCGAATCACATCCAGTGTTAGTGATTGATCACCACACTACAGCGCCTAATTTGAGCTTTGAGCACACAATGCTAGCCGAAGAGGCGGTGGCAACCAGTGAAGTTATTTACCGCCTCGCCAGCAGTGCTGGTTGGACGGTTAACACGCAAGCCGCTGAAAATCTGCTCATTGCCCTGATGAGCGACAGCTTGGGCTTGACCACTCCAAACGTAACTTCTGCCAGCTTCCACTTAGCGGGCGACCTAGTCGACTTAGGCGCCTCAAACTCGGTCATAGAAGAACGACGCCGAGAATTTATGAAAAAATCGCCCGAAATCCTCGCCTATAAAGGCAAGTTAATCGAGCGCGTCGAGTACTTACTCGATGGCAAGCTGGCCTTAGTCCACGTTCCTTTTGATGAAATAGAGACCTACAGCGATCAATACAATCCTGGAGCGCTAATCGGTGATGAATTACGATTAGTTGAGGGCGTTGAAGTATCGGTTGTACTAAAGACATATCCTGACGGCAAGCTGACTGGACGCATCCGCTCGTCGCTACCAATCGCTGATATCGTTGCTGGGTATTTTGGTGGCGGTGGCCACAAATATGCCTCCGGATTCCGAATCTACGAAGATTACGATGCGACAATTGCCGAACTGGTTAACGCTACTAGCAAAGCTATCCAGGAGGTTTCTGATGAAGCTATATAATACTATGTCACGGACGGTCGAAACTTTGCAGCCGCTAGTCGATAATCAGGTGTCCATCTACACTTGCGGGCTAACCGTTTATAGCCAGCCGCATATCGGCAACTGGCTAGGCTATATCTACTGGGATGTGCTAGTCCGCACCTTAGAGGCTGAGGGCCTTAAAGTCGAGCGCACCCAAAACATCACCGATGTTGGCCATTTGGTTAGCGATGACGACCAGGGCGAGGACAAGATGGAGCAGGGAGCTCGACAAGAGGGTCTGACGGCCTGGGATGTAGCCGATAAGTATATCGCGATAGCAGATCACGAAGGCTACCAACTACTGGGCTTGAAACGACCAACCCACTTGGTTCGAGCCACCGACTATATTGAGCAGCAAATTGCTTTTGCTAAAAGCCTCGAAGACAAAGGTTTTACTTACCTAACAAGTGACGGCTTATACTTTGACACTGCCAAACTGAGCGACTACGGCAAGCTGGCGCGATTGGATGTGGCCGGCCTAGAAGCGGGCGCTCGTGTCGCTATGAGCGACAAGCGTAACCCAACCGACTTTGCCGTTTGGAAGCTCAGCCCAGCAGACAGCAAGCGTGACATGGAATGGGATAGTCCGTGGGGAGTAGGTTTCCCAGGGTGGCACTTAGAATGTAGTGTGATTGCTCGTGAGACACTCGGTGATCAGATCGATATTCACACTGGCGGTATCGACCATATACCAATCCACCACACTAACGAAATTGCTCAGACCGAGAGCCTGACTGGACAGACCTTCGCCAATATATGGCTACACAACAATCACATCAAGATCGATGGCCAAAAGATGTCAAAGTCACTTGGCAATATCTACATCCTCAGTGATATTACCGACCGTGGTTTCAGCCTAGACGCCTTCAAGCTACTGACGCTCAGTAAGCACTATCGCACCGAGGGTAACTTCACCTGGGAGATCATGCAAGCTGCCCAAAACCGACTCGACCACTGGCGCAACTACGCTGCCTTACGTCATCAAGTTCACGACACATTAGCTAGCGATGACGACAAAAGCTCACGCGACGGCCATATATCGCTATTAGCTAGCCGCCAAGCCATCATCGAGGCGCTAAGCAACGATCTCGATACACCCGGTGCGCTAGCTATCATTGACCAGACTTTTGACAGGCTCGACAATATAGACCTCGACAAGGTTCACCGTACCTCGCTGGTCGCTATGATTGAATCTATCGATGAGCTACTAGGCCTATCGCTAATGGCATCAACGCCTGATATCGACGACGACGCAAAGCGACTGATACTAGAGCGCGAGAGAGCTCGTGAGGCCAAAGATTGGCCAGCTTCTGACCGACTCCGCGATGAGCTAGCCGCTAATGGTATCGTTGTTCGCGATACGGCGCACGGTTCAGTCTGGTCTTACTCTTGAGAAGCTTGAATACGCTTAAGTAGTTTGACAAATCCAGTAGAGCTTCGCTGGCGTTGTTTTTGGCGCGAGTCAAGATATTCTTCGAGGAGCACCTTGACGCAGCCGGCAATTGGAATCGAGATGATACCACCAGCTATACCGAACAAGTACAGACCGATAGTTACTGCTACTAATACGGCTAGTGGCGACAGCTCGACATACTTTGATTGAACAGCTGGTGCTATAGCGTTATTCTCAACCTGTTGATAGATAATAAAGAAGACAGCAAATATAATTGCGGCTGGGATGCTATTAATAGCGAGCAGGAAGGTGACTATGACACCGGCGATTGTAGCTCCGAACATTGGTATCAATGACAGTAGGAAAGTAACTGCTAGTGTCGGTAGTGCCAGGTTGGCAGGTAGGTCAGGGAAGAATAGGCTAAGTAGTACCACTACTGTCGCCGAAGCAATCGCGCCGATTCCCGACACCGACAGCTGGCCGGTCACGTAGCCAGAGATAACTTTGTGCATCTTGGTTGCTAGATTATGGTGGGTTTCAAGCGTTTCACTATTACTATATAGCCCCCAAAGACGCTTCATCCAATTTGGCCCCTCGACCAACATTAGAAAAGCTAGCACTAGCGTCAAGAATATTGCTGCCAAGGCACTGAAAAACGAGCCAATACCGCCGATTATGTTGCTACCAACCGACCGAGCCCAGTTGAGAGCGTTTTCTTTACTCGACTCGACCGCCCGATCAATTTCCGGCTGGATATTATAGCGTTCAATAATTTCTCCCGCGCCACTCCAGCGCTCTCCCAGCGAACTGACTAGAGGTGGAATAGTATCGGCAATCTTGACCGACTGCTGGATCACTGGTGGAACCACCAGGAATATAATTGCCGTGATGATACCGACTACGGTCACGAAAGCTAGGGCAGTAGCCGCGATGCGACTACGTCCAGGTATGATATCGCGTAGTCGATTGACTGGAGCGCTAAGCGCAAGCGCCAAAAAAGCCGCGCTGAGCAAGATAATAACCGCTGTCTTCGCTAAATAAATAGATAACGCTACGACAGCAAAGCCTATTAACACCAACCAAAAACGAACAAAGGTCTTGGTCGCAATCTCAATTTGCACTTTCATAGGCTCAGTATACTACACTTGAGAACTAAGCTGTCAAAAATCCTAAACAGAGCAGGACAAGGACGGCTGTAGTCGCCACCAAGAGGGCAACTCGGTTTGGATAATAGTCGACCTTTTGCGGGGCAGCCTTGGTGGCTGTTGATCTAGTTGTTTTGGTCGTTTTTTTGGCTGGTCGCTTAGCAGCTGTCGACTTGGTTGATCGCGTAGTTTTGGTGGCCCTGGTAGTCTTGGCTGCCTTAGCCGACTTATTGACTGGCTTCTTGGTTTTTTTCGCCGTGCTAGCGGCGGTTTTTTTAGTTGTAGCTGTCGTCTTTTTTACCATAACCATATTATAGACTGTCGGTTGTCGCTATGCAAGTATCACTCCGCTTATGTAAAATAGCTATATATGAAAGACAAACTACAACTTCGCCAAGAACTTATTAAGCGTCGCAAATCCCTATCGGATAGTGACCTGCAGTCAAAGAGTCGCGCTATTTGCCAGCGACTACTAGATGAAATCGATTGGACAAATGTTTCAAGCCTACATATCTATAATAGTCGTGATGATTGGCGTGAGGTTGATACGAAATATATTATCGATTGCCTCAGTCAACTTTATCCCGACTTACAAATAGATATAGCCAGCCAGAGCTATAATCAAGCGACCGCGTCAGAGCATGCCTATGACGTAATCGTGGTGCCGGTACTGGGTTATGACTCAAATAACAATCGAATTGGTATGGGAGTGGGCTGGTACGATAGATTCTTAGCCGAGCAACCGGCTGCCGTCAAGCTAGGCTTAGCCTACAAGGAATCTCATGTCGATACACTACCGCTCGAACAGCATGATCAGCCACTAAATGACGTCATCGCAGCTTAGGCTGCGGCAATTAAATTTATCAATTTGACGTCACCGTATTTATATGTAAACATGTACCCAGATTCGATACGCCCGTATCGAACAGAGCAAGGGAGCAGTCATGAAGACCACACTCAAGGTCCTCGGTGTAGTCGTCGCGGCAAACCTGCTGTCCAACATCGGACTGCAGGCCATCAAGAAGAGCGGCGTCGGCCTAGCCTACGATGTCACCGGACGTCTCGGCAAGGCTGCCAGGTTCGCCCTTACGCCCGCGCCGATCATGATGGCCATCGACGACCAGCTACAGGTCGATGCTCGTCGACGCCTGAGGGTCTAGACTCGTCTGGACTGGGGCTCCCATGCCCCCGAAACGGCACCCGACGACTATATAGTCTTTCGTCGAGCCACTTCGGGGGCCGTTTTCGTTATTAAATAAAATAAGTCCTATTCGGAAGTCTTATTTTTAGTGCTGATGCTTGGCGGG
>CAZNOD010000042.1:0-6114 GCA_964574585.1 uncultured Candidatus Saccharibacteria bacterium | reverse complement strand
ACCGCGTATTACCTGACGTGGCAACTAACCAATGGTGGTCAACTGGGCCTATACCAGCGACTGATGCTGATACTGGTAGCGCCGTTTGTTTATATTGGTTTAGTCTGGACTAGCTTGACTGGACTAGTCGCCAAGCTTGGCAGTCTACGCCAGTCGACGGCAGCTTGATCGACAAGCTTAGGAACTGATGGCTTATTTCTGCAGTTTAGCTATCTAGCGACATATGACTTAGGCGAGTGACTAATCGTGTAGGATTAGCGACCGGTCGTCGATTGGCTGAGGATAGACGCGGACTGAAAGCAAGTAGTCAAGATTTGGCTCAGACGAAAGCGAAGCGATAAATATTAGATTTTGCTCGTCATCTTGTTCGTCGTGGGGGTCAGCTGGATAGATGGCAATCGACTGGAAGTGCGGCGTAAATGACGCTAGTAGGCGATGCGTCAACGTCGGTAGAACGCCACGATAGCGAGCAATGATATTGATGGCGATGGTACCACCAGGAGTGAGTAGCCGTGCATATTGAGCGGCTGCTTCGGTGGTTAATAGCGAGCTGGGAATGTCGTACTCCGAGAATGCATCGACGATGATTAAGTCGTAATTATCCTGGCAAGTATCGATGTAGGCGCGGCCATCGATAGTGTGTATGTTGAGTCGAGGGTGGCGTTTGAGCTGGAAGTACTTGCGAGCCAAGCGTGGCAAGAGTCGGTCAATCTCAACAGCATCGATACGGCTAGCTGGTAATTGCTTTAGCAGGGCCCGTGGTAAAGTAAAGGCCCCGCCGCCAATTACTAAAATGGATGACGGATTGAGACTAAGGGCAACTTCAAATAAACGCTGGTTGTAGTCAAACAGCAGTTCGGGGTAGTCGTCGAGCGCTAGGCCAGACTGTGGGCTGCCTTTGTCGCCAGCTAGCAGTAGCCGAGCCGGTCGATCATTATAAATTCGGTCGACTATCCGATAGCGACCGTGCTTGCTGGTACCGTCATAGATTAGTTTGTTCACTACTCTCAGTATAGCTGAGTAGCTGTATGGTGCGAGTGCCGGTTAGCGCGATATGACCTTCGTCAGATAGTTTTCGCAGTTGGCGGCTGAGAGTTTCGGGAGTGATACCGAGCTCGGCAGCTAAGTCTTGCTTGGACATTGGCAGGTCGAACTCTAGTCGACCAGCTGCTAGCTGACGCAAGCGTTGGAGGATTTTTTGGCTGGCTGGTAGTAGGCTGAGCGACTCAATTTGCTCGGCTGAGCTCGATAGTCGTTGACTGAGCTGTTCAATCACAGCTAATGACAAATCAGGGCTATTTGCTAGCACTGCCTTGAGTTCAGCGCCGTTGATAGTGCAAAACGAGCTATCTTCGAGAGCAATAATTTCATTATCTGTTGGTTGGCCGGTAAAGACCGTGACCTCTCCGCTGAAGTCACCGGGTTCTAGCCAGCTAATAATTTGCTGCCGACCATCACTAGCGGTCCGGACAACTTTGGCGCGGCCACGATTTAGTACTAGCAGGCGAGGCTGGCTGTCACCCGATTGCTGGATAATCTCACCTTTCTGATAGTAGCTGGGATGGATGAGCTGACGAATAGTGTCAGAAGTTTGCTCGTCTAGCCGAGCAAAGATTGGTACCTTGCCGAGGCAGCTGAGGCGTCGTCCGTTATGAGAGTGAGCTATGGGCTGTTTCATTGCTATCTATTGTATCTCATCAGCCGCAGAGCGTTGAGTATCACTAGTAGGACGCTAATAACATGGATCAGCATACCCGATGATAGGAAGACAATATTGGTCAGTACGCCGATCAGTAGCAAGACGACTGTGATAACCGCAAAATATATATTTTGCTTCATGTTGGCGACAGTGGCTCGTGACAAGCCTAGAGCGTAGTCAAGCCGACTGATATCACCTGATAGCAAGACTATGTCAGCTGTCTCCATGGCAACATCTTTGCCGGGGCCGCCGACAGCGATGCCGAGACTTGCCGTCGCCAAGGCTGGTGCATCGTTGACGCCATCGCCAACCATAACAATGTTAGGGTGATCGGCCTTGAGTTGGCGTACCAGACGGACCTTATCTTCTGGAGATAGATCGGCATGATAGTCATCGATACCAAGCTGCTGGGCAATGGCCGCTGCAGCCAGCTGATTATCGCCAGTCAACATGACGGTGCGGATACCGCGGCGTCTCAGCTCAGCGATGGTGTTTCGGGCCCCGTCACGAATGGTATCGGTGATTGATATGGCACCAATCGCTTTGTTATCACGAGCAATCAGGACTACGGTGTTGCCGTCTGATTGACGTTTGGTGAGATAATCAGTCAGTCGCGAAGGTAGATCGATGTCGTGAGCAGCTAGTAGTTTGCTGTTACCGACTAGAACGGTTGAGCGATCGACGCGTGCAACGACACCTTGGCCGATGATGATGTCGGACTTGGTCGGTTTGGTTAGGTTTTTGCTGGAACTGGCATCGGCAGCGGTGATGATGGCTCGAGCCAATGGGTGTTCAGAGAATAGCTCGGCACTAGCCGCTATTTGCAGTAGCTCGGCTTGGCTGCCAGCCACTGCTAAGCTATCGACGACTTTTGGTCGACCAACTGTCAAGGTGCCAGTTTTGTCGAAGGCTACTTGGTCGGTTTTGGCAGCTTGTTCGATAGCTTCGCCACCTTTTATCAGTACGCCGCGCTGGGCGGCGTTGCCGATACCGGCTACGATTGATACCGGAACAGCGATAACTAGGGCGCCGGGACAAGCAATCACTAGCAGAGTAAGGGCGAGATAGATGTCAGCAGTCAGCATAAAAATAACGACTGATAGCACCATGATGGCAGGGGTGTAGTACTTGGCGAAACGCTCGAGAAAGGCTTGGCTGCGAGCTTTGCTATCCTGAGCTTCTTCGACAAGGTGGAGGATGCGAGCAAACATAGTATCGGGGCCAATTTTCTCGGCCTTTATCTCGAGATAGCCAGACTCGATGACCGTGCCTGAATAGCTGGTTGAGCCAGTGCTGAGGCTGACTGGCATTGATTCGCCAGTAATAGATGATTGATCGACGTAGGCTTCACCGTCTAGAACGGTGCCGTCAACGGCAATTTTTTCACCCGGCCGAACGATGACGGTTTCGCCGAACTTAACATCGCGTGGCGCAACTTCAACTTCTTGGCCATGACGAATGACGCGGGCAGTTTGCGGTGACATATCGAGTAGTAGCTTGATGGCTGAGCGAGTTTTCTCAAGTGCTCGAGCCTCTAGATACTCGCCTAGCAAAAACAAGCTAGCGACTGCCGCCGACTCCCAGTATTCGCCGATGATGATGGCACCAATGACAGCGATAGTCACTAGTAGGTCGATACCAACGATGCGATGCCTGAGGGCGGCTAGGGCTTTAATAGCAATTGGCCAAGCAGCCACCAAGCTAGCTATAATCATCAGCCCATCACCAAGTAGGGTCAGTGTGAATAAGTGCGAGCTGGCCAGGGATAATACCCCCAGCCCGGTCGCTAGCAATAGACGATTTTTAAGGGTTAGTTTCACGGCAAAGCCTGCTACTCAACCGCTAGTACTTGGTAGCCAAGCTGTTCGATAGTCTGAGCGATATCAGGGTTTGGCTGACCGTCGGTTTCGACCTTGACCTTGCTGGCGTTGAACATTACTCTGACGCTTTTGACACCAGGCATACCCGACACGACCTTATCGATTTTGGCGATGCAGCTAGTGCAGGTTAATGGGGCTAGTTGGTAAGTGGTAATCATTGATATCTCCTTTTGGTTGATTGATAGTAGCTCCAATATAGCGACAACCTGCGGCGCCGGCCTTGATATATGTCAAGTAAACAGCGATTTAGCAAACGGTATATAGCCAGTGCTATACTGAAGGGTATGATAAGTCTGATAGCAGCAGTTGATAAAAACGGTGGCATCGGTGCCGGTGGCCGACCGCTATGGACCGATGGTTTGCCGGCTGACTCGCAGCGTTTTCGCGAGTTGACCGCGGGAAGTACCGTAATCATGGGACGTAAGGCCTACGAATCTTTTCATGGTTTTTTGGTCGGGCGACAAAACATAGTTGTGTCGCACCGTCTGATGAAGCAGGAGGGTATTAGTTTTGCGCACAGCCTGAAGGAAGCCTATCGTGACGCAACTTTTGACGATATCAATGTGATTGGCGGCGCCAATATATTTTCGCAGGCGATTCATGACGCTGATCGCATTTACCTGACGCAGGTTGATGAGGAGTTTGATGATGTCGATGCCTATTTCCCCTATATTGATAATATGAAGTGGCGCCAAGTACGACGCGAAGACTTTTCAGCCGATGGCCGTAATATCTTCAACTATAGCTTCATCGTTTATCAACGGATTGATTAGCTAGTCGCAAGACAGAAAATAGCGTACACTTGAAATATGAGGTTACATATTGCGACTGACCATGCTGGGCTAGAGCTCAAGACCCGACTGATTGGAATCTTGACCGAAAAGGGCTATGAAGTAGTTGACCATGGGGCCTACGAGTATGACCCTGATGACGACTACCCCGACTTCATCATCCCGGCAGCCGAATCGGTAGCCGAGGATCAACGCCAAGGTATCGATGCACTCGGCATCGTTTATGGTGGCAGTGGCAATGGCGAGCAGATCGCTGCCAACAAGGTAGTCGGTATCAGGGCGGCCTTAGTCTGGAACGAATTTACTGCTCGTAAGGCGCGTGAACACAACGATGCCAATGTCATATCGATTGGTGCTCGTCTGCATGAAGAAGCTGAGGTTATACAGTTGATTGATTGGTTTTTAGAAGAGCCGTACTCAGGGCATGAGCGTCATGCTCGTCGGCTAGCCAAGATAGCTGACTATGAACAGAATCGATAGCCTAAAGATTAATCGCCTGTATGGCTTGACCGCGCTAGGAGCGGTCATCGTCGGTGCTAGCCTAGCCGCCTTTGGCGCCAAGTCGCCAACCACCCTAGCGATGTGGGCTAGTGCTTATTTAGTGTTAGTCGTGGGTGTAGCCCAAGGCTGGTTTGGCGTGGCTCTAGCTAGGTTGGTTAAGTCATCAAGCCAGTGGCTAACCGTTTGGGTGTATGGCCTGTTTAACACCGGCAATTTAGCAGTAATAGTTAGTACAATGCTCAAATACAACGATCATCGGCAGCATTTAGTCTTGACGACACTCGGCGCCGTACTGGTAAATATCGCCATGATACTGCTAGCTCGGCAGTTGTGGTTTAGTCGGTCATCGCTCATCAAACTGCTAACTTACTCTATAATAGTATTATTAATGACTTCGTCGCTGCTAGTTTTGTTGCTGGATACCTTGCCGTTGTAATATTGGATAGCTGTTTAGGCTAGTCTTAACGACGCTGGTGGTAAATGATAACGCCACCAGTCGAGAGTATTAAACTGGGCATCTAGGTGACGGTTTAGTTTTACAAACCACGGTAAAGGTGTATGATTGAGGCATATTAAGCATAACCATAAAGGATTATCGATATGGAACTAGCAATCTTACTAATATTTGGTGGAATTGGTGGCGTGGCCCGCGGGTTGGTCGGCTTTTCAAAATACTATACATCGTATAAAAATGTCGTTTTCAGCTGGAAATACTTTCTACTGACGGTTGGTTTGTCAGCGGTGATTGGAGCCGGTATTGTACTGGCTGTTCGTGACTCGGGGATTAGTTTTCAAGGTGTGACACTCAACGGCTCGGTAGCTTTCATACTCGGTTATGCCGGTGGGGATGTGCTGGAGAATCTATATAAGATTCTAGTCAAAAAGCCAATCCTTGGACCAGTTGAATCGGTGGTAAAGGCCAGTGCCAAGAGATAGGAGTATACTATTAATATGTGGGAAATAGTTTTACCAGAATACGTCGCTGACTTGGTGCTGCTGTTGGTGCGAGTAGTCCTAGTCGTTGTATTCGCCGTTAGCGCCAAAAAGAAGTTTGCTAATATTGAAAAGTTCGCCAAAGATCATGACATGCCGGTGGCGGCAGCTTATTTTGTCGTGATTGCTGAGGCCGCTGCTGCCTTAGCTATGCTGACTGGCATACTGGCTCAATGGGCTGGTGTTGGTTTGGTGTTATTGATGCTGGGGACGATGTACTTACATATCGTTAAATGGAAAAGTCCGTACT
>CAZNOD010000041.1:0-6134 GCA_964574585.1 uncultured Candidatus Saccharibacteria bacterium | reverse complement strand
TATCACCGACGATACCGCGCTGCACGGCATCAGGCTTGAATAGCACTAATGTTTTTTCCATCTTGCTTGAATGTTTCATCAATTCTCCTATTATATTGCTTACTTCTGCTTATTATATCATCGCCACCGCAATAATGTCATGAGGGACTAAGCAGCTAACCACTAGTGGTATACTGACTACATGACCTACCTTTCAGAGCTTATCATGGATTACGTCGAATATCTCGAGGTCGAACGCGGACGATCGAGCAAGACTGCCGAAAACTACAGCCACTATCTCGAGCGTCTAATTGACTTCGCTGGCGATATCGAGGTAGTCGAAATCACAGCTGAGCTAGTCCGCCGCTACCGCCTATGGCTCAACCGTCACGTCAACGACAACGGCGAAAGCCTCTCGACGATTACCCAAAACTACCACTTGATAGCTCTACGTGGTTTCCTAGCTTATCTCGCCAAGCGTGATATCACTAGCCTGAGCCCGGAAAAAATCGAATTACCAAAAGTCGCTCGCAAACAAGTCACTTTTCTAAGTGTCGATGAGATTGGTCGCCTAATCGAAGCTGTGCCGGCAGACGGCAGCCCGGTGCACCTCAGGGACGCAGCCATCATTGAACTACTGTTTTCCAGCGGTCTACGCGTATCTGAGCTGGCTAGCCTAAATCGCGACCACATAAACACCAAGCGGCGCGAGTTTATGGTTCGCGGCAAAGGCCAAAAAGATCGAGCCATCTTCATTAGCCAGCGAGCCGCCGACAAGATTGAGGAGTACTTAGCTAGTCGAACCGATTCCTTGCCGGCTCTACTGCTAAACTACAGTCGCAACAGCCAAACCGATACTAGCGGCAACTACCGTCGGCTGTCGACACGCAGTATTCAGCGCATGATCAGCAAGTATGCGCGGCTAGCCGGTATCACCAAGCACGTCACCCCACACACCATGCGTCACAGCTACGCCACAAACCTACTGATGAATGGTGCCGATATTCGCAGCGTCCAGACTATGCTTGGCCATAGTGACATTAGCACTACTCAGGTCTACACCCACGTCACCGATCAGCATTTGCGTGAAGTCTACGAAAAATTCCACTCACCTCCAGGGCTAGACTAGCTAAGGAGAACAAGTGGCTCCAGGCGCCTGAGCACTGTAGTCATGAGTGACATAAAAGTCCTTACAAATACCACCCTCGACATCGACAGCAAATTCTGGGTAAGTAGTCTGAGACACCAGGCTCAGTCGGGCTTCAACCCGACGGAACAAATCATTAGCTCGTCCAGTCGAGTCAACTACTGGCTGTACGCCTGCGAACCGGACTAAGTCGTCGTCGTTATACAGCGTAACCGAAAAGCTTGTCGCATTGTAAATTGCCGTTAGTCGCAAAAGTGACAAAGTAGAGTTAGGCTCGATTGCGTCCGACAACTCAAGAGTAGCACGGCAACGGTAAGTTGGTGAGAAATCTTCGCTGAGCTGATGGTTACACTCAACTAGCTGTGGGCGATTATCTATACCACTACCTGTCGAGTTAACAAAGCGATCAAACTGATCCATATCGATAGCCGTACCAAAGCTAGCAATGTCATCGTTGAGCGGCTTCGGATATAGGAACACTGTAGTACCACCCTCACTACTATCTAGCTCGTCATAGGTCACCTCGTCACCTGGTGTAATTAACTGCGCTCGCATCAAAGCTGGAACAGCGGTATTATCACCACCAGCCAACCAATTATCAGTCGGACATAGCGGCATACTTACCGGGTCAGCAACAGCACAAGCATCCTGTATAGTTGGGCTTGTTTGCGTTGGGTGCCATTCGATTCGTACCTTGTTAAACTCTTCTTCGGCCGTCAAAGGTACGAAAGCTGACCCCATCTGGCTGTCTATATTTGATACAAAATCATCTGAGTTCATGGTGATAATCACACAGGTATAAGCTTGGTTTAAGCTCTCCCCTGTTCCACCTTCTCCGAGGGTAGACTGGACCATCACTTCAGGATCATCAGGATCACCGGCCACGCCGGCTGCAGCAACGGTGTTACAATTACCGTCGTCAATCGCTTTTTTGGCGGCTGCAGATCCCGGAGTACCGGAGTTGGCTAGCATGATTACCCGTTTAGCATCTTCGACGCCGGCTATAGCTGAGTCATAAGCGCTTTGTGATAGCTCATCATCACTCGAGCGCTGGGCCTCCCGATTCATAAGATACGCGAAGCTAATTGTAATCACCGACAGTAGCAACGCAGCAAATACAACAACAAATATCGATGTTACGCCTCTCTGTCGACGATAACGACTGCTTGATACTGCGCTCATTGACTGACCTCCCCTGCCCGTACTACGGTTTTGAATTCACTTACAAAACAATTATCAAAATTGGCTTGGCTTTTGGTGGGCGGCTCGCAAGTAACGTCAGCATCGTCGACAGTACCAGCTTCGTTGGTGCCCAATGTAATACCTATACTGTACAGCGCCTGATGTAACCCACTACCGGTATTGCTGTCCATATACGCTTCAGCTGACAGACGGTGTACCGCCAAAGGCACAGCATCGGCCTCGAGTAGCTCGGTATAAGTTGCGCCACTTTGCAGGTTTTTGACTTCAAACTCACCCGACGCATCAGTCTGACAGTATACACCCGACCTATCTTCCACCCGAACTAGCGTCAGCTTATGGCTCGGTGTCACGTCTTCATTATAGATACCGTCGGCTGAGCCACTAGTCAGATTAGCGGCGCTGTTATATAGATACGACACCCCGCCAAGACATATACGGCCACTGCTTGGGTTATCGAGAGCGAACACCACCGCGCGCGGAGAAGCAGCAGCGAAATCACGGCGCATTTGTTCGACAACATCGCGTCCGACTTGATTGACCGCCTTTACGGTCACACCTTTTTGATACATGCGAGTCACCTGGATTGTCGTCATAGCGATACCTAGTATCAGCAAGGCGACAAACATGACTGATAAATTCAACTCAACCAATGTAAAGCCTCGGTTCTTAGCGTTCATACAACCTCACAATTGTCGATACTTGTAGTGGTCGACTGGCACCCATACTGTTCCAGCAAGCCCTAATATACATATCATAAGCGCTGCCAGCCGTCGCTGGACCCTCAACCCGCACTGCTTGGATCCACATACCTTCTGCCGCCATCCCGCCACCATCATCAGTTATATCAATCCGACTATAGTAACTGGCTGGCTCGAAATTACTGCTATCAAGGGCAGTTCGACCGACTTCCTTACCAGCACCAGAGTTAATAACCTGCATTACAAATGCATCTGCTGGCGCAGCTGTCGGGCACTCTTGATACGAGTCTAAGCTAGGATTGACCACCAACTTATCGTCGGCTGTGACTGTTGACCAGACGCTACCCCCAGCGTCGCGGGCGTAGCGCAACAATTCAGCCTGTGAGTCAACTTGCTGGCGCACTAGTGTACGCTCTAAACTCTGTTGTCCGACCGCCAGACCTTTATTCATGACTACCGTCGCACCAACCGCCAGCAAAGCAAAAATACCAAAAGCTAGCAATACCTCGACAATCGTATCACCTTGGTTATAGCGTAATCGCAACATCAACAGTCCCCACTACTGCCCACCGTACGCTGAACACCGTTGGCGTTTGGCGAAGCTGGCAACAAGTTAACTCCGAGAGCTGGCGTTGAAACCAAGCCATCAGGCGCAACACAAAACGATATCATACCCGAGCTAGCGGGGTTATCGATTACATCATCAATACTAGCCACCGCACTATTAGACACAAATGTTCGCACCAAACTATTGGTGGGTAGCCGCACCATAACGAGTGAAAATTGATCTTGATTGGTATCGGCGTTTATGTACAGACTGGTATCCCAGGCTAATCTATACCGCTGATTGTCATCGGTCATGGTGTCTGGCGCAATATCTAGAGCCATAGCATCTAACAGGTCAGCCTCAGCTAAGTCTTGCTTGTACAGCTCACTGAGGTTAGCCGTGGCATAGATTGGTCTGGCGACTAATTGTTGGCCATCACTGGTGGTCACCAGGCGACCAACAATTGTACAATCACTAGTGCCACGTGGCTGGTAGTCGGCTGGGCTAACTGCGTCAGTGATTCCACCTGAGTCACACCTGAAACTATCTGGTCGATTGGTGTTAACGTTATCTATTAAGTTATACTGGCCCTGCATAAAGTCATACAGTGACGTCACGGCATCGTTGTAGCGCTCGCGATTAATTGTCCCACCAACGCCAACCATTAAGCCAGCGATCATCAGCCCAGTAATCGCCAGAAAGAGCATAACTTCGATTACTGTAAAACCGGTTGGACGATGCTGGTCTTTCATTATCGCTAATTATACCATAAGCGCTATAGCAAATTGATATACCAATCTACTATAGTCTTGCCCCAAAAGATAGCCAGTATAGTACCGACTATCATTAGCGGCCCAAACGGTATTGGCGACTTAGGTTTGAGTTGCCGTCTAATCAGCTGCGGCAAGACCAGCAAGCTGCCGACTAGATTGGCTAGAAATAGCGCCACTATTGCCAACTCAAATCGACCGAGCAACAAAGCTAAACCAGCCCCTAAAGTGACGTCGCCATAGCCTACCCAAGTACCCCGTGACACCGTATGCAGAAGCCAGTATAGGCCGCTAAGCACCGCTAATGCACCTAGTAGCGAAAGCAAGGCCTCAAGTGTCCAGCCGGCTTGAAATAGCTCCAAGCCAGCGAAAATCGCCGCCAAGCCAATAAACGGCAGCATCGCTACATCAGGTAGCAAAAACCACTTAGCATCGTAAGCAAATAAAATAGCTAACGCTACTCCAGATAATAGCCAAATAACAAACTGACTGATCTCAATCACCGAAACCAGCTCAACTGGCCATAATATATATGACAGGACAAAAAAGCCGGCCAGACCAATTTCCATCAGTGGTTCAAAATAGCCAATTGGCGCTCGACAATAGCGACATTTGCCACCAGTACTCAGCCAACTAACCACTGGCAGTAAGTCGTACCAGGCTAGTCGATGCTGACAAGCCAAGCAGCGCGAATAGTCTTGCCTGACACCGCCCAGCAGGCCGTCGAGACGCCGACGCTCAATTTTTCGTGCCTGTCGGTTAGCCATTAATTCGGCCTTCTCTTGCTTAATTTCCTCTGGTAGTGAGCGTTGTCCGCGCAGCTCAGTCAGCCGCCGATCTTCGTCACGCAGTTGATAAGCTCGAATCCGCCAAGTTTGGGCGCCAGCAAAGCTACCAGCAATCAGACCAAACACGCCCAGTGCGCCAACTGACAATAGCATTTCGACTGTTTCTAGCATCACCTTTACTATAGCATGTCAGCAAAATAGCACCCGCTCTACTGGGTGCTATTTTGAAAAATTTGAACTATTTACTATACGTCAACACAGTATAGTGAGTTGCCGCTACCCTCTAGCTGGATAAATACGGCTGCTGAGCGCGCAACACCGTCAGCTAGCTCTGTGCCATTACATTTATTGCCTAGGAATATGTGGATGTTGTCTTGACCAGGAGCCATCGACCCTGTCAGTGAACCACTTGGGGTGCCTGTGTAGACGCCAATAGTACCGTTGTCGTTGTTTTCTACGACATCATACTGGTCAAGTCCGTCGTCAAAATAACCGACTAACTTGCTTACGTCATCATTGCTAGCCGTCATAGCTCGACGCTCGTTGCTAACGAAGCTCTGTACCGCTGCGGCTACAGTTGAGGCATCGTTTTTACGCGCCGTGTCACGCTGGTTGGCCTGCAATGCTGGCAAGGCAATAAATACCATTAAAAATATTAGGGCTGCAATCGCTAACACCAAGACTACCTCGATGATAGTGAAGCCCTTTTGTTGTTTTGCTGCTGTGTTCATGAAAATATTTCCACCTTTCTATGAACAATTTTTATTGGTTTGGCGTTTCCGCTTACGCTTATCATACATAAAAGCCCGATATTTGTCTATATGTTTACTGAATGCCGCCAACTAGGCTGTAGATTGGGAAAAGGATTGCCCCTACCATACCACCGGCAAACAGCGCCATAAACACCATTAGTACCGGTTCAATCGCGGTTGATATTGCTCGAATCTCCTCATCAAGTTCGTCCTCGTAGACCTGGGCTGTCTTACCCATCATTTCATCGAT
>CAZNOD010000040.1:0-6231 GCA_964574585.1 uncultured Candidatus Saccharibacteria bacterium | reverse complement strand
GCTAGTTTCCTTGCCGACTACAATAACTTCGCCTTCATCCAAGGGTTCATCAGGCTCTGGCAGTCTAACCCCCCAGATTCCATTGGTGCGACGGCTATACTCAGGCCACTTCTCTCTGCCTGTAGAGCTACTCGTGCTAAGGCTAGCGAGATTTAGTACATCCAAATCAGCCCAACCTGGGTCATCGGGTAATTCAGGGTAAACATCCAGACCCAAGTCCATGGCAAGAGACTCAAGGTGGGTTGTCGATTTTTTTTGTTCGTGCTTCACTTTTTTGGTTTCTCGGTTTTACTTATAAGTTTAACGACTTGGGATGACTAGCCGAGCTGCTACCCTATCTCCAGAGCGAAGATTAAGGTTACGTCCTGGCACTGATATTCTTGCCAAATCCCGGCTCGTCACATCGGATGATCTTTTACTTAGGGCTTCTCGTGTTTGTATTTCAAGTTTTACCATATCTATAGATTAGCATAAGCTTTACATATTGTCAATCAGATGTATCGTGATGACTATTGTTTGGTCTTTTTGGTAGTCTTGCTGGCTTTTTTGACGACTGTACCGCCTTTTTTGGCCGTGCCAAGATTGTAAGCAGGTCGCTGATAGCCATCGAGGGCTGTCGCGGCTAGCATACCGCTACCAACCACCGTCGCTACGACGGCAACTAGGAAGTTGACGAGAGGTATCAGATAAAGCACAAACAGCGCCCCTACACCAGCTGTCATCCGTAGTAGAACGTTCTCTTGACGAGCCAATACTATCGTTCCCAGCCAGTAAGCAAACAGACCATGGCTGAGTAACAGCGCACTTGCCCATAGCAACGTCAGGAAGATACCAACAGGCAGCAACACAACTGTTACCATTGCCATGACAGCGACTATTGGCGTACCAAATACAACCGCAAAACCAATCAGGGATACGGTCGCAAAGTGACGCGTTGCTATCGTCTGGCTACGCTCGACAAATCGTGGTGCCAGCAGTGCAACCAGAAGTGCGCAGGCTAACATCGACAGCAGCATATATAGCAACCAGCCAAAGTCGATAGCCTGCGACTGCTGGTGCTGTGCTTGGTTTGAGCTGATCTCACCAGCTACTTTTGATTCATCGACAGCAATAGCTTGACTGGCCGAATAGTTCAAATCACCCTTCACTTCAGCGCCACCGGTCATTTCAATACGGTTGACACCTGCATCAACGTTCCCGGCAACTGTACTTTGTAGCGACAAACGCTCGCCGCCAAGTACAATATCGCCACCAACTGGCCCGCCAATATTCATAATCTGACCAGCACCGTTAACATCACCAGCTACGCTGCTATTCGCGCGTAGCTTGAGGTCTTGGCCAAAGAAGGTCAAGCTACCACCGACTGTGTTGTCGACGCTGATATACTGACCAGCCAAACGAAGATCCTGACCTACCTTACCGTCGATAGTTGCTGTCTGAACAGCACACAGTACGTCACCAGTCACTTCAGCTTCACCGCCAATCACTAGCTCACGCGCTGCACAGTATAAATCACCCTCGATTGTACCCTCTATGGTGACTTGGTCACCAGTCGCGTATAGCGATCCCTGGTGCGTCTGGTCTACCGCCACCTCCACCTTATCTTGAGACTGAATACTGTTTGACCACTTAGCCTGACTGACAGTAGCGATGCCAAGCACCGCACCAATGCTCAGTACTAAGCCAAGTGTGACTAATTTGTACTTCTTCATAGGCAACTCCCCCACTTAAATACTAATTCTACTGTAGCACTAGCTGGTGTAATTTGGAATTATTCTGATGAGTCGTTGTAGGTTGGCTTAAATACGACATGCTCGACTTCTACAGGCTCTGTTGGGTCGACCGGCTTGTGAGCAGCCTCAGCCAAAAACGGTTCATAGTCACTATCTAGTAGCACAAGCACCCAGTCGCCGCCAAACTTAGCATCGAAGAGCTGCTTACCCTCATCGGTAATATACCTAATATCTATCGACCCATCCGGACCAATATAGTCGTCGTTGCCTGGCCGTACATACTCGACAGGCAACGCCTCATAACTATCAAGTATCTCCACGCCGATCTCGCGTAGCTCAGCCAGTACGTTAGGCAGATAGTCGACTGTTTGTTGTGGTAGGATATCGTGTTTCATGGCATGATTTTACCACTTTGTACAAGTTCGTCAATCACGACGACGCTGCAAAGCGTCCATTTCATCGTGACTGATGCCGTAATAGTGGGCGATCTCGTGCCAAACCGTTCGCTTGACCTGCTCGTAGAGTTCACGCTCATTGCGCGCTACCGCCATGATCGGGTTTTTGAATATCGTGATAGTGTCGGGTAATATACCTGATTCGTAACCACTACGCAGTGTTCGCGGTACACCCTCATAGAGGCCAAACAGCAAATCACTACCGCGGAGCTTCAGTTTGTGACGTTGCTCGGGCGACGGTTCATCGGCTATCAGAATAGCCACGTGGTCAAGTGATTCAATATGCTCACGCGACAGCTCCCCCATCGCTCGCTCGATCAATGCCTTGAACTCATCATCGCTCATGTATTACAAGCTTCCCCCGCCAAACATCAACAAGCAAGCCATCAATAGCGTCATCATGGCGATCATCTTTATGACTGTGTGGTGCTGATGCCAAGCTGGGTTTTCGCCTTCGGTGGTGACCTGGATAGACCGCGGACGCAGTGCCCGCAAATGTGTCGAAGTAAACGTCATACCAGCCACTGTCATACCGACCATCAATAACCCCATCGCGCCGAGCAAGGCTGGGTTCATCGACTGCAAAGCGATGCCGATATGTGTCAATGGATTGAATGTCATACCGACTACGCCGGTTTCGGTCGTGGCGCCAGCGACTTCGGTCAGTGCAGAAGCTGGCGTGGCAAACAATGCTACTGTAATCGTGGCTGACTTACCATCAAGCATGCCGTCGAGTACAGCGAAACCAGCCTCAGTATAGTAATCGTGCAATATGTTGTCGCGGTGTGTCGGTGAGGCCATCCAAGCGGCGACTGTCGACTCAGCGCTAGAAAAGTTACGTGCCAAGTTTTCACCTGCGTAAGCATAGACGTAGTCCTGATCGTTTAACCACTTCCATGGTGTAACACCGGTCGGTGAGGTGTGAGCCCAATACTGGTTGGTGAACATATCCTCTGCCTTCGCCTCAGCCGCCGCCGATAGCTGCTGGCTGATAGTTAGCTCGGTTTTATTTTGAGCCACTCGCTCGTCATTAACCTCCGTCAAAAGCGCTGGGACTGTGATGCCGGCTTGGCTACCTAGTACACCTTCATTTACCTGATAGCTGATTCCAATCGCACCACTAAAAGCCAGTACCATAGCCACAAGTCCATAGCGACCAATAAAGTGTGGATGGTAGCCATTGTTAGCTCGTGGGAAAAACGTGTTTAGCAAATGCTGTCGCAGTGACAAGCGTTTTTTTGATATGCGATGCCTAGGTTTTCTTGCCATAATCGGTATCTATAGTCTACTCTATAAGACCCTTTGGGGCAAAGGTTATTGCTCCCCTTGTATCCGCCAGCCGGCGGAAGCGAGTCCTTCTTGTGACTGCAAGAAGCAACAGTCTCCTTTTGTGACCAAAAGAAGGAAAAGTCCTGGGGTGGCTTCCCTCCACCGGGAGACTCACTCACTATGCCCTTGGACGCTTGCGGAACTCGACCAAGATCACTTGGTCTCAAACAGTCCTCAGCGCACCAGGGTCATAGCTCACTCATCTCTCGGGTCAGTCCAGATACCCCAGACCCATACAGCTACTAGTAGCTGTGCCTATCGGCAGCACCGGCCCTTTGGGGCCGGATAGGTCGCTTTCGACTGGTTCTATGATTGTTTGTTTCTTTGGTAAAGAAAAGGCCGCCCGGAGGGGCTCGTATCGAATGTCGTTTCGATAGACCTTCTCTCCGTGCGGCAAAAGCACGATGCGCCCCGCAGGACTAGCTGAACTGATGCACCTCGTCCCAGATGATCTGGTCGTGAGGGACAGGGTTGCTGATGTGATATTCAGGCCAGGCATCGGCCTGAACTTCCCGCCTGTCAGACGGGCTCTCGCTAGACTGGCTGTCTTCCATGACAACTCCTCCAAGTGTCGACAATCGTGCACTCACGCGTCGCGTGAACTTATAGGATTGTACGGTATTATCTGTATATTGTCAATACTAGGCTAGTCCTAGATATTGATAAATCCCTCGCTTCCAAGCGAGGGATTTATTCTTATTTAGAGATGCCGCTTATTGTCGTCGAGCTGGTAGCTCGTCGTCTTCGCGGAGCATGC
The DNA here is from genome assembly GCA_964574585.1 of uncultured Candidatus Saccharibacteria bacterium. Taxonomy (GTDB): domain Bacteria; phylum Patescibacteriota; class Saccharimonadia; order Saccharimonadales; family Saccharimonadaceae; genus SZUA-359. Next base: position 1,957 of record CAZNOD010000040.1, on the reverse strand, counting down.
CGCGCAAGACCCAGCCAACTACGGCTACAACTACGACAATTGGAACCCACCAGTACCAGCATAGTCCGAGGAACTTGGCGCAGCCATCTTCAGCCGCATCTTCATCCGCTAGAACTTCACCGTTTGTGGTGTTGCTTTCCTGAGCGTTGTCTTCCTCAGCTAGGACTTCGCCTTCTTCTTCCACCTCAGTGACGTTACCTGAGTTTAGGTTGCCAGTGAAGGTTTGAGCGAAGAATGGAGTGTTGCTACTAGGTCGAGTAACTAGAGCGTTTCCGCTACGTGCTGACCTCCTATCAGAGTTAGACTGAGGGGTATCTCGGCTAGTAACATCGTCACCCTCATTATCTACTTCCGGTGCAACCAATACTGATCGATCGATAGTAAACGAATACTTAGCTATAGTTAGGTTAAACGCACGGTCCACTGCGCCTAGGCGAATCACGTAGTCGCCGTCTTCAAGGCCGATCAGGTTTAGTTGACCAAGCACTTCCTCGCCGTCAGTGCCTGTTGTCAAACTAGTGGCAGGATTGCTGTTTCGCTGTAGATCGCTAGCCCATGTAGTAACACAATTTTCGCCCCGTTGACCAACTTCACCCCCTGTAGTGCGAGTTAACCAGCAATAGTAGTGGCGGAAGTTGTCGTCATCTACAATACCCTTAAACTCTAGTGTACTAGTAGAGGTGAGATATGCGTCAGTAATCTCTGCATCTGGGGTGTCTCGGTCTAGAGTGATGCTTACAGAACTTATTGGGCCAACATTGCCGCTCTTGTCGTACGCACGCACTTTATACGTGAACAAACCGTCGGCATCGGCCATGTTGCCGCTAAACTCGGATGTAGCCCCCATCTTGTGCCAACCAGCACGGTTATGGTACTCAAAATAGTCGAAGTCTGGAGCAGTAGCATCATCCCACTGAACTGTTATATAACGCTCGTTAGTGTAAGCACCAGCTTTACTGCCTCCCTGCTCAATGTGCAAGCCAGTTACTTCCGGACCCTCGGAGTCAGTTACGACAACGTGTAGGTCGTTCTTGAGTAGCAAGCCTTTAACACTAATATCCCACTGACTATCAACATCTGAGTATGGCGCGTAAAGCACAGTGTAGCTGCCGCCACCATTATTAGTAACCGTGAATCGTTCGTGAGTAAATGCAAAATTGTTGCCACTTGAGCTGTGGACAGTGAAGTCACTAGCAGTCAAGTTAGTTACTGGGTTGTCGTCAGTATCCTTAATATCTATAAACTCTAGAACACCAGTGCCATCATCGTTGTTAACGTAGGATACGCTGCCACTTACTGAGTCACAGTTTGCATCATCTGAGGTTCGAGGATTCACCTGACCAACAGCGTATGGCTGGCATAGCCAAGGGCTATAGGTTGTTACACCAGTAACGGAGTCTCCTTTGCCATCGCCTTCACCGCTTGGGCCTGTCCAGTGACCCCACCAGTTTTCGGTAGCGGTGATAGTAGCCCCACCTGCTCCTTCCGAAACACCCTCTGAGTTACCGACTATATTATTATGACTTACGGCAACCTCACTACCGTACAGTCCGACTACAGCGTTTGAGTTACCAGTTATAGTATTGTTCTGAATCGTCGCTAACGAACCCGCATCCCAAACACTAAATGCAGATGACACTGATCCATCACTGGCTACACCTAGATTTCCGCTAACCGTATTTCCGATAATTTTAGCTTTAGCCCCATACCAGATATCAACTGCGTAATCTAGTCCGTCAACATCACCCTTGCCAGTGTAGGTATTATCAATAAACCAACCATGAGATTCGTTACCACTAAAAGCTACACCTGTTCGGCCAATATTAGTGAATTGGCTATTTCGCACAGTCAAACTGTTTGCGCCATAAGTGTCGGCTGGGAAGTAGCTTGTTTTGCCCATAACACCACCTAGACCAACAGCTGCGTAACCGCCGTACTTACCAAGTGCAATGTCACT
>CAZNOD010000039.1:0-6329 GCA_964574585.1 uncultured Candidatus Saccharibacteria bacterium | reverse complement strand
GGTATTATCAGCTTTCATAGCCTAGAAGACCGGATAGTCAAGCGGTTCTTAAAGAACCAAGTCGATTCTGGCCTAGAGGCCGAGCTGAGCTTGGTCGTAAAGAAGCCTCGAAGCGGCACCGAAGATGTTCACAACCCGCGTGCTAGGAGCGCTAAGCTCCGAGCCGCTGTGAAAAAATAAACAAGGGAAGGGGATCAGCAATATGCCAATCCACGTACCAGTACAAAACGAATCAGTCGAGACTCAGGTCACGGTTCGATTCAAATAAAACCTAGAGCCTAAAGGGGTGTCTGACCGTAATAGGCCAGACACCCACCGGCCTAGCAAAGTAATAAAAACCAAAACAAAAAGATATACTACATGCAAAATCGTCGGTCCACCACATATTCGACACGTCGTTCCCGCAGTATGGGGCGCAACTACAACTCGGTCAATTACGTATCGGCAGTCAAGCTCGGTCCGGTTGCTCATACAGTGCTCGTTGCTCTTATGATTACCGTACTTGGTTTGATATACTTAACACAGGCTACAAAAGCGACTGGCTATGATTATGCTACTCAAGAAGTCGAAAGCCAAATAGCTGAATTATCGATTCAAAAGAGTGATTTGGAAGTTGAAACGGCTCGCTTGACCGCTTTGCAGGCGATTGAAGATAGCGCCGTAGCTGCTAGTATGACATCGCCGACAGACACTGATTATGTGCGTTAAATTATGTTGAAGTTTCTAAACCGCGGACGGAGTAAGCAGATCGCCATAGTAATTTTAATTATTATGGTGGTTTTTGTGTTGCGGTTGTTTTATCTGCAAGTAATTCGTCATGACTACTACGTGTCACTAGCTAGCCAGGAGCAGATGCGACAATGGGTGTTACCGGCGGTGCGTGGTGAAATATACGCCTTGAATGACGGTCAACCAGTCAAGCTAGTTATGAACGAAACCGTCTATACGGTCTGGGCAGACCCAAAAGTAGTTGAAGAACCTGAAAAAATTATTGATACCCTCAAGCGTGTCGCCGGCGGAAACTTGCGTCGAAATATTGAAGCTCTGCTAGCAAAAACCGATACTCGCTATCAGATACTGGCGACTAACGTGACGTATAAACAAGCTGAAATGATCAAAGAGGAGGGTCTGTATGGCTTGGGTTTTGAGCGTGGTGAGCGTCGGGTTTACCCTGAGGGCAAGCTAGCATCACAGGTGCTTGGCTTTGTTAATAGGGAGCAGGTTGGACAGTATGGCGTCGAAGCGGCTCTCAACGAGCGGCTTGCCGGCAAAGACGGACTACTCAAGACTGTAGCCGACGTGCGCGATGTTCCGTTGACGATTGGTGATTCTAACGTCAATATTCCAGCTCAAGACGGTGAAGATATTGTACTGACAATCGACCGCAAAGCTCAGGCTTTGACCGAGAAAGCTCTGGCTAGTGGTATCAAGCGAACTAAGGCTAAGTACGGCAGCGCTCTAGTAATGAATCCGCAGACTGGGCAAGTGTTGGCGATGGCTAACTGGCCTACCTACAATCCTGAGCAGCTTGGTCAAGTCGATGACTTGGCGCTGTTTAATAACAACACAATATCTGAGCCGTACGAGGCCGGTAGTGTTATCAAGTCATTTACAGTGGCTATGGGAATCGACACCGGCACAATTACACCGCAGTCTACCTACAACAATACCGATGTCATCACGGTGGATGGTGAGCGAATCACCAACCTGACACGTGGCCAAACCGGACAAATTACCATGCAGCATGCGCTCGACTGGTCGCTTAATACTGGTATGGTGACAATAGCCGAGCGACTAGGTAACGGTAGCTATATTACCAACTCGGCCAGGCAGACCATGTACGATTACTTTTACAATAAATTTCGACTCGGCCAAGTCACTGGTATACACCTAGCGGGCGAGCGGCCAGGTGTCATTATCAAGCCTGGTACGGTGCAGGGTAACGCTATTCGCTACGCCACTATGACATTTGGACAGGGTATGGATGTGACTATGCTACAGACCGCAGCTGGTTTTTCAGCGATTATTACCGATGGAATCTATCGATCGCCAACTATTGAAGCTGGCACTATGGTAAATGGTCGCTTTGTAGCTAACGATCCACCGGCACAGTCACGAGCCGTCAAGGCATCGACAGCCAAGCAGACGCGACAAATGCTGCATCATGCCCGACAGGCTTTTTATGCCAGTAACGATAGCAAGGGCTTTTATATTGGTGGCAAGACCGGTACTTCTGAAACAATTGTTGATGGCAGTTATCGTAACCGACAAACAATTGGTACCTATCTTGGGTTTGGCGGTGAACGAGGCGAGCTGCCAAGCTACGTCGTGATGGTTAAACTATCTGGACCTGGTATGACCTTAGAGGGCGGCCGACACGCGGCACCAATTTTTACCGAAATATCAAATGGAATGTTGCGGCTATTGAAGCTACAACCGAAAGAGTAGATAATAACATCATGAACCTTGAAGGAATAACCACCGAACTTGTTTTGACATCGCTACTGAGCATTGGAGCTTTTGGTCTGGCTACCGTACTGACGCCGATTTACACCTACTACGCTTACCGCTATCGTTTCTGGAAAAAGCAACGCACTACCAGCACTTCAGGCGAAGAGCTAGAAGTGTTTACGAAATTGCACGCCAATAAATTTAAGCGACCAATTCCAACCATGGCTGGCATGATTGGGGTGGTTGCTATTATTGTCGTGACCGTGGCTATGAATTTTGATCGGGCACAGACCTACTTACCTTTGGCAGCTTTGATTGGTGGAGGTGTTGTTGGCTTACTTGACGACATTATCAATCTACGAAGCAACGGTAACGGAGTGGCTGGTTTACGGTCAAGCTTGAAGTTCGTGATGATTACAGTCCTAGCGGCTGCTCTTGGTTGGTTTTTCTTTGTCAAACTGGGCTACAGCGCCGTCCACGTACCGTTTGTCGGTAGCTGGGAGCTTGGCTGGCTGATTGTGCCGCTGTTTATGCTAGCAGTTATATCAACTAGCAACGCAGTCAATATTAGTGACGGCTTGGATGGCCTAGCAGGTGGCTTATTGATGATTAGTTTCGGCACGTTTGGTGTAATCGCGGTACTACAAGATAATATCGGTATTGCTGGATTCTGTTTCACGGTAATTGGCGTGTTGCTCAGCTACCTGTGGTTTAATATTTATCCAGCCCGGTTCTTCATGGGTGACGTCGGCAGCTTTGCTTACGGCACTAGTCTAGGTGTTATCGCGATGCTTACCAACACGATATTCTTGCTACCGGTGATTGGTGCCGTGTTTGTGATTGAGGCTGGGTCGAGCTTGATTCAGCTAGCATCAAAAAGACTGTTTGGTAAGAAGGTCTTTATATCAGCGCCAATCCATCATCACCTCGAAGCGCAAGGTTGGCCCGAGACGAAGGTTACAATGCGTTTTTGGGTGATTGCTTGTGTGGCTGGTTTCTTCGGCTTTATTCTGGCTCTAGCGGGGGGACATATTTAATATGGCTAGCGCCCGGCGCCGTCGACTGGCAGCCACGCCGGAATCAAGCGTGACCCAACGGGCTCACCGTCCGGACTATATGTTGGTTGGTCTGGTTGGGCTATTGATGCTACTGGGTCTAGTGATTATGTACGCAATTGGCCCGCAAAGGGCGCAAATTCTTAATTCGACTTACGGCACCGACTTTTATAGCGGAACGTATTTCTTCGTTAAGCAAACAATCAGCCTGGTGGTAGCAGTCGGCGCGCTCGTGGCGCTGACAATTGTACCCCTCAAGATTATCAAACGCTATGCTGGCAAGGTATTGCTGCTTGGCTTAGTTGCTTGTCTGGTGCTATTTATATTTGGTAACTTGTTGCATGTTGAGCAAATCGCTCAGTGTAGTTTGGGGGCTTGTCGGTGGTTTGACCTTGGCCCGCTCGGTGGCTTCCAACCGTCCGAACTGTTAAAGTTTGGAATATTGATATACGTAGCGCGTTTTTTGGCTGATAAGATCAAGCACGGCCAGCTCAACAGCTGGGAAGAGACACTGGTACCGCTGATGATTGTAGTTGGCGTCGCTTTGCTGTTCGTTGTCATTATCCAAAAGGATCTCGGCACTGGTATCGCGATCATCTCTATCGTAGCCAGCATGCTAGCGATGGCTGGTCTGAACGCTCGTTTGGGCGCGATGCTGATTGCCGGTGTCTTAGCGCTGGGTGTAATGGCAATTGTATCGGCACCGCATCGGATAGAGCGAGTTATGACCTTCCTGCAGGGTGACTCGGCTTCAATCGATAACGTCCGTGATGATGGCTATCATATAAAACAGGCCAAAATTGCTATTGGGACTGGTGGTTTGCTTGGCGTTGGCGTCGGCAATAGCGTCCAGGCAACCGGTTACCTACCTGAGGCGATAAACGACTCGGTGTTTGCCATTATCGGTGAAACGTTTGGCTTTGCTGGAGCTGGTGCCTTGATAGTGCTATTGACGGTTATTTTGATGAAGATACTAAAGATTTCTGATCGTCTAGCCGACCCTTGGATGCAGCTAATCGTTGTTGGTGTATTTGGCTGGATGGCAGCGCATGTTGTACTCAATATTGCGTCTATGACCGGCGTCTTCCCGCTGACTGGTATAACGCTACCGCTATTGAGCTATGGCGGTACTAGTATGCTATTTTTGGCCGGTGCAATTGGTCTAGTGTTTCAGTCTTCACGATTTACATCCCATCATGTTTTAACCAGAAAGGAAGCCTATGCGAGTCCTAGCAGTCGGCGGGGGGTCGGGCGGTCACGTTACACCGGTCGCCGCCGTACTAAACGAGCTTAATAAACTGCAGCCAATCGAACAAGCTTGGCTAATCACTGACCAATCTTTTGTCAGTCAGGCTAGGGGACTGATGGGTAACAGTACTGTGCCGGTTGAGATTATGGTGGTGCCGGCTGGTAAGTTGCGCCGCTACCGACACTTTCGGCTGGTTGATTATCTCACCAAACCGAGTATTATATTTAAAAACTTCATCGATCTGTTCAAGATAGCAGGGGGTTTTTTCAAGTCATTATTTATATTGTGGCGGCTTAAGCCCGACGTAGTATTTATGAAAGGTGGTTATGTTTGTTTGCCGGTTGGCTGGGCAGCTCGCTTATTGGGCTATCCGATTGTAATCCATGATTCTGATGCTCGGCCCGGCCTGACTAATCGGTTGCTCGCTCCACTAGCTACCGCTATCGCCACTGGTTTTGCCTTAGATAACTATAGTTACGACCGCTCTAAGACTGTTTATACTGGGGTGCCAGTTTATGAGAGCTTTCGTCTAGTAGATGCCGAGCGCAAACTAGCTGCTAAGCGTAAAATGCTATCAGATAATATTATTACCGACACCCCTGAGCTGCTAGTAGTGGTTTTTGCTGGCAGCTTAGGTTCGTCAGTTATCAACCAAGCGGTGATCGAGACAGCGCGACAGTTAGCTGGTGACCGTCGTGTTCAGTTTTATTTAATTTCCGGTAAGGCCCGGTATAATACAGCCAGCCACCCGGGTAGGGGACTAACAAAATTAGTAGTTCGTGATTTTGTGGCAACCGGTATGGACGAGCTGCTTAGTGCAGCCGATATCGTAGTGGCGCGCGGTAGCGCGACTGGTCTACAGGAGCTCGCTGGGCTAGGTAAGACGGTAGTTGCAGTACCGGCTCGGCAGTTGTCTGATCAGCATCGCAATGTAATAGTCTTTGCTCAAGCCGACGCGCTAGTTGCGATGAGCGATGAACGACTGGAGCAAGGTGAGCTGACGGACGTTATCAAAGGCTTGGTGGCTGATCCAGCGCGCCGCCAGCAGCTAGCTGCCAATTTGCACGAATTTGCACGACCCAATGCGGCTCGTGATGTTGCTGAGCTCTTGATCAAGTCAAAAAAAGGCTAAGCTAATCTGTTACAATTGGTCTAGGTTATGAAAATACCAAAAATAAAAATTGCTCGCAAACAGCCAGCGCCGACACCGCGTCGTCGTTTGAGCGATGGTGATAGCCGGCCGCAAGCTAGGCCGGAGTCAGCACCGGTTAGCTTTCGTCGCAATAGCACAATCACCGGTAGCCGCTCTCGAGTGGTTCGTAGCGCTAATGAGCTTGATGGGCAGCTGCGATCACCACGTAGTCAAGCGCACCACCTGCGTCGTCGTCAGCGTTCACTGAGCGCCTTGTTTGCTGGCACAATGCTGGCGATTGTTGGGATAGTTATTTTGCTGCAGCAGTTCACTGCTGGAGTTTCGAGCTCGGTTTATGGCCAAATTGGAGCAGTTAGTGACACGAGACTGGCCGAATATAACCGAGCGGATCAACATTATTTCAACGCCCCCCAATTCCAGC
>CAZNOD010000038.1:0-6480 GCA_964574585.1 uncultured Candidatus Saccharibacteria bacterium | reverse complement strand
GAGCAGAGGCCTGAAGAGCCTTGTGTCCCCGGTTCAAGTCCGGGAGGAGCCACCATAGAAAACCCCTCAGCCCTTGTGGTTGGGGGATTTTCTATGCGAATTAACTCAGGCAGCACTCGTTGAACTATCTACGTCTACTCGAGATACTTCGGTGTACGCATAGCTGGCAAGAGTTTGCTGGTCAATAAATAATCAACGGATGATACAATATAGGCACAATGAAGAAAATTTCTGATGTCCGGGTGGTTGTCACTTCACTACTCGTCAGTATCCTCGACGTCACACTAAACTTCACAGTAGCTTTTTTCACTGGTAGCGCTGTCATGCTCGCCCAAGGATTACAGGGGCTCTCAGATCTTATCACGGGCGTGATTCTTTATGTTGGTGTACGTCGCTCGCACCGGATGGCTGACACCGAGCATCACTTTGGCTACGGACGTGAGGTATTCTTCTGGGTGATGCTAGCCGGCGTCTTGATGTTTATTGGCACTGGTGGCCTATCGGTATTCTTTGGTTGGCAGCAGGTGGCAAATCCTGAGCCGGTCGAAAATATCTGGCTGGCATTTGCGATGCTGGCGTTTGGTTTGACTACCAATGGTTACGCCTTTAGCTTGAGCCTACGTCGCTTACGGCGACTGCGAGAGGGTGTTAGTTGGTGGCGACAACTATTGAAGTCTAGCGTAATAGAGACTAAAGCGACTTTTTTGATCGATTTGCTAGGTACTGTGGCAGCTACGCTTGGTATTATCGCGCTAACAATATATTGGTTGACAGGTGATCCAGTGTTCGATGGTTTCGGAAGCATAGCTATCGGTATATGTATGATGCTAGGTGCTACATTGCTAATTCGCGATTCACGCGACCTGATAGTGGGTCGTGCTATACCGACAGAAGTGACTGAGCAAATTACTGCGGCTGCCATGACTGTTTATGGCGTAGACTCGGTGCTAGATCTACGGACAATGTACATTGGATCTGACAAAATACTAGTCATACTCGAGGTTCATATGAACCAGCAGCTCAAGACCGATCAGATTGAAAAAATTATCGATTATGTCAAGCAGACAGTCCGTGATCGCGTACCAGAAGTACATCACATCCAGGTTGAGGTTGAAACACCCGACCACGAGCTAGTGGTGTAGTGTCGTTACGACGCAAGTTAAAGCTGACGGTTGACGATACATTCGTGACGCAGTTTGTGTATGTGCCACTACACTATATTGACCAAGCAGATTCGTATCTGTATAATGTTCTGAAGTAAGCGGGTATAGCTCAGCTGCTAGAGTGAGGACTGCCGGTGGCAGTCCGCAAGGCGACTTTCCGATGCGAGCTATGATCGCAATCGTGAAATCGCGGGGTCGCGGGACGTGACCTACCTTGCCAGGCCAAGGAAGCGTACTTTACAATCAATTTTCAGTTATAATATAACTGTAATCATGCGGGTATAGCTCAGTTGTTAGAGCGCTTCCTTGCCAAGGAAGAGGCCAGGAGTTAGAGTCTCCTTACCCGCACCAAGACTAGAATCCACCTTGTGTGGATTTTTGTTTTGGTATGTATGGTAATACACTAACTCCTGGCCTCTTCAAAAAATCAATAATCGCTAGGATCAACCCTTGATCCCGCTACGGCGGGTCAAGGGTTAGAGTCTCCTTACCCGCACCAATAAAATCGTCCGGCTAGTCCGGACTATTTTATTGGTATATGGTAAAAGCCAGTCGCTATTCAATAGGCTGCTGAAGTCAGCCTATTGCTGCTAGGGGCTGTCAGCGCTAGTTTTTATGTCGCATGGATTAATATTTTTGGATCGCAGTACTCGATTGACTGATTGGTCGATTTGCGATTGAGCTAGTCTGTCGTCAGCTATCGCTTGCCGACTGGTTGATATGATCCGATTGATCATTTTTGCTAAGCTGGTCGGGCTTTTTTGAGCCTGGACGATTAAGGCAATGTCGGCATCGGCTTGCCATGCTTGTAGGCTAGCTGCGGCTAGGCTGCTAGTAATTGCCTCTGCAGTCAGTGAGTCGGTATAAACCACGGCATTTTGGTAGCCATAATCTTGTCGGAGTGTGGCGATGGCATTGGCCGACAGGCTAGCTGGTTTGCCTTGGCTTAACCCAGGGACAATGGCGTTGCTAACCATGACATCGGGTGCAAGGTTGAGCAACGCACGGTAGGGCAGTAGGTCCTTGGACTTTAGCTGATGGTAGCTCTGGGTGGTAGCACTCCCGTAGTCGGTGTTAGTCTTGACACTACCTAAACCAGGGAAGTGCTTGATGACTGGCCTGATGCCAGCTTGCTGAGCGGCTCGGATCGCTTGTCGGGCATAGCTGGTGACGACAGACGGGTCCTGGCTGTACATGCGGCTTGGCAGCGGGTTGGAGTCGGGATATTTAACATCAACGACTGGAGCAAAGTTGACGTTGATTCCTTGCGAGGCTAGGTAGCGGTCGCTTTTGAGATAGCGTTGATAAGCTTGATTGGTCGACAACTTAGCAATATTTGAAGCTGCCGGTAGGCTAGCTGCTGCTTTGTAGCGCTGGACGGTGCCGCCCTCTTGATCGACCGCGACGATTGGTGCGATAGTTTGAGCGTCTACAAAAGTAGCTATTTGACTGCTGTCTATTGCATCCATCACTATAACTCCGCCAATAGAGTAGTCGTTGAAGACACCACGAAGCGATGCGAGGCTGTCACGATAGCCAGCCAGAACTAGTTTTTGGCCAAGCTTGATGTCGACTGGCAGTTGCTCGATACAGGCAAGGTATTTTCGCTCTTTTGTTATCGATTGTGAGCCAGCGCTGGGTTGATCGTCTCTGCTAGGATAGGGGGCTACTAGGTTGGCTGCCGCGAAGCTCAAGATTGCTAAGGCTATAGCTGCGGTTGTGATGACTAGCGGGCGACGGTGCATGGTATTGATTATAACAATCCATAAAAATAGCGGGATAAGTATTGCAAGTAACTGTTGTCACGGTAGGGCTTGCGTGTAGATTAAGACAGTGCTATGATTTATATAGTACTTTAGATATTAAAGTTAAATATTATATGAAGAAATCTCAATCTATACTAGCTTCAACGCTCAAGATAAAGCCATCGCAGCTTTATGTTCGTGATCTCGAAAAGGTTGGTAAATTCTATCGTGATATCGTCGGACTCGATTTGCTGACAGACACAAGTAGCCGCTGGGTGCTTGGATACGACCAAGTACCGGTACTAGAGCTGATATCGAAGCCAGAGTTTCCCAACTCTTCAATTCGAAGCGCGGGTCTGTTTCATAACGCAATCGTCTATACCTCACGGGCAGCACTGTCTCGCGCTGTATTAAATATCATCAACCGAGCACCATGGGCTTACGAAGGGTCAGCTGACCATCTTGTCAGTGAAGCTTTTTATTTTCACGATCCCGAAAACAATGGGCTAGAGCTGTATTTTGACCGCCCTCGTAGTGACTGGCGGTGGACGGAGCAGGGTGTCCAAATGGATACACTTTATCTCGACCCAGCGAACTATATTCGCAGCAATATCGACAGCGAGTTGGATCTTGCGCGCGAGCTCGGACACGTTCATTTGCGAGTTGGTGATATAGCTAGTGCGCGTAAATTTTATGTCGATCAATTGGGTTTTGATAGTACGGCCGACATGGGCAGTGCCTTGTTTGTATCGGTTGGTGGCTACCATCACCATATGGCGATGAATACTTGGCAGAGTGCTGGAGCGAGTAAGCGCGATCCGGCTCTAGGTTTGGCAGAAATAAAACTGGTATTGCCTGATGACGGCAGCATTGACCGGTTGGTCGATCGTTTGGAGTCCAACCAGCTGCAGTATCAGCAGAAGGGTGACAACTTGCATACACTTGATCCGTGGAATAACCAGCTGGTGTTTACTGTCGACTAGGTCGTTTGGCTATCCTAAAAAGTCGCGTCTACTGCTACAATGATAGGCAGTTATGTTTAAAAAATACGTCCAGCGCAAACTAGAGAACTACGTCGTCAAATACTTTAAGACTCACCCTGAGGTCAAACTAGTCGTTGTAGCTGGCAGTGTTGGCAAGACTACGACCAGGCAGGCGATCGCTACCATCCTATCTGAGCATTATCGAGTGGCAATGAGCAGCAAAAATCATAACACCGAGATAAGTGTGCCGATGGCTATCCTTGGCATTGAGCTGCCCGAAAAGCTACATAGTCCGCTGGCATGGCTAAATGTTTTTCGTGCTGCCAAACTACGCATCAAGTGGCCGACAGGTGTCGATGTGATAGTCCAAGAGATTGGTGTCGATCATCCTGGTGAAATGGCTACATACGCACGCTATCTCAAGCCAGATATTGCTGTTGTGACAGCGGTTTCACCGGAGCACATGGAGTTTTTCAAGACTATCGAAGCGGTGGCTGCTGAAGAGCTAAGTGTAGGTGACTTTTCAAAAGAAGTCCTGATCAACCGCGACGATATCGATAGTCGATTTGCTGAGTATCAGCAAAACCCAAACTTTAACACCTACGGTACATCAGGTGCTAGTGAGTATCACTTCGAAGCAACCGATCTGACTTCACGTGACGGTGCCAAGGGACTAATGTCGATACCGGGTCGTGACGAGCCGTTCTTGATTGAAGCTCAGCTCATCGGCGAGCACAGCATGCGGCCAGTAGCTGGCGCAGTAGCAGTTGCTAGTAAGCTTGGTCTGACCATCGAGACTATACAGGCCGGCGTGGCTAACATTCGGCCGGTTAAGGGTCGAATGAATCCACTAGACGGTATCGGCGGCACACTGGTACTTGACGATACATATAATTCTAGTCCGGCCGCTGCGAGTGCTGCCTTACAGACGTTGTATCAATTTGATACCGAGCCGCAGCGCATTGCAGTATTAGGTAGCATGAATGAGCTAGGCGATGTTTCACCGGCTGAGCATGAGGCGCTAGGCAAGCTATGCAATCCTGACTTGCTGGCATGGGTTGTCGTAGTTGGCGATGACGCTGCTAAATATCTCGCACCAGCTGCGCGGGCGCGCGGCTGTCAAGTCAAAGTGGTTCGTGATGCAATTGAGGCTGGGATATTCGTGCGTAGTATTTCTGAAGAGGGAGCAGTTATTTTGGTCAAAGGATCACAAGGCGATGTCTATCTCGAAGAAACTGTCAAAATGCTAGTAGATATTAGCGAACATCCGAAGCTGGTTCGTCAAACTCAAGACTGGCTGGACATCAAACAATCATATTTTGATCGTTTCGAGGAGCCAAGCTAACATTTTGATAAACTGCTTATGGTATACTGACAGTAAATCAATCACGATTCAGTAGTAAAGGGAAAATATGGATCAAGACAGCAATATCACTCCGGATAAAGACAAATCGTCGACACCGCCTAGCGAACAAGATAACCAACAAATCGAGACCACTCCGGTTGAAGATAATGCTTCGTATCATCCAGATGTTGTCAGCCTGGACAAAGAGCCAAGCTCGGTTCCTGATTCTGATCCAACTGAATCAGCAGCGCCTGCAACATTCCAGCCTGTAGCTGTAGATTCGGTTGCTGCGGATAAGGATAATCAGCCAGTTGCGTATGGTCCATCTGAACCGCCTCGCAAAAAGTCAAAAAAACTACTAGCAGGTGGCATAATGGCAGCTGGCCTGGTTTTATTGCTCGGTGGTGGCGCAGCTGCTTATAGTCTGTGGTACCAAAATCCTCAAAAAGTAGTTACCGATGCTATTGCTAACATGCTCGAACAGCGTGCCTTAGTCACTAACGGTACTGTCGATATCAAAAATATCGGTGACGATAATCAGTCTGTCGACAAGATTACTCTAGCTTTTGACAGTAAGTCGACCGGACTGAGCGGTATGTTTGACGCCAAACTAACTGTTCATAGTCAAAATGATAAGTACACCATAGATGCTAACGCAATCGCTGATAGCGATATGAATATATACTTCAAGGTCAAGGGCGTCGAAGCCATAGCCGCACAGTATACGGGCGTGAGTGATGAGTTGCCAGCAGCAGTCGCGCAAATAATTGAGAAGATCGAGGACAAATGGATTCGAATATCAGCAGAAGATCTTGACGACGGTGAGCAGTTAACTGAAACTCAGAAGTGTACCACTGATGCAATCAAAAAACATCAAAACAACGATGCTACCAAGCAACAGATAGCCGATGCCTATCGAGCTAATCAGTTTATAGTAATCAAAGATCAGCTCGGTAGCAAGGATGGCAATCTCGGCTACGTACTAGACGGCGATAACGAGAAGCTTAAGTCTTTTTTCGAACAGCTAAAAGACACTGATTTCTACAAAGATCTTAAGCAGTGCGATGACAGCTTCGAATTCGACACTGATGATATTGATGTATTTACAGACTCCGACAGCAACGGCTCAGTCGAGGTTTGGATTAGTCGGTTCGATCATGAGCTGAAGCAAATTAAGGCAGCGATCACCGATGATGACGAGTTTGCGGTCAATAGCGTAGTCAACTTTGATTATGGCCAAACCG
>CAZNOD010000037.1:0-6770 GCA_964574585.1 uncultured Candidatus Saccharibacteria bacterium | reverse complement strand
AGGCTGGCTGAGTGCGGTCAGCATGATTACCCGTATATTAGTGGTTTCTGGGGTATTACGCAAAATATCGAGTACATCAAAGCCGCTGATTTTTGGCATCATGGCATCGAGTAGTATCAAGTCCGGGCGATATTCAATCGCTACAGACAGTGCCTCTTCACCGTTGTGAACTTCGCGTACTTCAAAACCCTCAAACTCTAAACGTGATTTATAGACAGCCGCAAGCGATACGTCGTCCTCAACGAGTAATATTTTACCTTTTTTTTGTTCTGTTTCCATATATCCCTATGTTACTACGTTATTCATAAAATGTACAAGCTTAGCCATTACAAGGCCTCGATGGCCGCCTTCATCTGAGGGTCACGCCCAGCGTTAACGTCATCGGCCGACAACTCGACTGTTTTGTCAGGCTTAATTCCCTTGTCGGATATATTGATGCCGTCGGGTGTATACCAGCGAGCAATCGTTACCTTTAGCTTCTGGCCACCAGGCAAGTCAAACAACTGCTGAACCGTCCCCTTGCCAAAAGTTTTTTGACCAACCAACTCGGCCACTCCGTGGTCCTTGAGGGCACCAGCCACTATCTCGCTAGCACTAGCGCTACCTTGATTAACTAGAACCACTGTTTTAACGTCGCTCAGTACAGGTCGGCCTGTTGAGTTAAGCCGGTCAACCTCCTTGCCACCCTGTCGCTCGCTCACCACCAACTGATTATCGAGCCAGATACCGGCAACCGCTTGAGCCTGGTCAAGGTAACCACCTCCATTATCGCGTAAATCAAGTACTACCCCCTTGACGCCAGCCTGGACAAACTTAGCCGCCTCTCGCCTGGCTAGTTCGCCAGTGTCATCATCAAAGCGACGAATTTGTAATATCCCAATACCATCGTCGATACGTGCGCTGACACTAGAGTCGGTTACACTGGCACGCGTAATCACAAAGTCCAAATCTAAATCACCTCGGACTATCGACAGCTTAACCGTTGTCCCCTCTTCGCCACGTATCAATTGGGCCGTTTCAGCAGCGTCTAAGTCAATCGTCGACTTGTCGTTGACAGCTACGATAGCGTCGAGCTTCTGCAGGCCAGCTTTCTTGGCTGGTGAATTATCAATCGTCCGTAGTATGGTTGGTCGATCGTTACGAATGCCAATTTCCGCACCAATACCACTGACTCGGCCGTCAATTTGATCGCTAAACTCGGCCGCCTCTTCGGCGTCCATGTATACCGTATAACGATCCCCGGCTGCCTCGACCAGGCCACGGCTAGCGCCATCAATTAATGCTTGCTGGCTAAGTTCACCATCAAAATTAGCCTTTAACTTACGGTAAACCGCCTCGGTAGTGCTGAGGTCAATTTCACCTGTTTCAACCTTCCAGCCGAACATGCCACCAACCTGCGCCAGCACTTGATCGCTACGCGTACCGCCGATAAAGGCGACAACCGCCACTACAATAATTGCAAACAGAAAGGTCGATAAACTGACTTGGCGTGACCTGGGTTTGGCACCGGGCGCCGACCAAGTCTTATCTCCTCCCGGCGAAGACTTCATTGAATTACTCATTACTACCCAGTTTACACCGGCCGAGTCAAAAACGCTACTGGTTAATTAGCCTAAAAGTGGATATACCAATCGTAAGCACTAGCTGGCACGCTATACATCTCGCTGTAGTGACCCCATCCAGGACCACCTGCGTTGTAGTAGTTGTACTGACTGATGTTGATAGTACCGTCGCCGTTGACGCTCTCGACCCACACGGAGTGTCCGTACTGTCCAGCCATCACTATACCAACCGAGCCGGCTCGTGGTGTCGTGCTGACTGGTATACCAGCAGCGCGAGCGTTGCCGGGCCTCTGGTTGGCGTTACCTACCCCACCCCAGTACGGCATGTAGCCGTTCTTTTGGTAGACCTTCCAAGCGGTATAACTGACACATTGGCGGGAATACATACCCCATGGATCAACTACTGGGTTGTAATAGTTTGAATTGGCTAGATTAGCTGGATAGCCGCCCTTGTTTGGGTCACCTGGAACAGCGTTACCGCCAGCTCCAGCAGCCCGCAAGACCGCCTCGATTGCCGCCTGCTGTTGGCGCTGGACTTCTTCCTTCTTACGCTGGCTTTCTGATGCTAGACGCTTGTAGGCTGACTCTTTACCTTGAGTGTCGGCCAGTAGCGATTGCTCTTCGGCTTCGCGCTGAGCCAACAGGCCGCGCTGGTTTTTCTGGTCTTTGAGGGTGCGCTCAACGGCCACCTTTTGATCCTCAAGCTTTTTCTTTAGGATTTTTATCTCATCGATAGTACTGTAGAGATTGTCGCGGATTTGCGTCCGATAGACTTGCTTGTCGACATAGTCACCTATATTGCTACTACTAGCTAGCATCTCAAGTGGTGAGATTGAGTCGTCGCGGTACATCTGAGCCAATGTTTTACCTAAAGCATCGCGGTTGTTTTCAATTTTTTGCTCGGTTTCAATAATATCGCGCTCGAGTTTTTTGCGCTTGGCTTCAGAGGCGTCTATTTGCGCTTGGATAACAGCTTTTTCTTGAGCCAAGATAGCAATTTTGTTTTTGAGCGTATCGGCTCGCTCGGCCAATCGATCGGCTTCAGCTTGATAGCGGTCGATTTGGCGTTCAAGTGCTCGAATCTGCGCGTCGTATTTATCGGCGCTAACTTCAGTCGAAAGTTGCATTGGTGACACTACCAGCGCCAAAGCAGCTACCGCGACGAAGACTGACTTCGCGGCTAACCCTTTTGAAACTGGCGTGGTGGACCTATGTTTCATTACTTATTAATTTAGCATAAGCATCCGTGGACTGTCAAGCGTATTTAAACACTAAGCGCTCGACAGAATACATCAGGGGTCTAGATAGCTTCAACCGTTAAACAGACTGCTATTAAATTTTTAGATATCGTCTAGTTGCTAGTAGCGAGGAAATTGTACCAATCAACCCCCCGAGCGTGATCATTACCAGCACTACCAAAACAATGTAGCGATTCAGCAAGTCTATCGTCGACGCCATATCGATGCCAAATTCTGTCAACGGCTGGTCAAGCAATAGCAGCATGCCGTAGCCAGCACCAGTCGCAATTAAGGCAGCGATAAAGCCATAAACGATTGCCTCTACCACAAATGGTCCGCGAATAAACCGTCGATCAGCCCCAATTAGCTTCATCATCTGGATTTCATCCTTGCGACTAAATATGGCCATTCTGATTGTATTAAAGATAATCAGCGACGATATTGCCACGAAAACAACGCTCAGCACCAACCCTATCCGTTGAGCCATCACCGTCCAGCTAGCAATGTCCTGAATAGCATCGCGTCTATCACCAGCAAAAGACGGTTCCTCATCGGGGTGAATATACTCGGCTAAGTGCTGGTTGCTCGAAACGAATTCATCGAGCTGTGAAGTATCGTTGATGTCGTATAAACCAACCCTGAGCGTGGCAAAGAAGTGGTTGTTGGACTCGTTTAGGGCGTCAAGGTATTTAGGGTCCTGCTTATTTTCCTCAGCGGCAATTGACCTGGCCTGCTCTGAATCAATAAATTTAACCTCGCGAACATTTGATAGCTGCATCAAGTCATCGGTTATTAGCTTGGCCTGCTCACTTGTTGTTTCCGTCTTTAAGTAAATTGACATATCTACCTTTTGGCTAATCGACTGAACCGAATTGCTCAGCATGTTTTGCGCAGCTACCGTCATAAAAATAATCAACAACGTAATTGTCATTACGGCGGTGGCGGCAATGGTCAGCCAAGCGTTACGAGTAAAGTTATTTACTCCGTAGCGCACCATCCTCAGGAAAGTAATCCACTGACGACGCTGTCGCTTCTTGGTCTTGAGCACCTTGGTATTGGTCTTCTTCTTGCCTTTCGCAGCTTGTGGCGCCGGCTTAGTGGCTGGGGTTTTCTTGTCGGCCATTACTGTCGATAACTCCCTTGAGCTTGGTCGCTGGTTATTTTGCCGTGATCGATTGTAATCACCCGACGTTTGAGCTTATTGACGATTTCAGCATTATGGGTCGTCAGTAGCACCGTCGTACCATAACGATTAATCTTTTCTAGTAAGCGGACAATGTCCCAGCTATGTTTCGGGTCGAGATTACCAGTTGGCTCGTCGGCTATCAGGATTTTCGGTTGGCGGACTACTGCTCGAGCAATCGCTACGCGCTGACGTTCACCACCAGACAGTTGGTGCGGAAATTTATTCTCCTTGCCAACCAAACCAACCAGTTCAATGACCTTTGGTACGGTATTTTTAATTTCACGATTAGTCATGCCAGCAATCTCAAGTGCAAAAGCCACGTTTTCAAACACCGTCCGCTGTGGCAGTAGCTTAAAGTCCTGGAAGACAACGCCTATCTTGCGACGTAGCAGTGGAATATGCTTGTCCTTAAGGGTGTCGTAGTCGATACCACCAACAACAATCTTGCCACTAGTCGGCTTTTCCTCACGAGTCAGCAGCTTCAGTAGCGTTGACTTGCCAGCACCACTGGTGCCCACCAGGATGACAAACTCCTTGGGCTCAACGTGCAAGCTGACCCGGTTAATAGCCGGCTTACCCTCTTCTTTGCCATATGATTTCGTTACCCTATCTAGTAGTATCATTTAGCTATATTTTACCATAATTAACGCGCTAAACACTAGCTAAATCGGTGATGTAACAACCAATCGCTAGAAAGCTCGGTTAAGCGTGCTCTAGATCACTCGACTGCTCAAGGTAAGCTGTCATAAAGTCATCAAGATCACCATCAAGCACGCCCTTGGTATCCTTGCTCTCGTGCTTGGTTCGCGTGTCTTTAACCATCTGGTACGGATGCAGGACATAGTTGCGGATTTGACTGCCCCAGTTAGCCGACTCCCCCGCCTTGAGGTCATCGAGCTGCTCGGCGCGTTGTTCAACCTGTAGTTGAGCTAGCTTGGATCTTAGTATCTTGAGAGCGGTTTCTTTGTTTTGAATTTGTGAGCGCTCATTTTGGATGGCGACTACCGTGCCAGTCGGCAAGTGCGTCACGCGCACCGCTGAGTCGGTGGTATTGACGCTCTGACCACCGTGTCCGCCCGAGCGGTAAACGTCAATCTTGAGATCCTTGTCTGCTAACTCGACAGCATCAGGAGTATCGATACTAGGCAGCACCTCAACCAAAGCAAAGCTAGTTTGGCGAAGGTTGTCACTATTAAATGGACTGAGGCGGACTAGTCGGTGTACACCATGCTCCGAGCGCAGTTTGCCATAAGCGTAGCTACCGTCGATTTAAATGACGCTGGTTTTAATACCAGCCTCCTCACCAACCGAGCGCTCGACTATCTTGGTAGTCAACTGCGATTTTTCTGCCCAGCGTAAATACATCCGTTCGAGCATCTCTGCCCAGTCCTGAGCATCGGTTCCGCCGACCCCAGCGCTAATCCTTAAAATAGCGTTATGATCGTCGTACTGACCGTCAAACAGCAAATCTTTTTTCAGATGAACTAACTCTTGCTCGAGTGCCTCTAGTTGTTGGGTAAATTCCGCCACCATCGACGAGTCACCAATCTGCATTAGTTCACGAATATCTTCGGCTTGAGCGCGCAGCGTCTGCCACGGCTCGACGCTAGCTCGCAAAGCCGCCGCTTGTTTACTTAGACTCTGGGCGCGTTCGACATTGACCCAGACTTGACTATCAGCCAGTTGTTCATCTATTATTGCCAGCTGCTCCGACTTGGCATCGATAGACAAATTTTGCCAAACCTCAGCAATCTCCTGCCGCAAATTATCAGCTCGCTTCTTCAAGGGTTGCATACTCTCCCTAGTATAACACCGACCGGTTATCAGTCTAACCGACCAGAATTAGCGGTTGACCGGCAAACGATATAAAATATAGTCATGCAAGCCAGTCACGCCAGCCGTCAACTAACACTTGGAGTCTTTGATAGCGGTATTGGCGGCCTAGCCATTACAAAAAGTCTACAGGACTACTTCCCAGCTGCTCAAATAACTACCGTTAACGACAGCGCTAATCTGCCTTACGGCAGTAAATCAAGTGCTGAAATTCGTCGCCTAACCAACGCCGCTATTCAGCCGCTGCTAGGGCTCGATATAATTGTCATTGCCTGCAACTCGGCCACCACTGCTGCTATAGACTGGCTACGTCAAACCTACCCCAATCAAAAATTTATTGGCATCGAGCCAATGATTAAACCTGCCGCTCAACTGACAGCCAGCCGCGTCATAGGCGTTTGTGCTACTCCGGCCACGTTAGCTAGTGCGGCCTACCAGCGCCTAATCGACAGCTACGCAACTGGATTGACTGTTATCGAGCCCGACTGCTCCGACTGGGCCTCGATGATAGAGCAAAGCGCCATTGATGAAGCCAGTATACGTCAGCGGCTCGATGAAATGATAAACCGTGGCGCCGATGTTATCGTGCTTGGCTGTACTCACTATCACTGGATTAAACAATATATCACCGAATACGTTGGTCCCGACATTACAGTTTTAGAGCCGTCGTCAGCAATTGGTCGTCGAATAGCTAATCTGCTAGCTGCTTGACTGCCGCCACGAACTGCTGGCCGCGATCGGCGTAGTTGCTAAACATATCAAAACTAGCTGCTGCTGGACTTAGGATGACCACCGAACCTGGTCGAGCCAGGCTAGCTGCTGTCGTTACCACATCCTGCATCGAGCCAACCACCAACCGACAGTCAACGTCACTAGCAACAGCTAACTGCTGTAGTCTTGGAGCGTTCTCTCCATAAATAACCAGCTGTACATTATACTGGGCGCAAACTG
>CAZNOD010000036.1:0-6924 GCA_964574585.1 uncultured Candidatus Saccharibacteria bacterium | reverse complement strand
AGCCTGCAAGCTCAGGTTGCGACAGTTCTTTGTCGGGCGATCCTTCAAATCTTGATAGGTTTTCAGCCATTATGACTATTTTACTACAGCCGACATATTAGTAGCTATATCAACTAGTAGACTATCCGTCGTGCCCACCCTACAGTTGCCAGCTCCCGACCCGTGTACGTCGCAGAGTTCTACAATACGCCCCGGTACCAAGCGCTGCACCTATGTCTTCAGCCAGCGTCCTGATATAGGTACCGCTTGAAACGTGCGTCCGAATCTTTAGCTCAGGATAGCTGTAGTCGAGTAGTTCAATACTGTGGATGGTTACCCGACGCGCTGGTACTTCAACCACCTGACCTTGACGGGCCAACTTATAGGCTCGCTGCCCGTTTATCTTGATTGCACTAAAGGCTGGCGGTACTTGAGTGATTTCACCACGAAACCGGCCTAAAGCCTGCTTGACTTCTGTCAGTGATGGCTTGTCTTGGCTAGTATCAATTATTTCACCCTCTGGATCGCCTGTGGTACTGGTTTGACCAAGTCGAATAGTTGCTTCATACGTTTTATCGGCTTTTAAGAATTCATCCGACCGCTTGGTAGCATCGCCAAGCAATATAATTAATAACCCAGTGGCAAATGGATCCAACGTGCCAGTATGGCCAACTCTCAGCTGACGCTTGGTCGGTTTTTCGCCGCGTGATACATAATCAGCGTGGATTTGGCTACGAATCTTGGCCACCACATCGAAACTAGTCCAGCCAGTCGGCTTATCGACTAACAATACGCCGTCTTTAGCGGTAGATAAGTCAAATTTCATATGTTTTAGTATACTAGACCCATGAAAAAGCTGTTGTTTGGTATTTTCGCCCATCCCGACGATGAAGCATTTGGACCATGCGGCACACTACTGAAGGAAGTTGAGGCTGGTACCGAAGTCCACCTGGTGTTGTTGACAGCAGGCGAAGCCGGCCACAACCCTGACAACGTCACCAACCTAGCGGCCGTCCGACTCGACGAGTGGCAGGCAGCTGGTCGGCTAATAGGTGCTAGCTCACAAACTTTTCTAGGCTATCACGACGGTGAGCTCAATAACAAACAGTTAGAAACTATCGGCCATCAGCTAATTGATCTGATCGGGCAAGCTATTACCGATGACACGACGACGATTGAACTGATGTCAACCGACCTAAACGGTATTACCGGCCACATCGATCACATTGTCGCTGGACGTGCAGCCGCCTTCGCCTTTTACCGACTCAAGGCCGACGACAAGCGCTTTACAAAACTGCGACTGTCCTGCAGTCCGCTAGCGGCGATTCCGCAGCCCAATACTGATTGGTTATTCGTCGAGCCAGGCCGATCAGCAACCGAGATCGATGAAACTGTTGACGTTCGGTCATACCGCAGCCAAATCATCGATATTATGAAGGCCCACCGCAGTCAGCGGCAAGATTGCCAACACCACTTAGACAGCAAGCAAAACGATATCGGTATCAACTATTTCCTAGTCAAAACTTAGCTAGGGATCTGGAACTGCGACGGATCATTGCTCTGACTGGGTGGTACTGGTGGCGAGCTAGGTGGTTGAATCACGCTATCTAGTCCTGCTTCGGGTGAAGCTGGCGGTTGGGGCGCACCCGGCAGTGGTGGCAAAGTCGAAAAGTCTGGCATTGGTGGCATCGGTGGCAAGTCAGTCGACACCTCTGTCGGCGGCATTATATTTGGCACTGTTTGCTGCTGTTGCTCTAGCGATGGTGCCATATTTAGAGCCTGCTCGATAGCTGCTTGTGGATCATCCAGTGGTCCAGCGCTACCACGGTGCTGCTGGTCAAGCTCCTCAAGGGTTGGTCCAGTTGGAGGGCTGCTTGGTGGTTGAACTGTATTAGCTCGGGCCGTAGCTGAACCCTCAAACAGTACATTGTTACCTGCCTGTTCAGTAGGGTTATCAGCTGGCTGATTAAATGAGTTGACTGGTGGAATCGATGAGTTATTTTCATCGATATACTGTGAGTCACCATGACTCAGGATAGTCTTGTTACGGTCAGCCATAATTTCACGACGCTTGTCATCGGCAGCTTGCTCAGTAGTTGCATTGAGAGTGCCGCCAAGCATCGGTGGTGCTTGCTCGTCAGGGCGTGGTGTTTCTATAAAACCAGGCTCAGCAGCTGGGTCTCTATTGTCAATCGGATTGGCTGCGTCCTGCTCAACCTCTTGAGCGGCTGCTTCCAAGTCGCTTTGTAGATCGGCTACCGATGGCATGTTGCCTGCCGCAGGTGTCTGCGTTGCCGCTAAGCTATCAGCTAACTTTTGCTCGTTGTCCTTTGTCGATTCAAGAGCCTCTTCGGCTCGCTTGGCTGCAGCTGCTTGATTTTCGGCAGCGGTTTGCTCGGCTACTTCATCAATCGTACCCGTTTTGGTGTGCGATATTTTCATCGAGCCATCGGCAGCTGGCTTGTCTTCGACTGGCTTTTCTACCTCTGGCAAATCACCAGGTTGAGTATCTGATTTATCAACCTTGCTTGCTACACCATCAGCCAACTTAGTCGTACCATCGCTGCTAGGCGGTGTGTTGCTAGCAGTACTATCCGACGACTGAATTTCTTTAGCCTCCTCTAGTTTGACAGCGATCAACTGCTGATTGGCCCCAGCTGCCATCAGCTGAGCCGCCATTGTCATCACCTTGCTATTGGTCGATTCATTGGAGAAGCGATCGGTTGCCGCTACTATACCCGTCAAAAATGCCGTAGCAATTTGTTCGTCTATCAAGTTTTTGTCATTACGTAATGATTCCGAGATGCTGATCAGCATCTCGCTGTAACTACTAGCCTCAGTTTCATGCCAGTTAAGAGAGCCTAAGCTACTCTTGTTATCTCGCAAACTCAGCGACGCAACAGTTGCATCATGCATAATCCGACCATGGTCAGACAACGCTTTATCGAGGTCAGCCTCATCCTTAACCCCAATAGCCACCACCATCTCGACGTTGTATTCACCCTGGGTAAACTCGAGATCCTGATCGCTAATTACCGTCCGGTACGGCGTGATGAATATTTTCACCATATCACCATCTACTTTGTAGCGCAGATGGTCAGCTTTTTCTTTATCAAGCGCGATGATGAAATCTCGCAGACTATCAACCGTATCCTCAAAGGTCTTCTCGGGGTCAAGAAAAGTAATAGCTGGCGGAATCGACCCGCTAAATACCGCTGTCGCGTGTTTATTGAGTTTGTTGAGCAACAACGTAAACCCTAGCGCCGCAGACAACTCATCGACTGATGGGTTGCTGCTGACAGTCACCAAAACATTCTCGACATCTTTTAGTTTGTCGGCAATTTGCTGTTTGACTGATTGGTCGCTCATGGTTTTTTTCCTGTTTTTTATTTTGGATAGACCTCTTACGAGCACTGTACCATAAGCACTACCGTAGCGTCAACAAGTTAATAAGTGGGGATGATCGGATTAGTTAAACTTGAATCCCTATCTATCCTGCTAGCTCCGCAAATCCCCACCCTCGTGCCAAATTAGCAATTTTATACTCCGCTTACCTTGCCAAACAGAGGGAAATCAGCTATACTAGCCTAGATTGCAATACAAACTCTATGTAAAAGAAAAGGATTTCTACAAAGTGCCAATCATCAAATCAGCTGTCAAGCGTATGAAGCAAACTGCCGTACGTCGCGAAAAAAACGTCGCCGTCAAACGCGATGTCAAACTAGCCGTCAAGGCATTCAACGCCAAGCCAAGTGCTGACACTCTAGCCAAGGTCCAAAGTGCCATTGATACCGCCGTCAAGAAAAACGTTCTTAACAAAGCAACCGCCGCTCGCCGCAAGTCTAGCCTGTCCGCTCAAGCTAAGGCTGCCGGCGTCAAGCTAGCTGCCGCCAAAAAGGCGACAACTACCAAAAAAACCACCGCTAGCAAAACGACCACTGCAAAGACTACCGCAACCAAAAAAGCCAGCCCTGCCAAAAAGACTACCTCAACCAAAAAGCCAGCCGCCAAAAAGACTACTGCCAGCAAAACGGCCAAATAGTCTGCACCCTAGCATAGAAACAAGCGCTGCCACTAGGCAGCGCTTGTTTATTTATTGCTTATTTTCAGCATCGCAGTCCTGATCAGCAGCCACGGCTCAGCCTGTCCTTTCTTGAGTCGTTCATCGGCCTCTGCCACTGCGCTGACAATATCTGTCAGCTCGGATTTTGACAACTGATTAGCGTAGCGAGCTAGTTGACGCAGCGCAAACGGATGCGTGCCAGTATCGCTGGCTATCTGATCGACCGATACCGTATCCTCGGCGAGCGTCAGGGCGACTAAGTTGGTTATTTGACTAGCTAACAAGCCCATCACTCGATGGCCGTCTTCATTTTGGCTCAGGTTATCGAGCATTGTCTGAACCGTGTCGGGCTCACGGCGCAAAGCAGCCGCCAACAACTCAAAGACATTTTCATGGCTGCTAGGCGCAAGTACGGCATCGATGTCGTCTAGACTTACCGCGTTGGAGCTGTATTGCAATTGTTCTACGGCGTTGGCCAGCTGCTGCTGATCGATAATTGGCTTGCCGTCATCGCCCGCTCTTGTAGCACGCGACACCATCTCGCGTCGCATTTCACGCGATAGATCCAAATTAAACTCTTTAGCGTATTGCTCGAGCCATTTTTCAGCTCGTCCCGATTCAGTGCCTTTCCACCACGGATGGTCGATTAACTGGGCGTTTTTTTGTAGCCATTTATAGGTCGCAGTTCGTTTGTCTGGCGCTCTCTCAACTAAAATAAGCGTTGTATCATCATCAGCGTTAGGTAAAACATCCTTCAAGCTCGACCACAGCGCTTTATCAGCACTAGCCTGGTCAATCACAACCAGCCGCTGTTGACTAAACAAGCTCTGACCCTGCACTAAATCAGTCAATTGACTAGTGTTAATATCACTAGCCTCAAATCTCTCTAGCAATTGGCCATTCTCGGCGATCAATCGCTGGAGTGTCTGCCTGATGGCAAAGCTATTGTCCCCAGTCAAAACTATTATCATTAGTCCTATTGTACTATGGTTGTGGCTGGCAGGCTGGACAGATATGGGTGCCTCGACCGGCAACTCTAACTTTCTCAATCATGACATCTGGGTGCCGCAAGCAAGCCTGGCCCTCACGACGAAATACATTAGCAAATTCGAGGTAGCTGCCCCGCTTACCTTCGGCGTCGATATAATTGCGATCGGTGCTGCCACCCTTTTCAATCGATAGGCGCAGTACGGCCTGAATCTCGGCCAGTAGCGTAGTCAGCTCATCATCGCCAACATCGCGGACTCGCCGAGCTGGATGAATCATGGCGCCCCACAGGCTTTCATCGGCGTATATATTACCGACACCAGCGATGACAGATTGATCGAGAATAGCTGCCTTGATAGTCGTACCATTACGGCGACGTATGCGCTCGATGAAACCCTGGGCGGTAATACCATCCTCGAGTGGCTCTGGGCCAACTTTCTTCATAAAATCAATCTCTGGCACTTCGATCGACGGAAACAATCTCACCCAGCCAAATTTACGCTGGTCATTGAAATATAGATGCGAACCATCAGCAAATTCAAATATTACTCGTGTGCTCTTATCTGGCAACTCGTCAACCAAGCTGTCACTAGGATGACCAGCTCCAAAGCTTTGCTCTCCTCGATAGACTAGCTGCCCTGTCATCTTGAGATGAATCACCAAAGTATGTTCAGTGTTGAGATCGATCATCAACACCTTGGCCCGGCGACGCACCGCGGTGATGCTAGACCCAATTAAAAACTGTTCGACCTCGTCGGGTGAATTGGGAAAAGATTTTGGATTATCGTCCTCTACCTGAACAACTTTCTTACCGATGATTAGTCGACTCAAGCCACGCCGGACGGTTTCCACTTCTGGCAACTCGGGCATATAGGTATATTATACGCTAATCCCAGTCAAGCGGGCTTTTGACACCACCAATAACACTTTGACCACCACGCAGCCGTTGATCGAGAGTTGGCCCGAGACCTCCGCCGCCACCCTCACCTATAGTTATTTCTGGATACTGCAAATAGTTATCTAGTGGCGTACCGTCTTCTTTGACAATGCGAAAACAATACGTACCATCAGGCGCGCCGTTATCTACCAGTGAGAAATCCCAAAGCGCACTCTGCCCTCCCGGCAGAGTCGAGGATACCGCGAATGGATCTGTCTCTAGATATTGCTGTGGCACAATAGTCCGGCCATCATCGGTTGGATCTTGACCCGTAGCCGTTATCGTTGCGCTTGAACCGATCGATGAGTTGTCGTAGTGGCTAAACTCACCTGGATCTCCCTGGTGTGTTACTCCTACGCGAGCATAGCTAATAAAGATATACCGGAGGGCGCCAGGGTCAACATTCAGAACCCTAATCGCCAATCCGAACTCACTCGAGTTTATATCACCAGGCGTAAAACTAGCGCCTAGTTCACTGTATGGTATGGTATGTCTCAGATCTGTATACTCATACTCGAATACTGGCATTCGATAAGAGCTCCCCACTGCCTGACCATTCTTCACTAGCTGCACCTCCAACTCTGCCAATCCACCAATATTCTCTGCATACAGATTTATGTCAAAATCAACTGATAGTATATTGTGGCCTGGCGGTATATCAAACCCATACCCTTTTGCCACCACAGTGCTCGTATCTCCTGATGCCAATTGAATATAGTTAGCATTTAGCTGTTCACCTGCCCTAGTCCAGTACATGTCTGTGTTTTCCTCCCAGTCCTCAATATCGCTAAGGCCAAACTGCCCCGCATAGCTGGCTGCATTTAACACGTCTATATAGGGTGATGCGCCGCTACAGCCAGCCACCTTCTTAGCGTACTGAAGCTTAAAATTTTGACTAGACCTAAAGCTGCTGTCGTCACTTCTGACAATCTGCCGGAGTCGAAATGGTGTCTGAGAC
>CAZNOD010000035.1:0-7611 GCA_964574585.1 uncultured Candidatus Saccharibacteria bacterium | reverse complement strand
GAGGCGCCGAGTGAATATATTGGTACCGAGGAGCTTATACAAGAAGTTACCAATGCTTGGATGGAGCAGATGCAGAACACAAATGTCCAGCCAGAGGGTGATGATGCGAGCTTGATGCTTGAATCTGGTGGCGATAGTGACACTACAGTGTTCGACACGTAAACTGTAGATTAGGCAATCGCTGAGATGATCTAGCTCATATCTGTCCAGTTTCGTAGTACAATAAGAGAATGAGTCAACGATACAACCCAGTGGAGATTGAGTCCAAGTGGCAGCAGATATGGGAAGATAAACAAACCTATCGAGCTGACGAGGACGCAACTAAGCCTAAGTACTATGTTACGATGATGTTTCCGTATCCATCTGGTGCTGGCATGCACGCCGGTCACTTTTTTGGCGTATCGATCGTCGACGCTGTAGCTAGATTTCGTCGTGCCCAAGGCTTTAACGTCATGTATCCGATGGGGTGGGACTCGTTTGGTTTGCCTGCCGAAAATTATGCCATCAAGACAGGTACTGCTCCGCAAGTTTCGACTAAACAAAATACAGCTAACTTTACTAATCAGCTGAAGCGTTCAGGTGCTAGTATAGACTGGTCTCGTGAAATAGACACTAGCGACCCAGAGTACTATAAGTGGACGCAATGGGTATTTACCGAATTTTTCAAGCGCGGTTTGGCCTATCAGAAAGAAGCCAACCAGTGGTGGTGTCCGGTTGATAAGACGGTGTTAGCCAATGAACAGGTTGAGGCGGGTAAATGTTGGCGCTGCGGAAATGAGGTCGAGAAAAAATCGATGAAGCAGTGGTTCTTCAAGATTACCGACTATGCTGATGCTTTGCTTGAAGAGATTCCAGCGCTCGACTGGCCCGAGAAAATCAAAACCGCGCAAACCAACTGGATCGGCCGCTCGCAAGGTGCCGAAATAACGTTTGATACTGATGGCCTAGAAGAAAAAATAACGGTATTCACCACCCGGCCAGATACTATATTTGGAGCAACTTTTATAGTGCTGGCTCCAGAACACAAGCTTATAGCACAATTAGTTGATGACAATACCAGCGAAGCTGTCGATAAATATATACGCGATGCTCTCAAGAAATCAGAGATCGAACGTCAGTCGGACGGTAAAGATAAAACAGGTGTATTTACGGGAAGCTACGCAATCAACCCCGCTAACGGTCAGAAAATACCAATCTGGGTAGCAGACTACGTGCTTGGTAGTTATGGTACCGGGGCAGTCATGTCGGTGCCGGCCCATGACGAACGTGATTTCGACTTTGCCCAAAAGTACGACTTGCCAATCGTACAGGTAGTCGAGAAGCCAGAGGGCTCGAGTGACAGTGGCGCATATGGCGGCGAGGGGTTATTGGTCAACAGCGGTGCCTTCAATGGCGAGCGCAGCGAAGAGGCTCGTGAGCAGATCGTGGCTTGGCTAGAAGAGCAAGGAACCGGACACAGCCAGGTGACCTATAAGATGCGTGATTGGCTAATTAGTCGCCAGCGTTATTGGGGCGCGCCAATCCCAATAATTCATTGTCCAGAGCACGGTGCCGTCGCAGTGCCAGAACCTGACCTGCCAGTTGTGTTGCCCGATGTCGAAGACTATGCTCCAACTGGTGAGGGATCGGTGCTAGCACTCGAAGACGACTGGGTTAACACAACCTGTCCGACTTGCGGTGGTCCGGCCAAGCGTGAAACTGACACGATGGATGGCTACGCCTGTAGCAGCTGGTACTTGCTACGCTACACCGATCCACACAATGCTGATGCCGCTTGGGCCAAAGTCAAAGCTGATTATTGGACCCCCCTCGATATGTATATTGGTGGAGATCACGCTGTAGCGCACTTGTTATACGTACGATTTTGGAGCCATGTATTCTATGACATGAAGTTAGTACCAAGCAAAGAGCCGGTTAAAAAGCTGGTTTATCACGGATACATCAACGCTGAAGACGGCACAAAGATGAGTAAGAGCAAAGGTAACGTAGTTGACCCGCTGGAAGTTATCGACGCTGGGTACGGTGCTGACGCCCTGAGGACGTTTGAATTGTTCTTAGGACCAATCAATGAGAACTCCAACTGGTCGAGTAGTGGTATAGCTGGTGTTTATCGTTTCTTAAATCGCTTTTGGACACTGAGCCAAGAGTTTATTGAGTCGGATAAATCAGCCGCCGGTAACAATCTACCGCTCGAGCGATTGACCCATCAAACAATCAAGAGGGTTACGACAGATGTTTATCGGTTAAACTTTAACACGGCTATCGCCGCCCTGATGGAGTGTGTCAACGAGCTATATAAGCTCAAACTAGGTGGCTTCAACGAGCAGTGGCAGTTCACATTCGAGACTTTGGTTAAGCTGATACAGCCATTTGCACCACATATGGCAGCTGAATTATGGCAACAGCTTGGTCACGACAGTCAGCTCGATTTCGAGTCTTGGCCAGAGTGGGACGATAGCAAGCTAGTAGCTGATACGATGACAATTATCGTTCAAGTTAATGGTAAGCTTCGAGCCAAGCTGGAACTTGCTAAGGACGCTGGTGAAGATGAGATCAAAGCCGCGGCGCTTGCAGACGATCATGTCCAGAAGTTTGTTGGCGACAAAGAACCGACCAAGGTGATATACATCCCTGGCCGGTTAGTGAATATAGTCGTTAAGTAGCTACTATTCAGTTTCTAGGTAGGTAACTTCACCACCGTTATCAACTACCAATACACACTGCTCGTTAGTAAGTTGCAGTTTTCGGCCGAAATCTATATTGTTAGGGTCGTTCAGGCGGGCTTGACGAGCCAGCTCAGCTGAAGTTCGCTTTTTTTCTGCAGCACTGCTGGCATCAAGGAACTGTTCTGAGAAAGACTCAAGATTCGGCTGCTGCAACTGTGTTGTGCAGGCTATCTCTTCAGACGGTGGTGTTTCGTTAGATAAGTTCGATAGGGCGAGAGCCGAAACCCCGATAGCAGTAGCTGCAATTAAAGAGTTACGGGCAAATTCACCGCGTTTGGTTAGGCGAAGTCTTGGCTGCTGGTCGTGTGTTTTCATGTTCTTATATTACCACAAGCACGATATATTGTCAATATATTTAACAATAATACTTAAAATACTCAAATATTCTTGAGAAAAACTCGAAAATTTCGTATAATAGACTTCAAGTTTGCAACACCTAGAGAAAAGGAGAACATTTAGATGGCACAACCAAAGAAGCATACTAGCCCTCGTAAGACCGGTCTACGCCGTAGTCACTTGCGACTGAAGCTAGCTCGCGCTGTTAACGCCAAGTCACCGGTAAAGGTTCACACTACCAAGCGTGAAACCGGCAAAGCTAAAACTGCTTAAATACGACACTGTCGTAGTACATTATTAATATCAACGAAAGAACCAAAAACTAATATGGCATCAAATCGTCACCTTGGTCGTATTGTCGCACTTCAGTCACTTTATGAGTATGAAGTTCGTACCGCCGTCGATGACAGTGTTGACATTAAACAGCTAGTCGAACGTAATCTCGAACGATATGAATCCGAGATTGAAGACACAGAATTCGTTAATAACCTTGTTAGTGGGGTGATTGATAAGATCAGTCAGCTAGATGAGAAGCTGCGTCCGTTGGCGCCAGAGTGGCCACTCGAGCAGATTGCTCGAATCGATCATTCGATACTGCGCCTAAGTTTATATGAATTGCTGCACTCGGCTGACTCTGTCCCACCAAAAGTGGCTATCAATGAAGCTGTTGAGCTCGCCAAAGCATTTGGTTCTGATAATTCAAGCAAGTTCATCAATGGCGTACTAGGTACTGCCTACCGAACGCTTGTTGAAGGGAAGTCAGACGATGCCAAAACCAAAGTTTGACGGTTTTAAGAAGTATTTCAAAAAATCTTCGATCCAAGAGATAGTCCGTGAGCCAACAGCTGGCGGGATTGTCTTTCGTCGTGATGACAAGGGTGAGGTCGAGATATTGCTTATTCAAGATGCCAAAGAGCGCTGGACGATACCAAAAGGCCACATCGAACCTGGCGAAACCGCTCAGCAAACCGCTCGACGTGAAATTGGCGAAGAGGCCGGACTGCATCAGGTAGATATGCTCGGCTGGCTGGGTAAAATCCATTTTCGCTACCGACGTATCGATAAATTAGTCTTGATGACGACACAAATCTATCTCGTACGAGCCAAGGGCGACACCGATGCTATTCAGAAAGAAGATTGGATGCTCGACATCAAGTGGTTTAGCTTTAACGATGCACTCGATGTCATCGAGTACGACGATATCGGCAAGCTGATGCTACTGGCTATGAAGCGAATACGTCAGGAGAACCTATAATGAGCGGTATGCCAACAGGCCCATACCAGGAATTTGCCCGCGAAAAGCTAGGGTTTGAGTTTGAAAACATCGATTTATTAGTAACCGCCTTTACGCACCGTAGCTACGTCAACGAGCACAAAAAGTCGGTATCAGAGCACAACGAACGGCTAGAGTTTTTAGGCGACGCGGTTCTCGAGCTAGTGGTAACTGTTTTTCTCTACAAGAATTATCAAGAGCCAGAGGGTATCCTGACTAGTTGGCGAGCCGCCTTGGTCCGAACTGAGAGTATTGGCGATGCTGGCGACAAGCTAGGCTATGAAGTGCTGATGCGGATGAGTCGTGGTGAGAAAAAGGGCAGTCATCGAGCCCGGCAACAGATACTAGCTAACGCCTTTGAGGCATTGATTGGTGCTATTTATTTAGAGCGCGGCTACGATGTAGCTGAAAAGTTCATTCATCAGCACATAACTTCAAAGCTTGACGCTATTTTGACCGAAGGCAGCTGGCGTGATCCTAAGTCACATCTTCAAGAAGTGTCGCAACGAATCGACAACGCAACACCGGTCTATCGGGTAATTGGCGAAGAAGGCCCCGATCATGACAAGGTATTTACGCTTGGTGTCTATGTCAATGAGCAGCTGATGGGCAAGGGAGTTGGACCTAGCAAGCAATTTGCGCAACAGCAAGCTGCACGGGCTGCGTTAGATAAATACAGCGAGCGCGACGGACAAACTGATTGACGGATAGGTCAAAATAGCGTACAATCAGATAGAATTAGTAAACAAGAGTTAACGAGAGAAAAGGAATACACACTACATGCTAGCAATTCGATTGCAACGCTTGGGTCGCAAAGACTATCCTACCTATCGCCTGGCTGTTCAGGAAGCTCACCGCCACCCATCTAGCGGTCGCGTCGTGGCATACGTCGGTAGCTACAACCCACACACCAAAGAAGCTAAAATTCAGACTGCCGATGTCGAGAAATATCTCGGTAACGGTGCTCAACCTACACCACGTGTAGTCAAGCTACTTAAAGAAGCTGGCGTGAAGCTACCATCATGGGTCAAGGCTCACGACGATAGTAAGTCAAAATCAGTCAAAAACGTCGACAAACTACGTAAGAACCAGCCTAAAGAAGAGTCTGTCGCTGAAGAAGCTGAGGCACCAGAGGCAACCGAAGCACCAGCGGAAGAAGTCTCGGAAGAGTAGATTAACTCAAACAAGCGCATACCGTCATCGAACAGATGGCGGTTTTTGCTATTAATTACTTTCTAGCGAAGGCTGACAATATGCTACAATACAGTTACGATAAGTCAGTTACCGAAATGACATGAGGAGGGCCAATATGTCGACCATAGACCAGCAGTTTGTAGAGTATATCGTAAAATCACTAGTAGAAAATCCCGATGACGTGGTTGTTGACCGAATAGTCGACGAAAAAGGCGTTCTATTGAGTCTGACCGTCAATCCGGAAGACCTCGGTCGAGTTATTGGTCGGCGCGGTATCACTGCGCAGAGTCTGCGAACCATGTTGCGGGCTCTCGGCACCAAAAACAACGCTCGCTACAACCTTAAAATCGTCAACAATGACATCGACGGTGAGGCTGAGGGCGGTCAGGCCGCTATCAGTACTAGCCAATCAGACGACAGTTCCGACGAGTCTGTGGATAGTACAACAGATGAAACTGTGGATAACGACGAGCCAGAAGAATCAAGTTATGCAAAAAAGTCTCGGGAAGAGCTTGCAGAACTAGATGACCTCGATATATAATAAACATTAGTTCAAACAACTGCGAGAACTACCCCAAATAGCTCTATGCGAGCAACCCTTACACACCATAAGAGTTGAGAGCCTTATATGTCTAAAAAACCCAGCTTTAAGTGCTGGGTTTTTTGGTGGTTAGAGTGTCTATAAAGAATTGAAGCGCCCACAGTTGGGCGACACAGGAGATAACTCGACTGTGGGCGCTTCAACTGGGGCGATACTGCTTAGCAGCCGCGGTTTGCCTCCATCGTCTCCAGCAGATCTACGCAGCGGTCAGCTGATCGGGCCTGGAGCAATCGGTAGAACCATGTCCGGAAGGAGGCGCCGTAGGCTTCGTGGTCATCGGCGATCTCCATCAGGCGATGAAACCGAGCGGTCTCAGCGGCGAGCTCTGAGTGCAGAGATGGCCTGGGTTCGGTGAGTCTGGCAAGTAGCTGCTTCATGATACCTCCTAGGTAGGACATGACTTTAATAGTTATACTATGTATGGACAGATTAGTCAATCAATGCGATAATTTAACAGATGAGAAAATTTCAAGTAATTACCCTATTTCCAGATATGTTTAGAGGAGTCTTCGAGAGCTCAATGATGTGGAAGGCGCAAAAAGACGGTATTGTCGAGCTAACCACTATTGACCTGCGTCAGTTTGGCCTTGGTCCACGACAGCAAGTCGACGATACGCCCTACGGCGGTGGCGACGGCATGTTACTGATGGTCGAGCCCTTATGGAAAGCTGTCGAACAAGCTAAGGCTATTGATCATACCGCCAAGGTTGTACTCATGACACCACGTGGTCGACGCTGGCAGCAGTCGCTCGCCCAGGAGTATTCCGAGGCAAATCATGGCTATATATTTATTTGTGGTCGCTACGAAGGCTACGACGAGCGAATACTAACGCTAGTCGACGAGCAGGTAAGCGTCGGTGATTATGTACTGACTGGCGGTGAATTACCGGCTATGACAGTTGTCGATAGCATAGTTCGGTTAATACCAGGAGTACTTGGTGGCGCCGAGTCAGCTAGTATCGAGAGCTTCAGTGACGGTGAGACTCTTGAATTCCCCCAGTACACCCGTCCTGAGGAGTTTCAGGGCTTGAAGGTTCCCGAAGTCTTGCTGAGCGGTCACCATGGCGAAATAGCCAAATGGCGACAAGCTAACAGCCGCAAGGCGCAAAACTAGGTGGGGCATACCAAAAGTCCATTCTGTCCTCAATTTCTCTATTGTTAGATGAGCCCGATGAACTCGGTGTTAGCATCACAAGAGCTTTATCATATAGTCGATTAGAAAAATCAAAACGCCTCCATATATAAAAATAGGAGGCGTCCTGTGTTGTGGTGGATGTCGTATAGCGATGTTTATTTTTGTTAAACTTTTTGTTTTTGAAACTTCGCTGACCTAACAATACCTTAGATAATCATATAGCGCAAGCATTTTTGGTAATATTATCGGGCAATTTATACTCTAGTGTTTCCGAAGCTACGCTTGGCGCTACATATAGTATAGTCTTGAGATTTGCACCCAATAAGCGTATAATCGCTACTGTTGT
>CAZNOD010000034.1:0-7651 GCA_964574585.1 uncultured Candidatus Saccharibacteria bacterium | reverse complement strand
TTTTGCTGCGTGATACGACACGGTCGTCGAGCTCGGATACCTTGCCTTTGGCACGCAGTAGCGTGACGCGTGACTTGTCGTCGATAGTAGCCATGCCAGCGCTGTCATAGCCGCGGTACTCCAGGCGCTTGAGGCCACTAATTAAGATGTTCTGAGCTTGCTTGTCTCCAATATAACCAACGATTCCGCACATAGCATGTTTCCTTTCTATGTTGTATGGATTATGCATATCACTATACGCTATATTTTATAAAAATATACAAATCCTCTAAAAATCATAAATTACAACATATTAATCTCTCGGACCTACTTTTATAGTATTGACGAATACTGGCTATTATAGTTCTATTAGTAAATGACTAATCCTCCTGAGCGCCCCGAAGTATGGGGCAAACTTGAGACTGAAAGTATGTCCTACTACATAGGGACGCCTCCTAGGCCGAGTAAACTCGGCTCAGGCATCATAGGAGCTATCGGCTCCCTGCGTTCATCAATAGAGCGTATAGGCATGTCGAAAAATGACGCTGCGCTAGCCCGCGTTGCTGATGAAATGTTTGACCGAGTCAGACCTAACGGTGGACTGGGTCGCGATCGCGTCCAAGAAGGTGATTACGATACTGGCGACACCTATCACCCACAACGTATCAGCGAGTTTGCAGAACTAGTCCAAAAGAGTGAAATCGGCTGGCAACGCGACCAAGTATCTGGCATCTTGTTAGCTGACTTCTATGTACCAGTCTTTATAAATGGCAATCAAATAGAGTTTCATTTCGATGACATCAAGAGTTACCCGACCCGTGGTCAGTACTCGTCATCTTTGTCGATCAAACGCTCAGAACGGATGATTCTAGCTCATACCCTACTCGAGCGACCCATAGGTGCTGCCAGAGACCCCTATGACAACCCCTTTACGCGCTTTCGATACGAAGAGATCCTATTTGTCGATACGGCGAATTCTGACTACAAGCTTTACAAAAGTTCGTCCATCGACCGAGTGCCGCTTAGTTACCGGACATTGACCGCTGCTTTGCCCGATCAAATAGGGATAGATTCTTTCAACATCGGCACCATGCCATCGCCTGAAATACTACCGTCCGATAGCCAAAAGCCCAAGGCTACAGAAGACTAGCTACTGCCCTGTATCTTCTTGGCGACTTCACCCGTTCGGTGGCTAACATCCTTGCGAGCTACCAAGATACCATCGGGCGTATTGACCACAACGACGTTGTCTAGGCCGATGACAGCCAGCGGTGTATCAGTTTCATTGCGGATATAAGTATTGGCTAGGTCGATGGCGTGGATATTGTCACCTTTTAGGTGGTTCCCGGTTTCGTCTCTTGATACCACGTCGTGTAGGTCACCGAAGTTACCGATATCCATCCAGTCAAACGTAGCCGACACCACCGCCAAGTCAGAGGCCTTCTCAATCAATGCGACATCAATCACTTGATTGTCGAGTGCGAGATAAGCCTGGTTGTAGTCCTCACCAGCATAGTCAGATATAGCCGCTAGCGTCTGGTAGTTGGCGTGCAATTCTGGGGCGCTGACCGCCATCTCAGCTAGGAAAGTATCGACTGAGCCGACAAAATAGCCGCAGTTCCACAGATAACGCCCAGACTCGATATAGCCTAGGGCTGTATTATAATCTGGCTTCTCCTTAAACGATTCGACACGATAAACTCCAGCCGACTCATCGATGACGCCATCACGCTCGATATAGCCGAAGCCGGTTGATGGAAATGTCGGTTCGACACCAATCAAGACTATCTTGCCACGCTCCGTCGACACTCGGCCAGCCGTAGCAAACGAACGGCGGAAGCCGTCTAGATCACGAACATTATGGTCAGAATGGATGAAAGCCACCGGCTCATCGCTAGCGTGATGGCGGGCAATGTAGTCGAGAGCAAATATGATGCAGTGCGCAGTGCCACGTCGACCAGGCTCGATCAAAAAAGCCTCATCGGATAGCTCTGGTAGTTGCGCGCGTAACTCTGCAGCGTGGCTAGCTTCTGTCACTACGTATACAGTGTCACCTAGCCGACTTGCGCGGTCATAGGCTTGCTGAACCATAGTCCGCTCACTAGTCAGAGCAAGTAGTTGTTTGGGTTTAGTCGAAGTCGAAAGCGGCCATAGCCGCGTACCGGATCCCCCGGCGATAATAACTGTAATCATAGAGCCATTATACAGGGTTAGTTGGTTTTAGTGGCAGACGATATGTTGATCAGGCAGCTCTATTGGATGGCCGTTACCAGGGCCGTCAACCCAGTCCTAAATAGATCAGTCAAAAGCTGTTGCGTAGTCCTTCTCGGCTATCAGGACTATTGGTTGTTTGCTATACTATCATCATGACAAAACTACTTGTTACCGGAGGCGCGGGGTTTATCGGGGCAAACTTTGTGCACTACACCGTCAATAATCGCCCTGAGTATGAAATCACTGTTATCGATAAACTAACCTACGCTGGCAACACCGCCAATCTCGAACCAGTGGCCGACAAAATCACTTTTGTTCAAGGAGATATCTGCGATGCCGAGCTAATAGATAAACTTATAGAAGAAACAGATATAGTCGTCCACTTTGCAGCCGAGAGCCACAACGACAACAGCTTACGCGACCCATGGCCATTCGTAGAAACTAATATAATCGGAACTTACAACATTCTTGAGTCGATTCGTAAACATGACAAGCGTCTACATCACATCAGCACTGACGAGGTCTTTGGCGATCTCGAGCTCGATGACCCAAACCGCTTTACTGAAAATACCGCTTATAACCCATCAAGCCCCTACTCCAGCACAAAGGCTGGTAGCGATATGCTGGTACGCGCTTGGGTGCGTAGCTTTGGCATCAAGGCAACAATAAGTAACTGTAGCAACAACTACGGCCCCTATCAGCATATTGAGAAATTTATACCGCGCCAGATTACTAATATATTAAGTGACATCAAACCAAAACTCTACGGTACTGGCGAGCAAGTCCGCGACTGGATCCACGTCGACGACCACAACTCTGCTGTCCACTTGATTATTGACAAGGGTACACTCGGTGACACATATATCATTGGTGCCGACAACGACCATGTCAACAACAAGATGGTTATCGAACTTATTTGCGAACTGATGGGCAAAGGTAAAGATTGGTACGAACATGTCAACGACCGTCCGGGTCACGACCTACGCTACGCTATGGACTCGAGCAAGCTAAAGCGTGAACTAGACTGGCAACCACAATATACTGACGTCGAAACTGGTATGAGCGAGGGTCTCAAGCAAACTATAGAGTGGTATCGACAAAACGAAGATTGGTGGCGACCACAAAAAGCTGCAGTTGAAGCAGCTTACGCTAAGCAAGGACAGTAGTCTATGGAGATGGAGTACTGCCGTCGCTGCGGAGGAGAGTTATCGACCGAGGACAACAGTATCTATCGCTGTAGCAATGGCCACATGTTGTACGTAAATAGTGCACCAACTGCTTCCGTCTTAGTCGTCAACCAAGCTGGCAACCTACTCCTGTCTAGACGTGGTATTGAGCCAGGCAAAGGCCTGTTAGACGTATTTGGGGGATTCATAGATGACATGGAATCCGTCGAAGATGCTGCTATACGTGAACTACAAGAAGAAACTGGCCTGACTCCAGATCAATACGAACCGCTCCAATATGTCGGGTCTGGTACAGGCACCTACTTATTTGGAGGTGAGGCACGAAGTATCCTGACTCTATGCTTTTGGACTCGTATTAAACCTGGGGTTAAATTGATAGCCAATGATGATGTATCTGAAATTGTCGAGCTGACTCTGGATGAGTTTAAGCTTGACGACTTATGGAACGATGATATTCGGCAAGGCTATAAGAATATTCGTGCCATCCTTCAAATGAGCTCTAGGTAGTGCCCCTGCTTTACATTGATGAGTCCTGACGATCAAGCGCAGTCGACTAACACCCGCCAAACTAAAAACCAGTGACTGTACACCTTATTAAATACCCTACCTATCATGTACAATAAGGGGTGTTTATTATAAAGGAGTTGCTTACATGGAGTTTGATCCATCAGAATATAACGAACTGAGCGTGACCGAAGCACCGATACCGGGTTTCTACGTTATCAAGCTACCTGTTCATGGCGACAATCGTGGATGGTTCAAGGAAAATTATCAGAAAACCAAAATGGAGGCACTGGGCTTGCCAGCTTTCGAGGTAGTCCAAAACAACTTCAGCTTCAACGACAAGCGTGGTGCTACCCGCGGCCTACACGCCGAGCCGTGGGAGAAATTCATCTCAGTCGCCAACGGGGCTGTATTTGGTGCCTGGGTAGATTTACGCAAAGGTCCGAGCTTCGGTACAACCTTCTCGATTGAGATCAACCCTGGTGTAGCGGTTTTCGTACCGCGTGGCGTAGCTAACGGTTATCAAACACTGGAAGACAATGTCACCTACACCTACCTAGTCAACGACCACTGGTCACCAGAAGCCAAGTATACTTTTGTCAATTTGTTTGATCCAGAGCTAGGTATAGACTGGCCAATCGATAAATCTCAAGCAGTTATCTCGGAAAAAGATGCTGGCCATCCCATGCTAGCTGACGTAATACCAATGGAGGTGTAAATTGGACGATAATAAATTTTTCATCGTAGGCGCCAATGGTCAACTCGGCACGGCGCTACGCGAACAATACCCAAACGCCCAGTTTGCTGATATCGCTGAGCTCGACATCACCAAGGCAGAGTCTGTATATAACTACGACTGGTCGGGGGTTGATATTATCCTAAACGCCGCCGCTTTTACAAACGTAGATGGCGCCGAAACCCCCGAAGGCCGTGTTGCTTCATGGAAAGTCAACGCTACAGCCGTATCCTACCTGGCAAAAGTTTGCCTCAAGCACGATATGACTATGGTGCATATTTCGAGCGACTATGTGTTTGACGGCACCAAAGACCCTCATTTTGAGGATGAGGCATTTAGCCCACTGAGTGTTTACGGTGACACAAAAGCTGCCGGAGATATCGTAGTCGGCATGCTACCAAAACACTATATTCTGCGGACCACCTGGGTGATTGGTGAAGGTCAAAACTTCGTCCGCACCATGCTTGGTTTAGCTGAAAAAGCCATCCAGCCGACTGTAGTATCGGACCAAATTGGTCGACTAACATTTACTAGCGAGTTGGTACGAGCTATCGACCATTTACTATCGACTCGAGCAGACTATGGCACCTACAATGTTACCAATGATGGTCCGTCTATGAGCTGGGCAGATATCACCCGACAAATATTCAAACTAGCCGGTCACGATGACTTGACGGTATCCGATACATCTACAAAAGAGTACTACGAGGGTAAAGACGGTATCGCACCTCGCCCCTTGCTGAGCAATATGAGTCTAGACAAAATACACTCTACTGGCTTTGAGTCGCGTGACTGGCAAGATGATTTAGCTGATTACATCACCCGAGAAAAGTCATAGTATAATAGTATTTAAGTATTACTGAGAGGAGTATTTGCGAGATATGAAAGGTATTATTTTGGCTGGTGGTTCAGGTACAAGACTGCACCCGATTACCAAAGCTATTTCCAAGCAGTTGATGCCAATATACGACAAGCCGATGGTGTATTATCCACTAACTACACTGATGCAGGCCGGTATCAGGGATATTTTGATCATCACTACACCCGAAGACCAGGCCCAGTTCCAACGCCTACTTGGTGATGGTGCACAATGGGGCATTAACCTCAGCTACGCTGCTCAGCCAAGTCCAGACGGTCTAGCTCAAGCCTTTATCATCGGTGAGGACTTCATCGGTGACGACAAGGTAGCGCTAGTGCTAGGTGACAATATATTCCACGGCGCTGAACTCGATGATTCACTCAAGGGCTGCGATGATCCTGATGGTGGTATAGTGTTTGCTTATCGTGTATCTGACCCTGAGCGCTATGGCGTGGTTGAGTTTGACGACCAAATGAAAGCTGTGTCTATTGAAGAAAAACCGAGCCAACCAAAATCAAACTACGCAGTGGTTGGCCTATACTTCTACGACAATGATGTTATCGAAATAGCCAAAAACGTCAAACCAAGCGATCGTGGCGAACTCGAAATTACTAGTGTAAACGAAGAATATTTACGACGCGGTAAGCTTCAGGTTACTACGCTCGACGACGGTGATGTCTGGCTCGACACCGGAACCATCGATAGCCTGAGTGATGCCACCGACTACGTCCGAGTGTTGCAAAAACGTACTGGCCAAATTATCGGTAGTCCTGAAAAGGTGGCTTACGAACAAGGCTTTATCACCCAGCACCAACTACACGAGCACGGTTCAGCTCTCAAAAAGTCTGGCTACGGGGAGTATCTACTTAATGTCAAATAGCACAATTGCCGTGCTCGGTGCCGGCTATGTCGGCCTAACCACCGCTGCCTTACTAGCCAATGCCGGCTATAAGGTCTACCTAGTCGAACCAAACCCCGAGCGGCTAACCGCTATCAAGAGCGGTAAATCGTTTTTTTACGAAGCTGGTATAAATCCCGTTATCAAAGTAGCTGTTGATAGCGGTAGCCTAGTACCAACCGACTCTTACGACGAAGCTGTGCCAAATGCCGACATAATATTTTCGTGTGTCGGTACGCCAGATAATCCTGATGGTAGTTCAAATCTGAGCTACGTCTTCTCTGCCGCTGAGCAAGCCGCCAGCCTGATGAAGTCAGGCGCAATATACGTCCAGAAGAGCACCGTACCTGTTGGTACTGGACGCAAGGTTGAGCAACTATTTGCCGACCAAGGCAGCCAAGTGCACTATGTATCAAACCCAGAATTCTTACGTGAAGGCACCGCCCTATTCGACACCTTATACTTCGATCGTGTGGTTGTCGGCGGTGATGACGAAGCTAGTGTCAAAGACGTCATAGACCTCTACCGTCAGCTTGAGCGGCACCGTGATAATATCGCCAAGCTAGCTGGTGTTGAGTCACGCCAGGCATCAGGTCGATATATCACGACCAGCCTTAATAGCGCCGAGCTGATCAAGGTTACCGCCAACGCCTTTTTGGCGCTGAAAATATCTTTCGCTAACTCAATAGCCATGCTTGCCGATGAAGTCCACGCCGATGTTGTCGAAGTTATGGATGCCGTCGGTGCCGATACTAGAATTGGTCGGGCTTTTTTGAACGCTGGTCGCGGCTACGGCGGCGGCTGCTTCCCAAAAGACGTCAGTGGTCTAATTGCTAGTGGTCTGGAGTATGGTGTCGATCTCGAAATCATGCAAGCTGCTCAAAACATCAACGCTGCCATGCCGGGTTATATAGTCGAGAAGCTGAATCAATCGCTCGATGGACTCGATGGCAAGCGCGTCGCTGTACTCGGGCTGGCCTTCAAACCAGGCACCAGCGACACACGTAAGTCACCGGGTGTAGCTATCGCCAATTCACTCTCACGTGCTGGCGTAGCTGTCACCGCCTACGACCCTGAAGCCAACCACGAAGCAAGCAATGATTTACGACGCAACGTCGTGCTAGCGGATAGTATTTCAGCTGCCCTATCAGAGGTCGATGCCGTTATCATCGCTACGGATTGGCCCGAGTTTACCACCATGAGTATCGATCAGTTTACTAGTGCCATGTCCGGCCAAGTATTTGTAGATGCTGTCAACGCATTTGACAAAACGA
>CAZNOD010000033.1:5939-7818 GCA_964574585.1 uncultured Candidatus Saccharibacteria bacterium | reverse complement strand
AGACGCCAACGATAATTTCGTTCGCATAGTCGAAAAACCTGATCCAGAAGATGCACCGAGCAATCTAAACAACGCTAGTTTTTATATATTCCCAAAGCAGATTTTTGAGCTGGCCCGAACTCTACCAGTTAACCCAGCTCGGGGTGAGTATGAAGTGACTGATGCTATCAACGCCTACGTCGCCGAAGGCAACAAGCTAGCCGTCGGTACGGTGACTGGTCAGTACATGGAGTGCGGTAGCGTCGATGGCTGGCTCCATGCCAACAATGTCGTTCACGCAGCGCAGTAGAATTAGGTAGCACGAGCAATCTGTCATAAGGCTTGTGTCCTTAGTATAGTTGAAACTAGCTAGCCTATCTGTTATAATGGTCCAGATTGATAAAATTAACTGAAAAGGAAGCTATGAAAGCAGTCGTTAAAGTTGGCGGTAAGCAGTACATCGTCAGCGAAAAAGAGACCCTCCTGGTGGACCGCCTCCCGGAAGGAACCAAAGAGCTCAAGCTCGACGCCCTCATGCTGATCGATGGTGACAAGTCTACTGTCGGCACACCACTTGTCAGCGGTGTCAGCATCAAAGCTACAGTGGTAGAGCCACTTGTAAAAGGTGACAAAATCCGCGTAATTCGTTACAAGAGTAAAAAACGTGTTCACAAGGAAACTGGCCACCGTCAGCAGTATAGCCGTATCCAAATCGGCACTATCGGCAAAAAAGCCGCCGCTAAGAAGTAGCACTGTCGCATCTGACACAGAAACACCCTTGCGGAGCAGGGGTGTTTTTGTTTGACCCGTCACCACGCTTATGCTAGTATGTAGGCAACACTTCGCTTCCACCACCGAGCGGACAACTCTCGAGCAGTGAAATAAAAACTGTTACAAAAATAGGGTAATATCGATGGATATAATCCGCGCCAGGCGCCAAACCAGGTTCCTGCTGCAGCTCGCAGCAGGGCTAGTAGCTATGGCTCTCACAATAGCGGGGATGTACAGTTGGCAGAGTAGGCCAGCCTCAGCCGTCACACCGCCAGATAGCTGCTTTGCTTTTAGCGCTGGTACTATCACTGACTATTACGACAACGAGGGCAACGACCCTATAAATCCGGCCTGTCCGCGGGCGGTTGATATACCAAGTACGATTGGCGGGGTGGTAGTCACAGCCATTGGGAGCAACGCTTTCCAGGGCAAACAA
Source organism: uncultured Candidatus Saccharibacteria bacterium (assembly GCA_964574585.1). Lineage (GTDB taxonomy): Bacteria > Patescibacteriota > Saccharimonadia > Saccharimonadales > Saccharimonadaceae > SZUA-359. The sequence continues at coordinate 6,632 of CAZNOD010000033.1, read as the reverse complement.
CTTACGGCTGTAAATATACCAAATAGTGTGACAACTCTAGGTGCGCGGGCTTTTAGGTCAAATCAAATCAGCTCCCTGACTTTACCAGACACTATCACTTCTATTGGCACTGCTTCATTTCAACTAAATAATTTAACGTCAGTATCTATCCCTTTAAACTGGAGCTCTGTGCCAGAGGCCGCTTTTCACTCTAACGATATTACGTCGGTAACTATACCGAGCAATATAACATATATCAGCCATGGAGCTTTTGATCATAATGAAATAACAGACTTGATTATACCGGACACGGTAACATCAATAGGCTTTGGGGCTTTTGGCAACAATCGGATAGCTAGCCTATATCTGTCGACCAATCTAACGTCTATTGGGCAAAATACTTTTATAAATAACCAACTCGAAACGCTTGTCATTCCAGACGGGGTCACTTCTATCGGTTTCAACGCCTTTCGAGGCAATGACATCGTTTCGCTGTCTCTACCAGCTAGTGTAAATGCTATTGGTAGTAATGCTTTTTCTGATAACCAGCTTTCTAGCGTAACTATACCGAATGAATCCGCTAGCCTTCAGCATTCGAATTTTGCCAACAATCCGCTGACATCTATAACTGTTGGTGGTGTAATCTCTGTCCAGTCAAGCATCGCCGAGCCCGCGTGTTTCTCCACTACAGACACAGAGGTCACTGGCTATTAC
>CAZNOD010000033.1:0-5929 GCA_964574585.1 uncultured Candidatus Saccharibacteria bacterium | reverse complement strand
ACAAGCATAGCCCGGTGGTTGCTCAGAGCAGTGGGGTGTTGTGCGGGGAAGAAGTAGTCATACCAGAGGGCGTTACTAGTATTGGTGACTATGCTTTTTATGATGACGATTTAGACTCAGTGAATTTACCCGAAAGCCTTATTCATATTGGCCATATGGCCTTTTATGCTAACAATATCACTGAATTGTATGTTGGGGCTAACGTAGAAACCATCGATTACCGCGCTTTTGGATATAATCAGGTGGCTAATCCAGTTTTTGCGGGCGACAACCTAGTAGTGGTGGGGGATCGAGTGCTGTATGACAACCCAATTGAGACGATAACCGTGTTGGGCACTGTCTATGATCAAAGCGATTCAATCAGTCATGAGGCCTGTTTCGCGTTCAATGCGGCCACAGGAGCGATTACCGGTTATCACCACATAGACTTGAAGACGATTGTATCGGACCAGGTTGTATGCTGGGGCGGTGACCTTACTATTCCGAGTACAATCGATGGCGTACCGGTTACATCGATTGGCAGCTATGCTCTGGATGCTTATGACATAACCGGCGTCATCTTACCGGATGGCTTGGAGTCGATTGGCCAAGGGGCGTTTATGTACAACAAAGTCACTGAGATAATACTGCCAGACTCGGTGACCACTGTTGCGCCGACCGCTTTTGCTCTGCAGAGTAAATGGGGCATGGCGGTAGATGATTCCAGGAGTGAGGCACCGTATATCTGGTCGAGCGACCCAGCCGAGGTTCAGGAAGTTTATGATAGCGTCTGGTATGTCAGGCTGCATACTAATAGCCCGTCAAACCCCAATGACATTACAAACGGGACGATGAGTGAAGACTGGTGGCTGGGCTGGGATGCGAACGACAATGGGGTTGACGATTCATTGGGCGGCCACATTGTGAATTCGGCATCGCTGACTTTGAATTATCGCAACAATGGTACTACTTTGATGCAGCCACGTATGCTTGTAGGAGAGCTCGCTCAGCGCTACCTATATGACTATATGGTTGCGACTGGTCCTGTCGTACCACAGCCGGCTAACCTGGAAAATCCAACTCCAGAGGAGATGGCGGCTATGGATCTAGCATTTGCAGCTTATTATCGTGTCGGTCAAACAGTGACGATTGATCCACCAGCTATTGCTGGCTACACTGCACCGCCCGCTCAGGTGTTCACTTTGGCGGCGGCTTCAAACGAAGTTAACGTAGTATACGCGGTGGCTGGTAGTAGCGACGCTGATAGCGGCGGCGGTACTTTAGCTGATACAGGAGATGACGTAGTTGTCGTGGCATCGCTTGCCGTAGCGATGATAGCTGTGGCTGGGGTTACATTACGACGAGTAGTGACAGCTTCTTAGGACTATTTTTTGTATAACACCACTGAAGACAGTAGCGCTCATGCTACAATGAGATAGTAACGGAGAACATGAATACACACATGACGACAGTGATCGCTATCACCAACCAAAAAGGTGGCGTCGGCAAGACAACGACCAGTATTAACCTGGCTTACTTTATGTCGCGTTTGGGTAAGCGTACCTTGCTGATTGATCTTGACCCACAAGGCAACGCTACTAGCGGTCTAGGCATCGACAAGCAGCAGCTGAGCGGTACAATGACCGATGTCATCATGGAGAGCAAGGGCCTACACGATGTAATAATAAATACTGACTACAAGCATCTCGATGTAGCGCCGACTACACCACATCTAGCCAACACCGAAGTCGAGCTAGCTGGTGCTAATCGTCGATTTAGTCGCTTGCAAAACGCTATCAATCATATGAAAGGCGAGCCCTACGATATTATTATCATCGACTGTCCGCCGTCACTCAGCCTGCTGACAGTCAACGCCCTGATAGCTTCGCGCTACCTATTGATGCCGGTTCAGGCTGAATTCTATGCCTTAGAAGGCCTAGGACAGCTGCTCGAAACGGTTAAGCTGGTCCGCAAGAGCATGAATCCGACGCTTGATATACTGGGAGTGTTGCCAACCATGATGGATAGTCGAACTAGCTTGAGCGGGCAGGTTTATGCTGAAATCAAGAAGTATTTCCCAGGCAAAGTGTTCGAAACTACGATACCGCGCAACATCCGCTTGGCTGAAGCGCCAAGTCACGGTGTACCAATCGGTGTCTATGATCGTTTTTCAAAAGGCTCGCGGGCCTATAAGGCGTTAGCCAAGGAGGTGGCAGATCGTGTCGACTAAAAAAGGACTAGGGCGAGGCTTCGACTCGCTAATACCGACTGACCTACTCAACGAATCGTTTGACCCGACAGCTAGTCAGGATAGTCGTATCAGTGAGCTACGCAATATCGCCGTATCTGAGATTCATGCCGATGAGGATCAGCCGCGTAAGCACTTCGACGCAGAAGCACTCGATGAACTGACGGCTTCGGTGCGCGAACATGGTGTGATTCAGCCAATTGTCGTCACGGTCCGACCAGGTGGTGGCTATACTATCGTCGCTGGCGAGCGCCGCTACCGAGCAGCTAAAGAGGCTGGCCTCGATAAGCTACCAAGCTTGGTGCGGACATTGACCAACCAGCACCGACTAGAGCTGAGTCTAATTGAGAACTTACAACGTCGCGACCTAAGCCCGATTGAAACCGCCACTGCCTACTTGAAGCTGAAAAATCAGTTCAATCTGACTATGGAACAAATTGGCCAGCGAGTCGGCGGCAAGAGTCCCAGCGCCGTCAACAATACGATGCGTTTGCTTCAGTTGCCCGATAGCGCCAAGCAGGCAATTGCCGACGGTCGTTTAACCGAAGGACAAGCGCGGCCATTGATAAAGTTACCGCCTGAGGTGGTCGAAGAGCTATTACCGCGTATTATCAGTGAAAATTGGAGCGCACGTCGTATCGAGCAGGTAGCTGCTCAGTTACGTGATAACCCGCAGACCGATCAGCCAGTTGCGCCAAAGCTGACGGCCGAGATCGAGCAGCGAACCATCAAATTGGGTCAAAGAATTGCTGCGCCAGTCGTCATCAAACAAACCAAAACTGGCAATGGTAAACTAGTTATCTCGTTTAAAGATAGCGATGACCTCAATCGATTACTCGATAATCTCGATAAATAGCTAAAAAGTTTCCCAGCTAGTAATCGGCCAGATACGAATCGCGACTGGACCGACGACATCAAATAGTGGGATGTTACCTAAGCCACTGCGAGAGTCGTATGAGTATTCGTCTTGACGATGGTCACCAGCAACAAATATTGTGCCTTCACCAACTACTGTATCGACGTCACCACTGGTCGGTGAGCCAGGTTTGCCGTGAGTTACTTGCAAATCGGGCTGGAAGCCTTTTGGATTGTCGTCGTTATAGACGGTTAGAACTCCATTTTTGACGACGACGCGCTCGCCTGGAAAGGCGATGACTCGTTTAACTATGAATTCGTCCTCACCGCCGATAACGTACTGAGGGTTGCGAAAAACGATGATTTGATTGCGTTCCGGTAGATAAGTTTCATTTTTGAGCTGAGCTACAGTTACTGGGATACGGTTGACGATGAGACGATCGCCAGTCACCATGGTTGGCTCCATACTAGGGCCGACGACGTTGAAGGTACGAAAGACAAACGTGTTGATAAATAGTGTGCCAATCAGCACCAAAGTGACAAAAATCACGAAATTTAAGCCGTCTTTAACGGCCGGATGACGAGTCAAGAAGTTTGCTTCCATTACGTCTACTATATAGGACTGTTTGGCAAAACGCCATAAAACCGCTGAAAAACTACCAAGAAACTGCTACTGCTAACTGATATCAAATGTTATACTTAGGTAGTATAAATATGAGAAATCGCCACCAACCAAGTATCGATGGGTTTATTCCACGTCGTCCTGCTACTCCAAATCAGCGCGCAACACCCTATGGCCTGCAGCCATCAGAGGGTCATGGTTTGAGTCGACCAACAGTCGATCGCGATACGCCAAATACACCACCAGTAATCACGCCAGAAAAAGGCCACGGTCTGGTGCGGTCAGAAATCGAGGAATCGCTCAATCAAATCAACGACGAGCCCGACACTAGTAAGCGACCTCGACGTAAATCGCCAACTAAGCGTAAAAAAATCATTAAACGAATTCTGCTCGGCCTGTTGCTAATTGTCCTGGCCGGCGGTGCTTATATCGGCGTAAAGACGCTGCTAGCTGGTAGCGATATATTCAAGGGCGATTTGTTTGGCTTGGTTCAAAGTGCGCCGCTAAAGACCGATGCCAATGGTCGGAGCAACGTAATGATATTTGGCACTTCTGAAGACAGCGACGCCCATAACGCTAACGGCGGGCAGGGTGCACCGTTGCTGACCGACTCGATTATGGTGCTGACGGTTGATCAAGAGAAAAAAGACGCTTTCATGGTCAGCGTGCCGCGTGATATGTACGTTGAATATGGCCGAGCCTGTACCGAAGGCTACAGTGGCCGTATCAATAGTATTTACGAGTGCTACTCAAACTTTGGTGAAGACGAAGCCGCTGGTACCGAAGCTCTTCGTCAAGCGGTCAGTCGAGTGGTTGGTATGGATATCCAGTATACCGCGCAGGTAAACTACACGGTGGTTGAGGACCTAGTTGATGCGGTCGGTGGGATTAGTGTCGAGATCGAAAGCGATGATCCACGCGGGATTTATGATCCAAACTTTGACTGGCAATGTGGCTACCGCTGCAACATGGTCAAGTATCCTAACGGTCCAACCGGTAACATCGATGGTGAGCATGCTCTGGCTCTAGCTCGAGCCCGCAATGCCAATGGCGGCTACGGTCTAGCTAGGAGTAATTTTGACCGAGAGCAATACCAGCAAAAAATCATCAAGGCGATTCGCGAGAAGGCTGTCAGTGCAGGCACTCTGACCAATATCGGTAAGGTGACCAGCATTATTGATGCTCTTGGTGACAATCTGCGGACAAACTTTGAGACCAAAGAGGTGCGTACTGTCATCAGTCTAGCTAACGAAATACCAAGTGATAAAATAATCTCGATTGACATCGGTAGTGTTGATCCGCCTATTTACCGCTATATCAATATCGGCGGAGCTAGTATTATTACGCCAACCAGCGGCGACTTCAACTACACGTCGATCAGTCAGTATATCAAACAGCAAATCAGCTCTGATCCAGTCGTTCGTGAAGCTGCCAAGGTCGGTGTTTACAATGGCAGTGGGGTAGTCGGAGCCGCTCAAGCCACGGCTGATGAGTTGATGGCCAAAAACTTTACGATTAGCGATATCGGTAACGCCCCAAGTGGCGACTATCCAGCGATAACGGTTTATGACATAACTGGCGACAAGCCCAAGACCAAGCAAAAGCTAGAATCGATATATGGCGTGACGGCTGTGGCTGGCCCGCCACCAGTCAACGTATTTGGCCTAGACATTGTAGTTTTAATCGGTCAAGCGCCGGCAGCCGAGTAGGTGGTATACTAGTAAACGTATGGAGTTGTTAAAACTAGCCAAACGCCGGTCACGGCTCAGTGAAGTTGCCCATGTGGCCCTCAATATTGGTTTGGCAATTGCTATTTTACTGATTGTACTATCGACCGAGTCGGTCTGGTTGCCGGTGTCATTGGTGATACTGAGCAAGTGGCGTGTACTGGCGGTTCGACCGCGCTATTGGTTTATCAACATCATGTCCAACATGGTGGATATTATTTTTGGTGTCAGCCTGGTAATCTTGCTCTACGAGGCGACTGGTGCGCTTTGGCTGCAGTTGCTATTGACGGCGCTACATATCGTATGGTTGGTACTTATCAAGCCACGCTCCAAGCGGTCTTTTGTGGTTGCTCAAGCGTTGGTAGCGGTATTTTTTGGCGTCAATGCGCTTGCTCTAGTCGCGCATAACATGAATAGTTTAGTGATGGTGCTCGGTATGTGGGTAATTGGTTATGTTGCTACTCGTCATGTTCTGCTCAGCTATTCCGATAGCCTGAC
>CAZNOD010000032.1:0-7840 GCA_964574585.1 uncultured Candidatus Saccharibacteria bacterium | reverse complement strand
GAGCTTCGCTACTCTGGATGTAGGGAACTTCAGCCTGGCTTTCGTGGGTAGTCTTGAGGTCGCTAGCTGCCTTTTCAGCGACGATAGCTAGAGCCGATTGCATCTTGATACTACCAGCCGAGCGGCGGATTCTATCGCCCAGCGCTGTACCAGTAGCGGTCGGTACATTGACTGAATCACTGCCCTTGAGGCGAATATCCTCAACTACTTTTGTCCATTCAGCAGCTGCTCGCCGGTGCGAGTCAGTAGCGGCAGTCTCGTCGAGTCGCAGGCTCTTGATATAATCGTTGCTCGACGAGATATCTTCCCAGTGAGCGGCTGCGGTCTCCTGTAGAGTATTGTCGACTGTAGCCGATTCTTTTTTGAGCTGGTCGGTAGCGAGGTGCTGGGCGCGTAGTTGACGGGCGCTAGTACTATCACCTTCGAAATCGCGATGATACTGTCGTTCACCAGCCGCTTCAATGCGGTCGGCTTGGAACTGAGCGTGTTTGTTGTCGCTGATAGTTTCCTGTCTAGCACGTTTGAGGTCGGCAAACTCTCCAGTTCCAGAGGCTAGGTCACGTTGCCATTGACGGTTGGTGCTGCTTTCGAGCTTTTCTTGGTGGATTTTGGCTGCCTCACTAAAGGCATGGGTGTCTTCGTAGCGCTGGCGCCACATTTGATCCGATCGACGGTTGCCGTAAGTGCGTCGTCGCTGCCAGTCTGCTTCGGCGCGGCTGTCTAGATAATCCTCGCTGGCTTTTTTGCCACGCTCGCGACGGCGTTTGCTTTGGTCCATTCGATTGCCAGCTACAGCGGCAAGATTGCCAAAACGACGCAGGCGACCCTTCTCGGCGTGATCGGCCCACTGAGCGCGTTTTCGGGCGGCGTGGTAGTCAGCATGATCGTGAGCCCAATTTTTGGCGCGATCGGTTAACCCGCGCGTGCTGTTGTTGGCCATACCAGCAATACGACCGAGTAGTCCGCTACTGAACTGAATCAATAGAGGGGTTAGGACCAGTGGTATAAACTGAGTGGCCAAGCCGATTAGGGCGATGTGGAGATGGCCGCCCGAATTGTTGATAATGGCGGCTCCAGCCACGCCCGAGCCACCAAACAGCACGGCGAAGAGCGGAAAGAATAGTAATAAGGTGGTGAAAGACTTGCGCCACTTGTCGAACAGTCCTTGAGTACTTGGTAAGACAAAGGCGACAAACGCTAGGGGTGACAAGATAAGTAGCACAGTGATGATAGCCTGCCGGGCTGCCAAGATGACGAAACCAACAAATACAGCAAAAGCCACACCAGCTAAGGCAGCTATCAATAGAAAGAACAGACCAATCCAGCTACCACCAGCTGCAGCCCCCCAGCCCAAAGCAGCACCTAAGGTGCCGCCAGACATAATAAACCCCGTCAGCCAACTCCAAGTAACGACATCAGCACCAGTCGTCATGTTTTCACGAATATTGACTAACACGGCATTGATTGAGTGCCCCATGACATTTGACACATCAATCGCTAAGGCGCAGATCAAAAAAGACACATTAACTAGTATGGCGGCGATAATCAGTCGGGGTAACATGGATTTGATGTTGTAGGTCGAAAAGCCGATACTAGTCAGGTGAGAGTAGATGATAATCAAAAAGACAGCTACGAAACAAACGTTGGCAATAGCCCGTAAGACACTCCACAGCTGATAGATGCCAGTATTGGAATCGGCTGAAATGGCCGGTACCTCGAGGAAGTCGTTGATAATCTTGTACAAACCGTCTACCCCACCGGCTATCCAGTTTGACAGTGGGCAAAGAATCCAGCCAATACCTTTGGTTATGTCTCCGTTACAGGAGTTGGATAGGGTGTCGTTGTCGACTCGATCACCAGTAAGATTGACAGTAACATCGACGGTCTCGGGTGGTGAGCCGTTGCTGTAGTTATCGGGCGGCGTGAAGTCGTAAACGACCAGCTGAGCAGTAATTTCAGCCTCAGGAGCAGTTTCAAAAAACAATAGCTGACGATCGGTGTCAAAATATAAAACGTGGGCTTTTTGGGGTGACTGACTGCTGTCGGTCCATATGTAAGGTATTTTATCAGTGGCATCACTGGCTGGTAGGTTAGCCTGATTATCTAGCCGATAAACATTGTCTTCGTAAGTTAGCTCACTGCCATTCCATACAGCGGGCGCTGCTGAAGCTGGGGTCGAAGTGGCAAAGATTGACACAAACGAAGCCACCAATAAGCTAGTGGCCAAAAAGGAAGCTAAACGCCGTAGATAAACCCTCGGCGCGCTTAGTTTGCGCGATCTCCACATATCTCCTTGATACTACCATTAAAACTGATAAAAGTCAATGGTTAAACAGCTTGACTTATAGACTTGCAGATTGTCTGTCACTTCTGTATTGTAAGATTACGATGAAACCAAAACAAATATTGGCTGTCGTCACGATTTCAGGGCTAATTATAGCTGGTTTGCTGTTGCCTACTCAACCGGTAGCAGCACTAGAATGCTCGACGTTACCCGATAGTATTTGTGACAGTGCTAGCAAAACGGGTAAGCTCGAGGATAGTAGTATCTGGCTGCTGCTGATATTTGCTCTCAACATCATGACAGCTGGAGTCGGTATCGTGGCGGTCGGCGCCATCGCCTACGCGGGCTTTTTGTACGCCACGGCACAAGGAAGCAGTGAGCAGACAAAAAAGGCTCTAGAAATGATACGTAATACGGCTATTGGCCTGCTACTGTTTGCGGTGATGTTTGCACTGGTCAACTTTTTGGTACCTGGCGGTGCCTTTAAGGGCGGTACGTTGCCAGAAGCACCAAGTAGTTCAGAAATAGCGCCCGCGCCCGATTGCCCACCCGGAAGCGCGAGGTGTGCCGAATAGGTAGGAGAAGAATATGGCAAAATTGAGCAAGTTATTTATTACACTTATCATCACCCTGAGCGCTATTGGCGGACTGGTAGTAGCTACACCAACACCAGCAGCGGCAGCCAGCAAGAAGTGTAATGAATATATACTAACTTTCCCTGCTTGGTATCGGGGGTTGCTAGATGGTAACTGTGAACTAGAAACACCCGGACAGTCGGAAACCGGCATCACTAGGTTTATTTGGAAAATTGTCCTAAACATCGTCGATATGATTCTTCAGTTGGTTGGCTACGCTAGCGTAATATTCTTGATCATTGGCGGCTTTCGCTATATGACAGCAACTGGTGACGCGTCCAAGATGACGGCCGCCAAAGGCACAGTAGCCAATGCGATAATTGGTCTGGTGATCGCTCTAGCTTCGGTGGCTATTGTGAATACAATCGCAGGGGTTATATAATGGCTAGCAACATGTTAAGTAAACTGTACGCCGTTACCATTAAGCCCGAAGATATTGGCGCGCCAAACGTCAACCTTGACACCAACACTATGGGCACAGTTATGAATACAGTTTACCTATGGGCCGGTATCGTAGCGGTCTTGGTGCTGATAATAGCTGGCTTTATATTCATCACTTCAAACGGTGATAGCTCCAAGATTGTTCGCGCTAAAAACACGGTTTTGGGTGCGGTAATTGGCCTGGTGATAATTTTATTTGCTTTTGTGATCACCCAGTTTGTTATTAGAGGAGTCAATCAAGGAGCTTAATGATGTTAAAAAAGATACGAATACTGGTACTAACAGCACTAGTCGGCGGATCACTGGCCAGTGTAGCGGTTGGTCCACAGGTCAGTGCGTTCAACCCGTTTGGGACCTGTCCGTCAGATGGTGATAGCCAAGTTTGTATGGCCGCCTCCAACAATGAGGATGCTGCTAATCTAGTTCAGAATATTATCAGTGTGTTGCTGTGGCTGATTGGTGCGGTAGCGGTAATAATGCTAATTGTCGGTGGTTTTCGCTACGTGACCTCAAACGGCAGCGCCGACCAAATCAAGGCAGCCAAAAATACCATCTTGTACGCGGCGGTGGGGTTGGCAGTAGCAATATTAGGTCAAGCTATAGTAATATTTGTAGTAGATTGGCTAACCTAAACCAAACCAAGGAGAATAAAATGAAAATATTATCATTAGCTCGAAATAAAATTATTGCTGCCATACTAGTACTTGGCGTGGCAACCGTGCCAGTTGTGCTGGCCCCTAGCCCTACTCTGGCTGCCCCTTCATGCACGGGTACAGATTGTGTGACTACTGGTGCTAAAAAGTCAGGTATAGACGATAACGTAACAGTCGACGGCACAATCAAAAATGTCACCAATGTCTTGCTGTTCCTGATCGGAGCCGTTTCGGTGATTATGCTAATTGTCGGTGGTTTTCGCTACGTGGCTTCAAATGGTAATGCCGATCAAATCAAGGCAGCCAAAAATACTATTATGTATGCGATCATCGGACTAGTAGTGGCAATCGTTGCCTACGCAATTGTTGAATTTGTGGCTGATGCCATCATCGGTAGCTAAACATAAGCATATTGGGCTTACATTGCTTGGATTAAGCGTGTATAATCAAACCAAGTTACTATCATCGATAGAAAGGAAAACATTTGATGAAAGAACGACTACAAAAAACACTACACAGTCTATTGATTATTCCAGTCTTGGCCTTGGCGGTGGGCACGGTAGCACCGGTTCAGACCAGCGCATTTGATAAGGGTCTACAGGATGGTGCAAACTCGGCTCAGGGTAAGGACCAGCAAGGTAACGCCGCTTGTCTATTTGGCGGTGACAACTGTGAAGGTGACGGCATCTTCAAGACAGTTACCAATGTATTGCTATTTATCATCGGTGCAATCGCTGTAATTATGCTAGTAATTGGTGGTATTCGCTACACCACCTCAAACGGCAACTCAGAGCAAGTTACCGCGGCTAAAAATACTATCCTCTACGCAGTGGTTGGTATCATCGTCGCCATACTGGCTTTCGCGGTAGTAAACTTTGTCATCGACAGCTTCGTCGGCACTACCTAGTCAATCAGTCGCTATAGACTAGTCGCCCTCCAACTGGAGGGCGATTTCATTGAGGCTTAGGCAGGGCACATAAAATCACCCCGACTTGATCGGGGTGATTCTCGCATTTTTGATCGGTAACTACTATTGGATAGTAATTTTTTTGGCTTGCTCGCGAACGACCTTACCAAAGGTGACAGTTAGTACACCGTCACGTAGGACAGCGGCGACCTCGTCTTCTTTGACTGGGACCGGCAAGGCTAGCGTACGGCTAAACTCACCCCAGTAGCACTCTTGGATGTGCCAGTTGGTAGCATCGGCGTCGTCACCACTCGATAGGGTGCCGCTGATGGTCAAAATACCATCACTGATGCTAACGTCGAGATCTTCCTTGTTGACACCGGCGGTGCGCGCCTTGACGACGAGCTGATCCTCGGTTTCGTAGACATCAACGGCTAGCTGGCCTGGGAAATCTTCCTCGGCGTCGTTCCAGGTGTCGTCAGCTGGTGCTGGGTTTTGTGCAGAGCTGTCGTCTGCAGATTGTGACATATCACCATCGAGAAAAGCTGCTGCCAGCTCGTCCTCCATGAGTAGGTCGTCATTTTGCTTTCGGGCCATGATATCCTCCACTTTCTCTAGGCACTATTGACAAGTTGTCTAGCTAGGATTATACATAGCATTTACGGTATAAGCAAGAAATAACGGGGGTAAACGTAAAAATAACAATGTTTGGACAGCTAAGCGATTTATTGGCACCGGACTACTGTTATGGATGTGGTTTTACTGGCACTGTTTTGTGCCAAAGTTGTTTTTATGACATCACATCTGAGCCGTTTGGCCGTTGTTTGAGCTGCCTGAAGCCGACCGGAGTGGACGGTAGCTGTAAAATCTGCCGACTACCCTATCAGCGAGCCTGGACTGTAGGGTGGCGCCAGGGAGTACTGGAGAAGTTAGTTGATGCCAGCAAGTTTGACAGTGTGCGTCGAGCTTGTCGGATGCAGGCGCAGCTTATGGCGGCAGTCCTGCCGAAACTGCCGGTCGAAACTGTGGTTGTACCGGTGCCGACTACTAGACCGCATATTCGGCAGCGTGGCTACGGTCACGCTGAACTGGTGGCGCGTCGATTAGCTAAACTACGGCAGCTACCCTACCAGCCAGTCTTGCAGCGGCGCGGTCACTCGGTGCAGCATGGGGTGAGTCGTCGGCAGCGCCAGCTGCAAGCCAAACAAGCTTACCGCGTGGATGATCAACTCGATGATAAGGCAATTTATCTGCTGGTCGACGATGTCTATACGACTGGCGCTACCGTTAAACACGCCACTAGGCAATTACGACAGGCCGGCGCCAAACAGGTCTGGCTTGCGGTAACTAGTCGTCAGCCTCTCGACTAACCTCCTCGTATCTGTTAAAATAGACTGCACGAAACGGATTCTCCGCCGTCAGGCGCCCGATTTGTCAAACCAAGCTTTAGCTGTTTGGCAAATCGAAAGGAGAAACAACGAAACCAGGGAGATTTACGCAGTAAATCGACCAAGTGGAGTGAGTTTCGACGCGGAGAGGTGACCGAGTGGTTTAAGGTACTTGTCTTGAAAACAAGCGTGGGGCAACTCACCGAGGGTTCGAATCCCTCCCTCTCCGCCACGAAAATTGATGACCATCTGGTCATCTTTTTTTGTGCTGTGGCGTGTGGGGGGTTGAATCCTCGGGTTTTGCGCAGCAAAACATACCGAGGGTACGGCGAAGTGAATGAAATGAAAATGTGTTTACATATTTTCATGAGTGAACGCAGGAGCGAGTCAAAGACGAGCGTCATCCCTCCCTCCCAAATCAAGATATAGCCTTCTAGCATATTTTTATTGGCTTCGGGTTTTCGCGTAGCAGTGATGAGATTACCCACGAGATAGCTGTATCTATTGGGATAACATAAAGAGCCGGTCATGCGACCGGCTCCTAGGCGCTCACCAAAAGCTAGCTTAAAGGTTGGTGCCACCGGTAGTACCCGGTGTAAAGCTAGTCAAGACAAAGTTGACAGCGGCGTAAGCTAGCAAGGCGACGATAATACCTACAATTGCGTACAGGATGGTGTTTTTGGCAGCAGTAATCTGATCGGAGTTACCGCCTGACAAGACGTAGCGCAAGCCACCAATAACTATCATAATGACGGCAATAGCACCGACAATAAACAGCAATACATTGGTGATAGTCGCGAAAGTACCACCGTCACCAATCAAATCAATAGGCTGGTCCATGCCCTTGGCAGACCTAGCACCATTTTGAACACCGGCTACTTGAGCAGCAGCGTTATTGGCAGTCAGATAAACTGAAGCAGCTAGACTAGTGATGGTGGCATATAGGGTGGTCAGCTTTCGATTGGTCATTGATGTATTGACTCCTTCTCACGGTTATTCTGCTTTAACTATAGCATAAAAAACCGGTTATGTCTAGCGTTTTGACGATTTTATGATGTAATATACGTAGTCCTACCAGATGAGATATGCTACTGTTTCAACCCACTGGTCTGCTGCTGATGTAACACTTCGTCGTCTCGGAAAAGAGGGCAAGCCCTCTTTTCTCTCGCCTCCTTGTGTTATAATCATCAAGCGTGACCACTGCGACAGCAGGTGTTACTGGCCAGCTTGCTGGCGTACATTTTACGAAACCAAGCTTGCTGTTTCGTAAAATGAGAGGAGAAACAACGAAACCAGGGAGATTTACGCAGTAAATCGACCAAGTGGAGTGAGTTTCGACGCGGAGAGGTGACCGAGTGGTTTAAGGTACTTGTCTTGAAAACAAGCGTGGGGCAACTCACCGAGGGTTCGAATCCCTCCCTCTCCGCCACGAAAATTGATGACCATCTGGTCATCTTTTTTTGTGCTGTGGCGTGTGGGGGGTTGAATCCTCGGGTTTTGCGCAGCAAAACATACCGAGGGTACGGCGAAGT
>CAZNOD010000031.1:0-7966 GCA_964574585.1 uncultured Candidatus Saccharibacteria bacterium | reverse complement strand
GGCGCTCCCCATAGTAAAGCAGCACAAGAACAACTTGAAAGGCTTAAAATAGGAACGCTAATAAGGTAGCTTAGTATGTCAGGAATAAATTAAATAGTAATTGCTCCCTAGACGACCTTCTAGTGATTTGGTAGCTGTAGGTCATCGAATACATAACCGTACATTACAACTTTCTTATATTAGGTATTTATTTATACCAATAAAGTTTATTAAGGTTTCTGCATCAGCGGCAGAAACTGATCTTCTCATTATCTCACAGCTATCGTAGTAGGAGAGTATGTTGAGGCTACCCTCATATATCAAATGTCGATCAATGATCGCAATCTTGCGGTGATGCTTGACGGTATATAAGACAGTGACGCCGATATCTTGCAGCAAACCGACAGCGCTGGCGGCCTTCTGTTCATAATTATAATCATGCTCATCGGGACTTCTTGTATTTATGACTATCGACACTCCGCGTCGTCGTAACTTAGTTAGGGCAGGGAGCAATTCTTTAACTCGTTTCAACCTAATGAACGGACTTTCGATTAGAAGGCTGTCATGTACATTATGTATGTCATGCCTGAACTGCTTATCAAACGTATCTTGGTTGTACAGTTTTGTTGAGTTACACATCTCTCTCCTCCAAATCCGGCAAGAACACTTTGCCATCTTTAATAACCATCCCGAGATCTCTAAATCTTTCTCGGAGTGTGAATAAATCGACGAAAAGGTGTTCTAAAAAAATACCTCTAGGCTCACCAAGAA
Source organism: uncultured Candidatus Saccharibacteria bacterium (assembly GCA_964574585.1). Classification (GTDB taxonomy): domain Bacteria; phylum Patescibacteriota; class Saccharimonadia; order Saccharimonadales; family Saccharimonadaceae; genus SZUA-359. Next base: position 7,216 of record CAZNOD010000031.1, on the reverse strand, counting down.
AATACGCTCAGCCTGAAAGGTTGGGCGTATTTTCTTGCTAGATTTTATTCGCGAGATAGATAATTCTAATAAACTCGAGGGTTTAAAAAGCGCCAAAATTCCCAAGCTAGAGTATAATATACAAATGATTAACACACCTAAATCCCAAGCTAGCCCATCAGTTATCCAGCTTGGGCAGACGAAGCAACTAGTTGACGAATACCTGGAGGATTTTTTTCAAATCCAAGGCAGCCAAGCCAAGGCTATCAGCCACCGCTACGAAAAGTTATGGCAGACAGCTAGCAAGCTTGCCTTAGCGGGCGGTAAGCGCCTGCGACCATATGTAATGTTGCTGGCTTATCGGGCGTTTAGTGACGAGGCAATTGATAAAGTCTTGCCAGCAGCTGTAGCTTGCGAGCTCATACACCTGGCTATGCTAATCCACGACGACGTTATCGACCGAGACTTTACTCGATACGGCATGCCAAACGTAGCTGGTCAATATCTAGACGAATACAAGGAACTAGCCAAAAACGATCGCCTACATTTCGCAAACACAGCAGCCGTACTGATAGGGGACGCTCTGATAGCTGAATCTCATCGCCTGCTAGCGATATCGAGCGACGATTTGTTGCAGCTACGTAAAGCCCAACTGGCGTTTTCAACAGCTATATTGCACGTCGTAGGCGGAGAACTAATTGACACCGAATCATCCATCCGGCCAGTTGCCGACACTCACGCTATCACCGTAGCGAGATACAAGACTGCCAGCTATTCCTTTATTGGCCCGCTTAGCGTCGGCGCTCACTTAGCAGGAGCTGATGAAGACAGTATCGAAATACTAACACAGTACGCCGACTCACTGGGCATAGCTTTTCAGCTAAAAGACGACCTCCTGGGTACGTTCGGCAACAGCGCAATCACTGGCAAAAGTAGCGACACGGATCTGCGAGAAGGTAAGCGGACCTACCTAATAGAGCAATTTGACAAGAGCTCTACCGAACAGGCCAGAAGCGATTTCTACAAGCTGTTTGGCCGACAGGATTTAACCGACTATCAGGTCGACGAGTTGCGTCGAGCCTTGTCCGATAGCGGTGCAGTAAGCCTGACTGAAGCTGCAATCGATAGTTACGCCAGCAAAGCAGAGTCTGCTCTAACTGAATTAAAAGTCAGTCAGTCGATTCGTAGCGAGTTCGAACAATTAATCCAGCTCTGCGTCGATCGGGACAAGTAATGGATCTTTACGATAATTTATCGAACGATATCAGCAAACTGCTGACGACGCGCTATTCCAGTTCATTCTCTGTCAGTAGTTTATTTTTCAGCCGACCGATTCGACAGCACATCTACTCAATATACGGTTTAGTCAGGGTGGCCGACGAGATAGTCGACACCTACACTGGTAGCGATAAACTAGGCCTACTAAATGACCTAGAAGACGAAACTTACGCAGCCATAAGACGAGGCTATAGCGCCAATCCAGTGGTTCATTCGTATGTCAATACAGCTAGGCACTACTCTATAGACAAATCATTGATAGCGCCATTTTTTCAAAGTATGCGCACCGACGCTAACCCGCCTAGTAGTTTTAGCCAACAACAATACGAGCAATACATCGTCGGTTCAGCAGAAGTTGTCGGCTTGATGTGCCTCAAAGTATTTGCGGCCGGTGATGAGAGCCTGTATAGACGTTTGGGGCATGGCGTCGCACGCTTTAGGGGCAATCCAAGATATCATTCCGGACCGAAAGGCTGGCATATCGTCGGTGGCTGATTTTCTCGGTGCTCGTAACACTATGCGTTTAGTGGTTGGCCTATACGTCTTATCGGGCTTAACTCTGATAGCTTTACCATCATACGGCTGGATACTAGCGCTTGTCGCCTGGCTCTATGTAGTCAATTACATCGATATAATAGATATCGATGACCAAACCTCAGCCAAAGCTAATCGACCCTGGCGACGCTTCATTTGGCTCAATCAAATAGCCGGCTTCGTAGTGACGGTGATATTAATCTACGAAAAGATTATTCTTTAGATTAGTTATTGTTGAAACTAGACTCAGCCTTTGTCATACCATTTTAAGCATATTTTTGATACAATATCTCTTAGTAGACAAGAAACAAAAAATGAACAACGGCGCTAAGTTATTTTTACTCGGTAATGTATTTTTCGGGATAGGTATCACCCTGACCAAGTACATACTACTAGCAGTCCCGATGGGGGTGTTTTTAATTGTGCGTCACTTAATATCTGGTCTGTCGCTACTGACGCTAGCAAAAGCCACTGGGCGCTGGCGCAAACTTGGTTGGCGCGAGATACGTTCGATTGGTATAGTCGGCCTGATAAACATTGCCATCGCCAATCTGCTGTTCTTTGTCGGCATCCAAATGGTGCCGTCGACGCACGCTCTGCTAATAACACTAACCGGACCAGTCATGGTCTATATCCTATCGTACTACCTCCTAGGAGAGAGATTGCAGCGCCAAGCAACTATCGGCATGGCGGTTAGTATAGGTGGGATATTGTTTTTGCTCTTTGGCCAATTGGCACAGTTTGGTATTGGCGAACGATTAATTGGCGTAGCGTTATTGCTGCTATCGACCTTGGCCGCATCATACGCTGTCGTCCGATCAAAGCGCATCTTGCGCGATATTGACCCTCTTCAGATGACAGCTTGCCAGCTACTGATTGCGTCGGTGCCGTTTTTGCTTATCTGGGGCCACGAGCTGAGCCGCTTTGATTGGTTCGGTATCGACCCAGCGTCCTTGATTATGTTTGGATTGATGGTGCTAGTAATATCACCGATCAGCTACGGTGCTTTCTATAGTGGCCTCAGCAAGGTCAGTGTCGGCAATAACGTCAGTTTTATGTACGCTCAAACTATAGCCGGTGACATCTTGGCTGTGCTAGTGTTTGGCGAGTCGTTGACAACCGTTTACTTGATCAGTATGAGCATTATTATGCTCGGTGTCTGGGTTGGTCGAGTTCAGTTTAGCCGCAGTATGGTGCGTTTACCGTTCTGGGGCATACCCGAGCGTCTGCGCCAACTCGGTCATTTTGCCTTTCACAAGCACGGCGATGAGTATCATTTCTTCCAAAACCACGGATAGATTGCAACTATTGTCTAGATAAGCGATAATTAACCATAAGCATGATTGAAGACATAAAAAAGCCAAATCAAAACAACAGCCGCAACCTACGCTCACCAAATGGACAGCTCGAGCTACGAGTTGGCGTCGACGATACTGCCACGGTCTGGTACGAGCTGATGTCAGACGGCAAGCCGACCATTCATCGTTCGAAGCTAGCTGTAATCGATAGTGATAACCACAATCTACTACAAGTCAAAGGTGAGGTTCAGTACAAAGAGCGCTCGCGCGATGAAACCTGGGAGCAGCCATGGGGTGAGCAGCGCTTTGTTCGTGATCACCATAACCAACTCAGTCTCAAGACCGCTAGTTTCAACATCCGCTTTCGCTTATTTGACGACAGTTTCGGCTTTCGCTATGAATTGTTAGGCGAAGGACCAAAGACTATCAAGCGCGAATCAACAGAATTTAATATCGAAAAAACTGACGGAAATGCTTGGTGGATACCGGCGCTTGGTCAAAATCATTACGAGCACCTCTACAAGAAAACCCCTATAGATGAGATAGCAACCGCTCACACGCCTCTAACCATTGAACTAGGCGACGGACGCTACATGGCAATTCACGAAGCAGCCCTTTACGACTACGGATCAATGAACCTGGTGCCGACTGACAGCGGCCTAGCCAGTAGCATTACCCCAATAAAAAGTGGTGAAGCTGGTCATATTACGCTGCCTTTTGTAATGCCGTGGCGCACCGTGATTATCGCCGATAGGGCAATTGACCTTAGCAAACCCAAAATCATGCTCAACCTCAACGAACCCTCCAAGATTGATGACACATCGTGGATCAAGCCAACTAAGTTCATGGGAATTTGGTGGGGTATGTTTATCGGTAAATATACCTGGGGTAGTGGTCCAAAACACGGCGCAACCACCCGGACAGCTTTTAAGTACATCAACGCTGCCAAAAAACTCGGCATAAAAGCCCTATTGATCGAGGGTTGGAATGTTGGCTGGGATGGCGACTGGACTCAAAATGGCGACAAAATGAACCATCTGTTGCCGTATCCAGATTTTGATATCCAAGCCGTGACCGATTATGCCCACTCACAAGATGTCAGTATAGTCGGCCATCATGAAACATCGGGTAATATCGCGCACTACGAATGGCAACTGCCCGAAGCTTACGATTATTATCGGCACTTTGGCGTTCACTACATCAAAACCGGCTACGTCCATCCACGGCTAAACACCGGCGACCCTCACTCTTCGCAAGTAGGTGTCCGCCACTATCAAAAGACCGTCGAGTTAGCCGCCGAGCGGCAGATAATGCTCGACATCCACGAGCCTGTCAAGGGTACTGGTATCGAACGAACTTGGCCAAACCTAATGACTCGTGAAGGTGTGATGGGGCAGGAGTACGAAGGTGGAGCAGTCACGCCCGAACATACCACGGTGTTGCCGTTTACGCGGCTACTGGCTGGGCCACTTGATTACACGCCGGGACTATTTAATCTCTCGGGCACTGCTCGCAAAGTCCACACCACTCTCGCCAAACAGCTGGCTTATTACGTCACAATGTATAGCCCGATGCAGATGGCGGCTGATCTACCCGAACATTATCACGACCAGCCCGCTTTTGCATTCATCAAAGATGTACCAATTAACTGGGAGCTGACTATTCCGCTCGATGGTGCAATTGGTGATTATTATGTGGTGGCTCGCAAAGACCGCCATAGCGACGACTGGTATATTGGCGCCGTGACCGATGAAGCATCGCGTAGTATCGAGGTCGCTCTCGATTTCTTGCCAGAGCACCAGCATTACAAAGCAACCATCTACCGTGACGCCGCCGACGCTAACTGGCATACCAATCCAGAGAAGCACGAAATTGAACACCGATCGGTCAGCCATGGCGATAAACTGTCGATTGAACTAGCGCCGGGTGGCGGCTGCGCGATTCGACTGACCAACCAAGATGAAACTTCGTACCCATACCCCTCCTAGTCAAGGGGTGGTGTCTGGTAGCTAGCTGAGATTGCACCACGTGCCTTGATGAGGCATAATATAGATAAGCAAATAGGGGGCGACATTAAACCATTACCGCTGACACGTTTCTGGCATCGACGCATATGTGAAGCAGCCATGCTGGTTGCTGGCATTATTTTGCTATTGTACTTTTGGGTATTTTTTGTCAATGTCGAGTCAATCGGTTCAGCGCTAATCGTTCACGACTGGGCGGCGATTGCAGCTGGTGCTTCATTTATAGCCGCGCTGGTGTCTTATCTATGGTCACCGCGAAATCTACTCACGCAAACCGCGTTTGCTAGCTACGCACTATTGATATTGACCACTGTTCTACTGATTGCCAACACCGGCTACCTGTCATCACCATTTATTGCTTTGTGGATGCTGGTGGCAATGTTTGGACCGGTTTTTGGCTGGTATGGTGTGTTAATTACTCTAGGGCTAGTGGCGGGCTATCTAGTCTGGCTAGCAACTGGTGATGGTCTGGCAGTTGACCAGCTAACAATCAGCCTGTTTGTCACTGTTACGCCACTGATTGTCGGCGCATTAGTCTGGCAGGCTAATCACAGCGACAAGGAGGAGGCTGAAGATCGATCGTACAATGAGCTTGCTCGCGAGCTACGCTCGGTGGCCGGCAAAGCCGAAGTAGTAATTGCTGCAATTGCTGACGGAGTAGTGGCGGTCGACAAGAGTGGAGTTGTCGAGCTAATAAACCCAGCAGCTCAGCGCTTGATTGGCTGGGGCAGGGAGGATGCCATTGGCCTCGACTACAAGTCGATCATAAAAATGTACGACTCACACGACAAACCAGTTCAGCCAAACAACGATCCAGTGCGCCAGGCACTGGAAAGCAACCAAGAAGTGTCGGTCGACACTTTTAGCCTAGAGACCGCCGAAGCTGGTCGTAAGTTTTTGGCCCACATTACAGTTTCACCGATTGGCTCACTGGGTAGCGGCTCAATCATAGTATTTCGTGATATCACAAGCGAACGGAGCGAGGAACGTGAGCAGGCCGAGTTTATTAGCACCGCTAGCCACGAAATGCGCACACCAGTGGCTAGTATCGAAGGCTATCTTGGCTTGGCATTAAACCCTGGTACGGCTCAGATCGATGACAAGGCCCGTGAATACATCGGTAAAGCTCAAGAGTCAGCACAGCATCTTGGTCGATTGTTTCAAGATTTACTCGATGTCAGTCGTGCCGACGATAATCGTTTAACGCACAACCCAAAGGTTGTTGATCTAGTGCCATTTATACTCGACATTGTCCGTGGTCTGGCACCTCAAGCCGAGCAAAAAGGACTACAGATACTATACAAACCAGCTCCACTGCTAGATAACGAGCCGATGGATGACGAGAGAGGAAGTGTAACGCTTCATCCAGTTTTTTATGTCAACGTCGACAATGATCATTTGCGTGAAGTCGTATCAAATCTGATTGAAAACGCTATCAAATACACCCCACACGGTAGTATAACCATCGATATAACTGGCGATGATGATCACGTTACCTTTAGCGTAGCTGACTCGGGGATTGGTATACCGCAAGAAGATCTGCCACACTTATTTCAGAAATTTTATCGTGTCGACAACAGTGAAACTCGCGAGATTGGTGGCACTGGGCTAGGCTTGTACCTTTGCCGCAAGCTTACCGAGGCAATGGATGGCCGTATCTGGGCTGAGAGTACCTACCAGCAGGGTAGTACCTTTTTCGTTCAGCTGCCACGCACCGATCACGTGTCGGCTAAACAATTAATCGAGCAGTCCGACAACGAGTTCGTCGAAACACCGCCGACCATCGAGCAGGTCGATGTTCAGCCTAACCCTGCCGTCCAACAGTCAGATCCAACTCCAACTCCGGCAGCAGCTCCACCAACTCCTCAGCCAACTCCGGCAGCAGCTCCACCAACTCCTCAGCCAACTCCGGCGGCAGCTCCAGCCACCAGCAACTATTCACGACCATCGATTGAAGCTATGTCTCCACAGGCGAGGCCGCATCAGCAACCAAGTAGCCAGGCGCCAGCTGCACCAGTATTTATGCCATCAGCTCAGTCCCGTCAAAATACCCGCTTAAGCGACATTGAAGCTAACCCAAAACCGTACCTACAGAATCAGACC
>CAZNOD010000030.1:0-8025 GCA_964574585.1 uncultured Candidatus Saccharibacteria bacterium | reverse complement strand
ATCTTTTGGAAAGCCGACTACTTCTGGTCGTAGTTCAAATAGACTGGCGTCGTGTGAGTAAAATGTTAGTGTTTGGTCGTCATTTTTAAGCTCACCCTTAAAAATCTTTTCGAGTTCTGTTTTGATATCCATACCCTCATATTAGCACCACCGGTTAGTAAAGGGTAGTGCTTAGCTAGTGGCTAGCGACGTGTTTTGGTGGTTCGGCGACGTCGCCGTTCGGTCCGTAGCGCTTCAATTTTTTGGCGGTACTGTTGGTCCTCGCGCTGCTCGCGAATTGCTAGTCGATACAGACGATCGGTCAAATCCTTAAGCTGGTTATAAAATATCAAGCCCAGCACCAACACAATTGCCAGCCCAACCAGTAACCAGACCACTGTTTGGTAATTACCCTGGCCAAACTGACTGCCAACCGTACTGGTCATAGCTACACCAGGTAAACGCATCAAGATACAGATAACCATCAATACACGAGTCGGTATCGGGGTGGTTCCAGCTATATAGCCCAGAATCGGGTCAGGAATAAATGGAAACAAAAAACCAACAGCCAGAAAAGCAAAGGCACCTTTGCTGCTAGCAACCTTGTCGTATTTTGCTACTTTGTCGGCAGGTACAAAATATTTTATGACTCGACGACCGTAGCGTTTTGAAATCACAAACACAATCCAAAAACCAATAGTCGTACCAATCATGGCATAGATAGTCGCCCACAACGCTTCAAAAATATAGCCACCAGCTAAGCTAATTACCGTACCAGGTATGGGTGCTACAACTACCTGAAGTAGCTGCAAAAACATAAATACCAACGGCGCCCACGGCCCCGCGCTGAGAACAATTTGCTGTAGCTCCTGACGATTGGTCAGAAAATCCATGTGCGGCCACGCTAAAGCACCTAGTATGACCAACACTAGCAACACCACAGCGAGCGTCAGCCACCGCTTAGTCCAATTCCGCCTGACTTGCTGTGTCATGATATCTATCTTAGCACCACTAACCTAATCGATGTTACACTATACCGTATGACAAAATATGGAGGAACTAAACTAGCCGACTTTACTCCAATCGAAAAAGTCGACGAACTACAAATTAATGACCTGGCTGTTGGCGAGGGGCCAGCCGTCGAACCTGGCGCCACCATCGAAGCTCACTATACCGGTGCTCTTTGCAAAAATGGCATCATCTTCCAAAGTAGCCACGACTTTGGTCGACCGATAACTTTTGGCTTGGACCAAGTAATCGCTGGCTGGACTCAGGGCGTACCGGGCATGAAGGTTGGAGGCATGCGTCGACTAATCATCCCCGCTGATATGGCTTACGGCACATCTAGTCCGGCGCCAAATATCCCAGCTAATTCTGATTTAGTGTTTGATATTGAGCTAATATCAATTCGTTAAGCTGACTCGAACCTATAAACCCCACAGTCATTGACTGTGGGGTTTGCTGTCTACAGACTAGACTAAAGATTATTCTTTCTTCTTATTGCTCTTTTTGTCATCGTCTTCAACTACTTCACCTTCGACCGGTTCGCTCTTGCTCGACTTTTTCTCGTCAGCAGCTTCTGACTCAGACTTTGCCTCTTCGGCGGCGGCTTCGTAAAGCTTAGCGCCAATTGGCATAATCTTGTCATTTAGCTCTTTAACAGCAGCCTCTAGGGCGTCTTTGTCAGCTTTGTCGTCAGTCTGAACTTTTTTGGCAGCCTCAACGGCTTCCTTGATCGCCTCTTTGTCTTCATCGGAGATCTTATCCTTGTGCTCGTTGGGTAGTTTTTCAGCTTGGTAAATAGCATTTTCGAGCTGATTACGGGTCTCGACGGCTTCACGCTTTCTCTTGTCTTCATCAGCATGAGCTTCAGCTTCTTTTTGAGCCTTTTCGATGTCCTCTTTAGAAAGGTTGCCCGACTCCTGGATAGTAATCGACTGCTCCTTGCCAGTGCCTTTATCCTTGGCAGTGACGTTTAGTAGACCGTTGGCGTCAAGGTTAAATGTGACTTCAATTTGTGGTACACCACGTGGTGCTGGGGCGATACCATCAAGAACAAACCTACCTAGACTCTTGTTGTCGGCTGACATCTCCCGCTCACCTTGCAAGACGTGGATTTCAACCTGTGGCTGATTGTCAGCGGCGGTTGAGAATGTCTCCGACTTGCTGGTTGGGATAGTCGTGTTTCGTTCAATTAGTTTGGTGGTGACGCCACCCATTGTTTCGATACCAAGACTAAGTGGCGTAACGTCGAGTAGCAAGACATCTTTGACATCACCAGCTAGCACGCCACCCTGGACAGCCGCACCAATAGCGACGACCTCGTCAGGGTTAACCCCTTTTAGCGGATCCTTGCCAAAAATAGTCTTTACCTTGTCGACAACAGCTGGCATACGAGTCATACCACCAACCAAGACGACCTCATCAATTTCCTTGGCGCTCAATTTGGCATCCTTGAGGGCTTTTTCGACAGGACCAGCCAGACGATCGATTAAATCACTAACCAACTCCTCTAGCTTCGAGCGAGTCAGGGTGTATTCAAAATGTTTCGGACCATCGGCATCAGCGGTAATAAACGGTAGGTTAACTTCGTATTCGTTGGTGCTCGATAGTTCTTTCTTGGCTTTTTCGGCTTCGTCCTTGAGGCGCTGCAGGGCAGCCTTGTCGCCCTTGAGGTCAACACCCTCTTCGTTCTTGAAGTGAGCGATAAAGTGGTCGACAATTCGGTTGTCGAAGTCCTCACCACCAAGGTGAGTGTCACCGTTGGTTGACTTGACCTCAAACACACCATCACCCAGCTCGAGAATTGACACATCAAAGGTACCACCACCGAGGTCAAAGACAGCAATCTTTTCGTCTTTGTCACCTTCTAGGCCATAAGCTAGGGCGGCGGCAGTCGGTTCGTTGATAATTCGTTTGACTTCTAGACCAGCAATTTTACCAGCATCTTTGGTAGCTTGGCGCTGTGAGTCATCGAAGTAAGCCGGTACTGTAATGACCGCTTCACTGACCTTTTCGCCCAAGAAGCTCTCAGCATCGGCCTTGAGTTTCGACAAAATCATCGCTGAAACTTCTTCCGGTGTATACTGCTTGTCACCCATCTCAACAGCCACGCCAGTGCCTTTTTTGACGATATTGTATGGCATAATATCGTGATCTTTTTGAACCTCGTCATCACTCCACTTACGACCTATCAGTCGTTTGACTCCATATATAGTGTTTTTGGCATTTGTCACACGCTGACGCTGCGCCACCTGCCCCACTAAGCGCTCGCCTTTTTTGTTGATAGCGACCACACTTGGTGTAGTCCGGGCACCCTCGGCGTTGGCAATAACTTCTGGTTTGCCAGCTACCATGTAGGCAACAGCTGAGTTAGTAGTACCTAAGTCGATTCCAATTATTTTACCCATTTCTTCCTCCTGTTTAGGTCGGCCTGCCTACATCGTGTGCTGCTTGGTTAGTTGCTGTGGTCCTCTTTCGCAAGTATTGTCTACTGCTCAATCAGTCCCCACGCCTACCCGGCATAGCCCTAGCGTAAACAAACCTTTCATATTTCATATGTGAATTGTTACTAATTTAGCGATTATTGTCGCTACTTCTTGGCACTCCTCGCAGGTTAGTGCCAAGTCATATGCTCATAATAAGCAATTAGCACTCTGATGTCAAGAGTGCTAAGGAAGTTTTTTCCTTGGCTACGGTATGCTAGTTAAGCAAGATGTAACTGCAAACTTTTCAACCACCTGCGCGCCGTTATCGCGACGATACCTAAGCTGTACTGCAGCCGAGTCCGGGTAGGCGCTACCGTGTCCAGCATTGTAGCAGTAATAATTATAAAGTCGGCTATCAGCCGTAAACGGTGTACTAGCACTATCCCAGGTATTGACCGGGTCAACTGGCATATTGCCGTTACCCGGACGTAAAAAGGCTAGCCAGGCTGCACTACTGCTGCTATCCCAACCGCCAAAGCCTGGCTCGCCCGCAGGTTTCGTGTAGCCGCTAACCCCTGGGCGAACCACCCCGCCGTGTAGAGAGTCGTAAACCAATAAGGCTTTCTTGATCTGAGCGATATCTGATACCCGCTTAGAGTTGCGGGCACGCTCCTGTACGCCGTTATAGGCCACAACGGATATTGCCGCCAGTATCGCTATCACCACAATTACAATTAGTAGTTCGACCAGCGTGAAACCGCTTTTGGTTCTAGACATGCTTTTATACTAACAACTGACCACTCAAGCTGCAACCGAACACCTTAGTTGTCGTCGCGCATATCCTGGATAGGGTCGCGGCGCATCGCCCTTAAGATTGGCGGTATCATAGCCAAAAGCGAGGCTAGCAATATGGCGCCAACTATCAGGCCAATGTAGGGTGACCTGATGTCAAAGAAGTGAAATTCAACGTTGCGATCTATCGCCCCGTAAGCTAGCTGCGCGCCGACAGTCGAGCCTCGCCACTGCCAGGCGTCAATTAGCCAAGCCACCAATATACCAAGGGCTAGAGCAAATACAATCACCCGCAGCGCCAACAAAGATGTATAGACACTATAAATACCAACTAAGTCACTACGCTTGGCGCCAATCGCCCGAAATACGGCGCTTTCCTTGCGACCATCAGCTATGGTTCGGCCGATTACCCCAGCCAGGATAATCATCGCAAATAAAGATACAAATACCACCGCATAATTAATAGCCTTGTCAAAAAAGCTACGCATTTCAGATACCAATAGCGAGCTACTGCCATAGGGCTGAGCCATCACGCCATCGCTTCCGCAGGCACCAAACATGCATCCGTATTTATCGTGGAATCGTTTGGCATCTTCAAAATTACCAAACTCTACTAAGTCCCCGCCAAACCAGGTGCGCGCCGACTCACCGCCCTCTTGGTGCTGATTAAACAGCTCGCTAGGCCTATGCTGCTCGTCTAACTTAGCTAACATATCGCTTGGTATCGACCAGTACATTTCAGTGTAAGACGACAGCAAACTGGCCGCTAAACCCCCCATCGAGCCTACACTATAAGCACTTCTCATATCTGGCGATATACCCACGCCACGGACGGTTATCTTGTGCTGCACTGGGTCTTGGTAATTGTTGAATTTTTTGTCAAAAGCTATCCGGTTTTCAAGGTATTGTTTTTCTACCTGGCTACGGTTGTCGCCCAACACCTCTACTGGACCACAACTGTCTTCAGCTGGTAGCTTATAGCGGACAGCCGGCATTGTAAAACCTGGTTTTGACTGATTAACACTAATATCTTTTTCAATCTGCTTAGCTTCAGCCAGTAGCTGCTCAGAAGCTGAATTTCGATAGCAAAACGAAGCCGTTATTTCGTTAACCCGGTCGCGAACTTGATATACTCGCTTCAAGCGATCTTCAGCCGACACATCGTTAGTTAGTTTTTCATACCCAAGTAGCTTTTCAGCATCTTCATAGGGTATGACGACCGGTATTTCGCCTCGGCTAGCGTCAAAATCTACTGACACAAAAGGGGCCACTATGCTGCCGTCGCTGATAGCTAGTATGTACGGATTATCGTCTGTTGGCATGGCGACGTTAGGTCGTATACTATCCACGTCACTTTCTTTACCGTCTTTCATAAAAGTTACGCCCACTTCTAGCGGCAGACTGGCCGAAGGATAATCAATTGGATTATACGGCTGAGCAGTTTTCTTAATATCGAATTCATCCTCAGATGGGTTGAGCTCGATTAGCCGTTCACTTACAGCCTGAGAGTTTGGACCCTCGTAGAGTTCAATATACTTTTCTCCAGTTTCAGTGTCTTTCCTTACCGGCGACGGATCCTCTGACTCTGGATTATAATCAATGCCGAGCCGCCGAGCTTCATCGACTTTTTGACGGACTAATTCGGCGTGCTCCCGCTCAAACAGCTCAACCATGTCTGGCTGTCTAGCTAGCCGGTCAACCCGATCGTAATCGTCACCATCTTTAGAGACGCTCATGATGTAGCGCGCACCTAAACCTTGTTCACTAAACCGTTCAACACTAGAGTGTATACCTTGGATAATAACCACACCAGCTACCAGCAGGCCAAACAGTATGCCCGAGACACCGACCACTATACCGGTGCGGATTTTTCTGGTTCGTAGCTTAGTACTGGCCAGAACAAAAGCATCTCTTAGGCCAATCAAGACACTATCCTACCATCACGAATTACAACTTCCCGATCAGCTCGGCGAGCCACACTCGGATCGTGAGTCACCAGTACGATTGTAGTGCCAAACTCCTGACGGATTTTCTCAAATAAATCAATAATTGCCGTGCTATTGACGCTATCGAGGTTGCCGGTTGGCTCATCAGCTAGCAAGATCTTTGGCCGATTGAGCAGCGCCCGAGCAATTGCCGCTCGTTGCATCTGGCCACCCGATAGCTCTTTAGGGTAATGCCGCAAACGATCAGCTAGTCCGACCTGTCCGGCCAGCTCCTGGATGCGTCCAGCCCTTTCCTGGCGTGAGATACCGGCAAACATAGCTGGTACCTCGAGATTGCTCTCTAGGCGCAAGAAAGGTTGCAGGTAGAAAAACTGAAATACAAAACCAACCGTCTGAGCCCGGAACTCTGATAATTTAGTATCGTTTAGTTGACTTAAAGCTACGCCCCCTACAGTCACCTCGCCAGTCGTTGGCCGATCGAGACCGCCAATTAGCTGGAGTAACGTGCTTTTACCGCTACCACTTGGTCCAGTCAAAGCAATAAACTCACCTTGCCGAACCTCTAAAGAAGCTCCGTTGAGGGCGGCCACTTTAGTCTTGCCAACTTTGTATGACTTTATGGCGTCTTTGACACTGACGATCACTGGACCGGTCGGCGCGGTCTTGGCGGCACGAGCTTTTTGCTGACTACTGTACTCACGTAGTGCCATGATTGCCTGCGTGACATTGCCATCAAACTTGTCTAGAAAAGTCGCGATTTCGCCGTCAAGCCCCGCACCCTGAGAGTTTACTGTCATGCTTATACTTTAGCAGACTTTGATCGGACTCCTAGTGCTATTTACGAGTTACCTTAACCATAGCTGGACGGACTGGATTGCCGTCGATCAGATAGCCAGCTTGAAGTTCTTCAGCAATCACTTCTTTGTCGCCTTCTGAATCCTCGTCAAACTGAACCGCTTCGTGAATATCTGGATTGAAGGCTTGCCCAGGCTTGGCATCAATTCGCTTAACACCAATAGACTCCAATTGCTTAGTTAGCTGCTTGGTAATCGACATCACACCTTCGGCCCATTTGTTGCCCTCGAGGTCGGCTGGGCGGTGGGCGATGGCCCGTTCAATCGTATCAATCACTGGCAACAGCTGCATAACCGTCACGGTCTTGCCACTATCACGTGCCTGTTGCTTCTCGACATCAACTCGCTTGCGGTAGTTCTCAAAATCAGCCCTCAGTCGTTGCAAATCGGTTGTCAGCTCAGCAATCTCGGCATCTTGACGGGCATCAACCTTGCTTGACTTGTGCTTTTGATTAGTTTGAGCGTTTTGTGAAGCTTGTTTTTTATTGTTGAGTGCCATCTTGCCCTTCCTCGGTATCATTAATAGTTTCTATGCTCGCTTTGCCGATTGAGCGCAATTCACTTACTAGCCCCAGAGCTGGTCTGATGATAGTGTTCATCCAAGTTTCATCTGCCGACCGGCTATCATAAAACTCATCTCGCAAATTATGGCTATATTTTCTCCACGCGTCGTCACTTAACTCGGGATTCATATAGCCACCTACGTATCGATCGATAATATCAATGTTACTCACAGCAACTCCTCTAGTTGTTGACCAGCGTGGCGCACCAATCGCATCGTTCGAGCATAGTCTTGTCTAGTCGGCCCTAATACACCGATGTAACTTTGGTCAGAAAATGGTGAGCGGAAGCGGCTAATTATCAGGCTAGCCCCGCTTGTTTTGCCGACTGGATTTTCAGCGCCTATATAAACATTCAGTGGTCGATTAGGCGCGGCTTCGCGTAACCACGGTTCGAGATTGTCGATCAGGCGAGCAACCTGCTGGACGTGATCGCCCTGTAAAAACTCTGGCTGGCTAAATAAAT
>CAZNOD010000029.1:1339-8124 GCA_964574585.1 uncultured Candidatus Saccharibacteria bacterium | reverse complement strand
GACCTAGAGGCGTGTGGCGATGATTTGATTTATCCTGATATTCGACTGGTGTGTATGTCGGCTCTAAGAGATTTTTATCCAGCCTGGCAGGCTATGCCGGTGAGTGAGTATTCGATTGATGTGACGGCAAAACACCGTTAGCTTAATCTCCCATAGTGACCTTCAAACAGCTCACAGAGTAGTTCGTGCGCTAGATCTAGCTCGGGGAATTCGTTGCCAAACTTTTCGACCAACCGTTGATGTAGCTGTCGTTGGGCGGCCTGGAGAGCTTCGAGTGACGTGATGCCGTAGTCTTGCCGCATGACACGCTCGCCCTCGCCTAGAATGTCGACAACAATCGGCAGTAGCTTATCGACGTAACGAACGAAACGCGCTTCGGCGTCAACTTGCAACTCATAGCGCGCCAACAGTTGTCGAGTGTAGGTAGGTAGCTCAGCTAGTAAGCTTTGCAAGGCTGCAGCTTCGGTCTGCTCCTTGCCTAACTGATCATTTTCAGAGAATAAAAAGGTTGCCACGTCACCGGTCTTGAGCTCGACGAGGTCGTGAACGATGGCAAACTGAGTGATTAAGCCGCGATCAAGCTCTGGTCGCAAAGCATGAGCAAGCTCAGGCGCTACCAGTCCTAGCATATAGCTATGTTCAGCGTCACTTTCACGCTCACCATCGTGATAGCGAGGGACGCGATCGATGCGCGCAAACGACATAGCGATCTGTCCAAGATCAAGGCTGAGTCGAGCAATAGTCCGGGTGCGTTCGCGATTGGATATTTGCTCAAAAGTTGAAGCTTTTTTCTCAGTTACCATGTAAACCTTTCTTAGAGCAATTTGATATACAACAGATGACAATAATAGTATCTAGATTTGTATTAATTATTTCTAGATAGTATAATTTGACTCAAATATGGTTGAGCAGAATTACATCGAGCACCACATCCAAAAACACATCTTGGCTTATTTGATGGGACACGAATACGCTCGGTTTCGTGATATGCGACCAGCCAACACCGATACAAACCTCTACTCCTATCACCTCAAGCTGCTTCAGAAGAAAAACTTGGTCGCGAAAACTGACGCTGGCTACACACTAACTACTAGCGGTATGAGCTATGTCGATAGGACCAACTCTGATACTTTGAAGCTGAGTCTCCAGCCGAAGATAATTACTATGCTGGTCATCCAAAATGGCTACGGAGGAGTGTTGATGTATCGCAAGCTGCGGCAGCCCTTTATCAACACTTGGACGCTGCCTCACGGTAAGGTACACAATGCTGATAAGTCTATTGATGATGCTGCTCAGCGTGAATTGCGTGAGAAAGTCGGTCCCCATGATATAAAACTTGAGCACGTCGGTGATTGTTACGTGCGAGTCAAGGACAGTGGTGAAGTCAAGATATCGACGGCGATGCATATATTTTATGGCACCTCTGACGCTGAGCTAGAGGGTGAGCACTTGCAATGGATGGCGCCGCACAAGATACCTGGCTTGACTGTCGCACCAGCTATCGACCAAATTATCGCTCGAACTTTCTTCCGCGATCCGTATTTCTTTGAGGAGTACGATGTCGACTGGTAAGATAGAAGCATGACAATCGATGAATATTCCAAACAAGCTATGACAACATTGAGCCACGACTACGCCTACGGCGACATTACGCCACAAATGATGGGCATGGTGCTAGGCTTGTCCGATGAAAGTGGTGAGGTGCTTGGTAAATTCAAGAAGTTGCTACGTGACAAGCGTGGTGTACTGACCGACGAGGACAAGCTAGAGATCGTCAAGGAACTAGGTGACATATTGTGGTATGTCAACGCAGTCGCTGAGCTGCTCGACTCGAGCCTCGAGGAGGTTGCCCAGAAAAATACCGAAAAATTAGCTAGTCGCCAGCAACGTGGTGTACTCGGTGGTAGCGGCGACAACCGCTAGTTTGTTAGCTGATGACGAAGCCAAGAGTCGATTGACCCGGCGCCCATACAGAGGACTAGCTTGCCAGCTCGTCGAGCTGTGCTGATAGTTTGCCAGAGCTGATCGTCGAGCTCGGCGTAATCAACGGCATCGCGATTGATTAAGTCGGCGGTTAGCTGCTGTGGCGTCAAGACTTCAAGCAATGGGTCTTCACGACTGAGATAGGTTGGTAGCCAGTAAATTTCTGAAGCTAGGCGCATACAATCGGTATACTGATGGCGGATTTTGTGCTGACGGGTGTTTTGATGTGGTTGATAGACCAGGACGACATTATCGGATAGTTCACGAGCTAGCTGCAGGGTGGCAGCGATTTCTCGCGGGTGATGACCGTAGTCGCTATATAGGTTGTCGGCTAGTCGCTCCATACGACGGTCGCTACCTGGGTAGGAGTTTATAGCCGCCACCAAATCACGGTAAGCTACCTCTGGGAACAATCGCATGACGGCGCGCTCGACCAAAAAGGCGTTTTGACGCATATGTTGACCGGGTAGGCGAATATGACTGAGGTCGATTCTGCTGTCATCGAGCAGGTCGAAGTCGGTCGAAATTGTTGGTCGTCCTAGCGATAGGTAATCGCGCTGCCAGAGTATGCTGTGGGTAGACTGGTCCAAAAAAGCTGCAAATGCCGACTGGTAATCGCCAAGCGTTGGGTAAGTATCGGGGTGATCATAGTCGATACTGGTGATGATCGACATAGCGGGTGTGTAGTGCAGCATATTGCGGTCGTACTCGTCGCATTCGTAGACAAAATAGGCGCTCTCGATGTCGTATTCTCCGCTAGGGCCAAAGCTCAGCGTACTACCGACTGAATAACTCACCGGAATATCGAGCTGTCGCATGACCCATACGAGGAGGGCAGTTGTGCTAGTTTTGCCATGGGTGCCAGATATAGCAATCATTTCAAGCCCTTTTGATTCGATGATTCTTGCTAGTAAGCCATCACGTTTGAGGCAAATGATGTCGAGCTCTTTGGCGGCTATTAGCTCAGGGTGGTCAGCTGGTAGGGCTGCCGTATAGACGAAGTAGTCAAACGGCTGCTCCTGGTGGAGCTGACGTAGGTAGCTGCTGTCCTGGGGTCCGATTTGAATATCGACACCATCGCGCTCCAAGGCTTCAGTAGTTAGAGAGTTAGCTTGGTCGCTACCAGCTATGGTTGCGCCTGCTCCTCTGGCGATTTGGGCTAACGGCCCAATTCCGACACCGCCAATACCGGAAAAATAAACTCTCATGATACACCAAGTATACCATCTCGGGGTTTGGCTCGATATGCTACAATTTAGAACAGTATGATGGGTGGAGTTTAACTAGTGGCCAATAGTCGTGAAACCAAGCTGTACCTCCAGCGTTTGACCCAGGTGAAGATTTGGCAGCTGGTGGTATTGCTACTGTTATCGCTGTTTATCAGTGCCACTTTTCTCAGGCTGAACAATATTGGTATGGCCGAGCGACGAGCAGCGGTGATAGCAGCCGACAAGCAGGGTGACGATAGTGTGACACAAAAGCGGCTGGTCGACCTGCAACGCTACGCCTCCAAGCACATGAACGCCGATACCGGTGAGGTGTATTTATCAGAGAAATACAATCGCGATGTTGAAAGGTTGGTTAAACGGGCTCAACAGAGCAACGATACTGGTAGCTCGATGCTAGTAGAGGCTGATCGTATCTGTAAAGCGCGATTTCATGGCTATTCACAGGCTTATGTGCAGTGTGTAGCCGACGAGCAGGCTAAGTATCCAGCAGCTGATGAGCCGATTAGTCAAATTGATATGCCTAACACGGCTTTATATCGCTATGTCTTCTTGTCACCGAGCTGGTCACCTGACTTTGCTGGCTGGTCAGTGCTGGTATCTCTGGTGTTATTTATACTGATTGTTATCAGGGTAGCTGGTGCTGCCTTACTGAGGTACTTGCTCAAAAAACGCTACCGACAAGCCTAGAGGTGGCAAAGATTAACGATAAAAATGTTGACAGGGGCCACTAGAGGCGGTAGTCTAAGGGTGTAAAGCTAATAGGAGGTATAAATTTACATGGCTTACAAGCACACAAACTCGAAAGGTATCACATACTACCTGCACAAGACTACAGTGACATTGCGTGGCGGTAAACCACAGACCATCTACTTCTTCGCTAAGGTTGAGAAGAACGACAAGGGTGAACCAACTGACCTACCTGAAGACCGCGAAGTCAAAGAAAACCCACGAAACGGTTTCCTGACTGTATCAAAGAAAAAATAGTACAACAGGTACTTTATAGGGGTAACTTAAACAGTTACCCCTATTTTGTTTGAAAATATTATATTATGCTTGCCAAGCATAAGCAGCTAGTGCTACACTGAAGTCACAAACAAACAGGTGCCAAATTAGCCCCCGCAAGGTTCGTCCAGCTGGGGCTTTTTTGATGACTGATTATGCTTGATTTATCGTAATGTTTATGCTATAGTATTTGTTATGAAAAGACACAACAGGCAGCCAGGTGTTGGCCAACTAGCGATGAGCTTCGAGAAGCCGGCCAGGCCACCAAAGATTGACGAGGCAGCCGACGCTGGTCTAGTAGCTGTCGAAACACTTGATGGCGACTACGGAACTGTCGTAGATCAAACCGGTGATGTTAAATCAGCTGATGACGTCACTGGAGATGGACTGCCAAGGTCAAATCCACACCGGATAGCGCTTATGGGACCACGAAAGACTAGCTTGGAAGATGAGTCACCGCTTGATACAGTTCAAACCAGCCAGAAGCCAGAAGTTATCATAGGCGGACCATGTATGGACCTCGGTGCTCGCGCTACTAGGCTGACGATGATTATGGATGATTTTTCTCATGCTAGTCAGCTAGGGGGTATCTTGGCAAGCTCAGATCCAGATAGGGAAAAGCTGATCGAAAAATATGGCCAAGCAAAAGGTGAGCAGGGCGAGATTAATATCGAACGCCGAATTGCTGAAATAAACCGAAATAGTGTAGAGAATCTATGGAACGGTACCCTGTACGGCTTGATATATGGGCCGACAAGGAGTGAGGGCGTGCAGAACCATATGTTCACCGGCTTCAATCACGAAGCGAGGAACAATTTCGTCGGCCCTTCTGGTCAAAAAAACCGAGTTGAGCTTAGGGATAAGCTCAAGCAATACCTTGGCGACAAATAGTAGCTGATTGCATCAACCGTTTACAGCACATCTCTGGTGGGGGTACCTGGGTTCGAACCAGGGACCAACAGGTTATGAGCCCGCTGCTCTAACCACTGAGCTATACCCCCATGCCAGAGATGTACGGTAAACTGCAATACAAGGGTTATTTTAGCATAATATGGCCATAAAAACAGTCATCAGCTACAATATAAACTGTGAAAAGCCCAAAACAAATACCGTGGCGACAATGGTACTACCACTTGAAGCATCGCTATTTTACAGTCAACAATGCCGTGATTGCGGTGGCATTTTTGATAGCCGTCAGCTGGGTCTGGGGTTCGGTGTCGATGATGCAGCGTAACTACGCCTTGCAGCGCAACCTCGACGCCAAGGAGCGTCAGTTGGAGCTGGCTCGGCTTGAAGTTCAGACCCTTGAGCTTGAGAAGCGTTACTATCAGAGTGGTGAATACCAAGAGCTAGCGGCTCGTCAGGAGTTGGGCTTGGCGCTACCAGGCGAGAAATTGTTGATACTACCGCCTAACAGTGAGTCGGCTCAGCAGGTTGACTCCAAGGCTGAAGCAGCCACTCACATAGAGCCAGTCGAGGCCAGCAACCTAGAGCAGTGGATGGATTTTCTACTGGGACGCAACGCCAGCAACTTGTCAGAAAGCGAATAGTTTGTTAATATAATAGATGTGTCGCGGGGTGGAGCAGCCCGGTCAGCTCCCGTCGACGTCAATAGCTCATAACCATTTGGTTATGAACCAAGCACCTTACAAAGACCGGAAATCATATAGTAACGCGGGGTGGAGCAGCCCGGTCAGCTCGGATGGCTCATAACCATCAGGTCGCAGGTTCGAATCCTGCCCCCGCAACCAAGAAAAGAGTCCCCAGAGGGGGCTTTTTTCTTGGTTTTGGCTCTGATCTTTGGCGGTTTTTTGCAGGTTGCTGTTAAGTGATTTATGGTGAGCACCTGATATAATGTTGCTATGCGCAAAACCACAAGCGGGTTTACTCTAGTCGAGCTACTGATTGTCATCGTAGTGATTGCGATTTTAGCGGCGATTTCAGTTGTAGTTTATGGCGGCATTAGTAAGCGTGCCGAAGCGACTCGGGCAGCCTCAGTGGCAGCTCAAGCAGCGAAACTAATTGAACTGTATTACGTTGATCATGGTGTCTATCCGCCTGCTACACCCAATACTGGCTTCACTCCCGGCGAAACGTGTATTGGTTATGTAGGAAATTATCCAGCTGACGGTCCCTTTGCTGCCGGACAGTGTCTGCATAATGAAAGTGATGCCAGCTTCAAATTAGGGGTGTCAGATCAGCTGATGGCTGCTCTCGAGGGGTATGGGGTTATACCTGATGGCAGTATAAAAACTGTTAAGTATGTCAATGAGTACTGGCGTGGTATTCGCTACATTGAGTCTAATAGTGCAGTCGCTGGTCCTGGAGGTTGGCTCGAGTGGGTAGTTCAGGGTGATTACACAGATAGTTGCGGCCCCAAGACTGAAGGTCATTACTATTCATGGCTCGATGTAACGCACTGCGTCTATGGTTTCGGTCGTTACGCCTACCTGTAATATCTTAAGATAGCTTGCTAGCGGCAGCACGGACAGCCTCACTCCAGGATAGGAAGGCGTGGGGCATGCTGGCGACATCAGCAGCTGTCATGTTGTGATGCAGCGCTAATGCCAG
>CAZNOD010000029.1:0-1329 GCA_964574585.1 uncultured Candidatus Saccharibacteria bacterium | reverse complement strand
AAGGCTCTGTTGTCGATGAGGAATTGACATACTGTGCAGTGACTTTACGATACTAGTAAAGATTAGCTTAGCTTGCTGGCGGCGGCGCGGACGGCTTCGCTCCAGGATAGGAAAGCGTGGGGCATACTAGCGACATCAGCAGCAGTCATGTTGTGATGCAGTGCTAGTGCTAGCTCGTGGATGATCTCAGCGGCGTGTGGGGCGACGACAGTGGCACCAAGGATAACATTTTTTTTGTCGGTAATAATTTTGACGAAACCATCACTGAAATCACTAGTGTTGCTCCTCCCTACCTGCGATAGGGGAGCGACGGCTTGATTAATGTTGAGGTCACGCTTGATGCAATCGTTTTCGCTCAGGCCAACCGAGGCGATACCCGGGAAGGTGTAAGTGATACGAGGAATCGATGAAGTATCAGGTACTTTGGTAGCTTTGTGGTAGATATTATGGGCGGCGATTCGGCCTTGTAGCATAGCGACGTGGGTCGGGCAGTCACCGCCGAGGACGTTACCGGCAGCGTAGATGTGTCGGGCGCTGGTCTGGAGGCTGTCGTTGACGTCGATGCCAGCGGGTGTGTACTCGACGTTGGCGTTTTCGAGGCCGAGGTCGGTCGACGGAGCCCGGTTGCTAGTAAATAGTATCTCGTCGACTTGGACTGACTTGGAGGCGTTGCCACGGGTGTAAGAAACGCGGACGCCAAGACCTTTTTTCTCGACACCGATGATCTGAGTTTGGGGTAGACAAGTAATGCCCTTGCTGTCGGTGAAGTATTTTTCAAACAGCTCCCCTACCTCGGCATCTTCATCGGGTAGGAGACGACTGGCTTTTTCGGCAATGTAAACCTTGGTGCCAAAAGTAGCTAGTAGCTGCGCATATTCAACAGCAGTACTATCTGAGCCAACTACAAACAAACTGCGTGGTATGCGGTTGCTCTCGAGGATATTTTTTGGCGTCAGATACTTGATAGTTTCAATACCGTAAATATCGGGTGAGTCGAAGTGCGAGCCGGTGGCAATCAAGAAGTTACGAGCCGTCAGGTGCTTGCGTGCCACGCTGATCTCATGCGGGCTGATAAAGTAGGCAATATCAGCGTAGGTGTCGATACCGACTTTATCGTAGTATTTGCGGTTGTCGGCGGCACCAGTACGCTTAACCGCCTTGTCTTTCCACTGCATGACGGACGGGTAGTTGTAGCTGAGCATTGAGCTACGAATACCAAACCGACTACCCCGCCTAGCTTCATCATAAAGATTGGCAGCGTGAAGTAAGGCCTTGGTTGGTACGTCACCCCAGTTCGGCGACTCACCTCCAAAGGTGCCAGCTTCGACC
>CAZNOD010000028.1:0-8242 GCA_964574585.1 uncultured Candidatus Saccharibacteria bacterium | reverse complement strand
CCACCAGTCGAGGCTGAAGCACTGGTCAGCAACGCTGGTAATATTGATTTCGACGCGATGACAACCATGCGGGTCAGTACGATATTTGGTCGTGAACTATATAAGTCAGAGGTAAATCAGGCTGTTTACCCTGATAAACCACGACGGATAGTTAGCCAGTGGGAGGGGTCGCCGGTGTTTGGATTGTTTCGGGTTGAGCAGACGATTGATGTACTCGGTGAGCAAAATCAAGCCGCTAGCTATGTACTAGTCATACCGCGCTGGGCTTTGATGGCACTTGCGATGGTGTTTGTGGCTGGAGGCGCCTATGCGGCGTATCGTCGACTGCGCTAAAACGATAATTGTCACCGTAGCTAGTGCTAGTTTATTGATATCAGCTTCACTTGTCAGTGCGCAAGATAGTCAAGTGATTGTCCGCGTCTGCGACGCAGCAGCGCTAGGGCAGATTGATATCGTCTCACCGGAGAGTGACACGGTGCTACGCCAAACTCCACTAGTTCTGGAAGGACAGGTTCAGCTAGTAAATCAAGTCGAAATTTATATCAACGGCAATTATCACAAGGTCCAGGCGGTAGCGAGTGGTAGCAACCAGTTTTCGACGACGGTCAGCCTCCAGCCAGGCACTCAAACTATTGAGGCACGCGGGGTTGGTCTGTGTAATGGTGATGAGGTCCAGGATCAAATAGTAGTGACATACGAGCCACCACCTAACCCAGTGACAGCGCCAGATTCATCGCCGGGCTCTCGAGTGCCGACGGTGGTCAGTCCGACACCAAGCACCAGTTCATCTGGTGGCGGTGTTGTGGTCAGTAATCCTGATTTGTCGTCACCGAGCGACGAAGGCTCAGCTGGCTGGTGGGCTGGTTTGCGCGATTGGCTGTCGGGTATGGGTTGGGGTAACCGAGTATTTCGACTAATCGACATCGACACTACAGCTGAGCGAATGTCAGCCAATTGGCTACGAGTAGCTGGTTTTGTGATCGGTCTAGGTTTGGCTCTAGGAGCTAGATTAATCGCTAAAGACCGGCAGCAATTACGACGAACTCTGCGCGTTATAGGAGTTGTTTTGTTAGTTGCTAGCGTGCTACTTGTTATCTAGTCAAATTATCAGCCTGATATCTGTCTTGATTTAGTCAAGGCAACAAACCCGTTTGTGTCTTGCTTCGTAGTACAATAGAGGATATGCATAATTGGTTTGTGGCGGTTGGGATACTACTACTGCTAGCTGGTGTGATGATGGGACTATCTGATCGATCACAGGCAGCTCGCTACACTAGTCCAAACTATACGATCGACGCTAGTATAGACAACAGCTTTGGCGGTAGTGTAACGGGAGATAGCTACCAGCTAGTAGCAAGTGGTGGCGAGAGTATCGTCGGCAACGGCACGGGTGGGAGCTATATACTCGACCAAGGCTACGTCGCGCAGTTGACTAACTCGCTACAGCTAACAGTTGATCCTGACAGTATTGATTTTGAGGATGAGATTATACCTGGCAACAGTCGACAGGCTGATACTACGGTATCAATCTTAACCGATGCGCCAGGCTACTCGCTAGCTATTAATCAGACCGGTGACTTGTCGGATGGCAACCATACTATCCCTGGTATCGGTGCGACGATTGCTAGCCCTACGGCCTGGGACGAGGGCAACACCAAGGGGTTGGGTGTTAGTCTGGCATCGACCAACGCAACGGCTTTGCCCGGCAAGTGGAATAGCGGCAACTCATACGCGGCGTTGCCTAGCACGGCGACGACAATCTACAGTCGAACTGGTTTTTCTGGCGGTAGTGAAGATAATTTGACGCTGCGTTACCGACTCGATGTGACGGCGTCCCAGGCTAGCGGCGCCTACACGACAACAGCGGTTTATACGGGAACGATACTACCATGATCCGGTGGTGGTTGTCGCTAGCAGTGATATTGGGCTTGGTGCTAATCGGTGCGCCCACCCATGCCTCAACTGGCCTGAAGATTCAGCCATTAGAGTACACGGCACAGCTTGAGAAAGGTCAACGCCAGCGTGGGGTGGTCGATATCAGTAACCCATACGACGAGGTAGTACAGGTTGAACTATCGGTGCGGGCAGTGCGGCAGATTAGCAATGACGGCGAGCTAGAGTTTTATAATGATGAAGCTATCACCAAAGGTGTCAAACTCGATCACCAGTCAATAAATCTAGAGCCAAAAGGTGCTTATAGGCTGGTATTTGAGCTCGATGCTAGCAAGCTGCCGAACGGTGATAGCGTGGCGGCGATTTTCGCTCAGACTGTAGTCGAAGCGGGATCGATCGGCGGTGTAGCTCAGGTCGGTAGCTTGTTATTTATCACCAATGGCACGAGTCGTGGTCATGAGGTATCAATTAGTAACCTCAGTATGGATTGGCTGCAGTCTAGTGGGGAGGTAACTGGTAGCTACCGAGTGGCCAACACTAGTCCGGTCGAATCGACTGGTTTTCGACCAAAGATCAATATTCAACTATGGCCATTTCACCAGCCAAAGATGGCGACTGGTCCGCTGGTGTTTGCTGGTTATGAGCGGTCGGCTGACTTCTCAATACCAAGCAAAGCGTTTGGTATCTACAAACTGACTGTTAGCAGTGGCGACAGTCAGCAAGTGCGTTGGGTATTCCTGCTTCCGGCTTGGAGTGCTCTGGTGGCTGCCGGATTACTGTTGCTAGCGATAGGTTGGCGCTATTTCAGGCGGCGAAAAAGTAGTGGTAAATATTGAAGCAAAAAACACAACACATCTATTTGACAAGTCTAGGGAAAAGCTTGTGCTTTATAGCGGTAGCGCTTATAATAGAGCCAACCTCAACCAAGGTGAGTGAAAAAAACATGGGATATTTCAAACACACACATTTGAGGGTAAGTTTCATGGTGCTTGTCGCCTGCTTGGTCCTGCTGACGACGTTGCTAGTAACGTCGCACTTTGCGTTGGCAGCACCGCCGCCCAGTACAATGAATTTTCAGGGGCGCTTGCGTGATGATAGCGGCAATATCAAGCCAGATGGTTTGTACAACATGCAGTTTCGAATCTATACGGCCAGTACCGGCGGTAGTGCTGTATGGAGCGAGTCCCGAACTGGCGCCAATCGAATCCAGCTGACAAATGGCCTATTCTCGACTCAACTCGGCGAGGTGACGCCGCTGCCAGCTAGTCTGTTTGATAACACGAACTTATACTTTGAAATCACGATGGCAACACCAGCCACCGCCACAACTTCTGGTGCGCCAACCTGGGAGTCACCGATGACGCCACGTAACAAGCTTGCTACCAGTGCCTATGCTTTCAATGCTGCCATGCTAAACGGCAAGACTGATGCCGACTTTGCGGCTGCTAACGGTAGCGCCAACTATATCCAGAATACTACCGATCCACAGACGGCCAACTTTAACATATCTGGTAGCGGGCAGGTTGACCTATCGTTGACAGTTGGCACCGGTTCGGGGCGCGGTGTAATTATGCGTAAGAGCAATATAGGATCAGGTACGTCGTCGAATTTAGTAGTACTCAATAACGACGGAGGCTCAAACCGCGCTGCTTTTTACGCAGCGAGCAGTAATGGCAACAGCTTAGAGGCTGGTCGGACTAGTGGTTGGTCGACAAAGATAACAACAAGCACTTCTAATATCGGACTAGTGATACAAGGAGCTTCAGGTCAAACAGCCGACATGCTACAGGTCCAAGACAGCACTGGCCTAAGTACAAGTAAGAGTTGATCAGTCTGGAAATATGGTTTTTGGAGCCGGTAAAACTATCTCGATGGTCGGTGGAGCTACCAGTCTGCGTCCAGCCAGTCCAAGTGAAGGCACTATTTATTTCGACACCGACACTAAACAGTTAATGACCTATGCTAACGGTAAATGGCAAGGCGATCGCTCAACTGCGACCAAGATTGTAGCTGCTAGTAACTCATCACAAGCCCTCAAAGATTCTGCTGATTATGTCGCTGACGGAACGGGTGACCAAGTTGAGATTAACGCTGCTCTTACCGCTGCGAGCGGAGGAAAGGTCTATTTAACGGAAGGCACGTACACCGCAAATGAAACGATCCTCGTACCAAATAACACGACGCTTCAAGGAGCTGGTAGTGGTACGGAGATCCGACTGGCAGATATCGATACAACCGATAACCTCATCGAAAACGCTGACACCAGTACTGGAACAGGAATAACTATTCGGGACTTAAAGCTAAATGGACAAAAAGGCCTCAACACTTCAGGGACGATTCACGGAATATATCTGAATGGTATGGGAGACGGTTCTGGCAGCTCAGTAAGGGTCGGCGCAAATATTTCAAGTGTTCATATTCACGACTTCCGCTCAGAAGGTCTGCATATGAATAATTCAGACAACAACACCGTCACGTCAAGTAAGTTTGTTAAAAACTACCAAGGCATAGTGACCAACGGAGAGCGTAACGTGATCAGCAACAACCAAGTGTTCAACGGACACCACATAGGGATGAATATAAACGGTTCATTAAACACAATCAGCAACAATATAGTTGACGGTAGCGTCAATACAAATATTCAGATCAACAACGGATCGTCTAATAACATCGCAGACAATGTGATAACAAACTCCAACATCAACGGAGTGTACTTATACCAGTCTCCAGGAACGAAGATCACGTCAAACACAATTGTGGAGAATTTGCGAGGAATAAATGTCAATCGCTCCAATCAAGTTGTAATCTCATCCAACAGAGTTTCTGGCAATACCAGTTATGGGATTAACTTTTACCCTCACATAACAGGAGCTATTGTTAGTGATAACCAGATTACTGACAACACAATACTTGGTTTAGCCTTAGAATTGACTCACGATACTCAAGTAAACAACAATTACTTCGATAGCAACGGATCTACCACCGATAATAATGCGATTATGATATCCAATAACGCTTCACGAAACCAAATCAGAAACAATACGATCAAAGACGCAGACGGCTGTACAAACACTTGCTATGCGATATCGATAGATTCGTCATCGCCAAACTCAAGTATCAATGGAAACAAAATCGTTGGCGGTACCATATCTGACGCAGCTACTACTACCGAGTACATCAGTCAAATTGATTCATCTGGTAAATTATACTCTCGCGCTACCGGCTCATTTGCCGTTCAAAACAGCTCAGGCACGGATGTCCTCAATATTAACAGCTCAACCAGCCTACTAACTATCAATGGCGACTCGCTATATAAGAGCTTGACTAATTCTACATCAGCATTCGTTGTGCAAAACTCTAGCTCGACGGCAATCTTTACTGTAGATACAGCAAATAGCAAGGTGGTAATTGGATCTGTAGCCAACGGTGTCGAGTTTAGCGCAAACGGCATGGTGCTTACTGGTACAGCTAGAGGCACCGATCGAGTTACGCTATCGGCTGAGTATCCGGGATTGACGTTTCAGGGCGATGGAAGCAGTAATATAGGTGATCTGACAAGCGATTTTTGCTCACAGCCACTCGGAATTAATGCCTCGGCTTGTTCGACTGGCCAAGCAACCAGCTATTATCAGTGGGCTACTAGTGAGTCGACGCCACAGGACTATGATTTGTATCTCAAGCTACGCTATCCAGACCGAGCTAGTGCAAGTAGTGCAGGCGGTGTCGTTGATTTTACTGTCGACGGTTATGCTACCGACTCCGGTGTTGATATAGTCAACATGACGGTTTACAAAGGATCGACTATGTGCGGCAGCTACAATGTCAGCCCGGCAGATGGCTGGTCGACGACCTCGATAGCTGGTCTATTTGCGACCTGTGATTTCACGGCTGGTGAGGAGATGGTAATTCAAATCAACATGATGGCTGGCCAAGGCAATGTTGTTCGAGTCGGTGATATTGAGCTGACATATCGGACGCAGCGCTAGGCATATGCGCTATAATCATATAGTAGAAAAAGAGAGGGAGATATGGATATAAAACAGCGAGTAGGTGGTCCGGTGCGTCCAACAACACAATCGGTGCGACCTTCAGCGCCGAAAAGGAAGCTATCTAAGTCGTGGCAGATAATCATTATTACGATTGCTGTACTGGCAGTTGCGGGGCTGGCGGCTTACCAGGTATTGGGTGTTGGATCGGCCATCGATAAATCAAAATACCAAGCGGTATTTCTATCTAATGGACAAGTTTATTTTGGTAAACTCAGTGGCTGGGGCGGTGTGCAGCCGGTGCTGACCGATGTCTACTACTTCCAGGCCGATAGTACACCGAGTACCGGTCAGGCCGAAGAGGGCGCGCAGCAAACCACTACCCAGACGCTAGTCAAGCTCGGTGAGGAGATTCACAAGCCAAGTGACAAATTGATACTCAATCCCGATTCTGTTCTGTTCATCGAAAATATCGAAGACGACGGACAAGTCGTAGAAGCCATCAAGAAAAACCAAGAAAATAAATAAGATAAAGAGTTAATTTATGAGGCAACAGCTTCAACGATTAAAAAACTTCATCTTTGAGCATAAGCTGATAGTATTTCCAGGCATGGCCGTGCTGGTCGTGGCCACATACTCATTGATGGTCCAAGCGGCGACGTTTGAAGCGGTACCAAACAACACTATTGCAGCCGGTAGCTGGGTGTCCTCCTCGGGCTCTCACCACACCGCTATCGATGAAGGCGCAGCAGCCGTGACGACCGACTACGTCCAAGCACCAAGTGGCACTACCGTCTCGACCCTCAACCTCGATACCACCAGCCCAACTAACGTCGCCTCTGCGACATCAGTGCGTCTATACATCAATTCGCGCATCAATGGCTCGGCTGGTAGCCCAGCCAACACCATCACTGGACGTGTCATGATTAACAATACCGCAGTAGCGACTGTCACCATCACACCATCTACGGCGGGCTACACATGGCAGAGTAGTAGTGTCGCATCTGGGACATGGTCGCAAGCCGATCTCGACGGTATGCGTATCGAGCTAGACCGCGGAGAACGTGGTAGCGGCAACCCCAACAGCCGTCGCGATGATATCCGGATAGCTAGCGTCTATGTCGACGTGACGTATACGCAGTCACTTCAGGTGGCGCAAACAGATTATCGTTGGTTTGCTGGTGTCGACTCCATAACGCCAGGCTCGGCTCTAGCAGCTCAGAACGCTGCTGCCGTTGCTCCCGAAAACGGACAAGCTCGTCTGCAAATGTTGATGGGGCCGACTAATGGCAGTATCGATTCGAGTAAGATCTATAAGCTTCAGTATGCTAAGCGAGGGCCGGATGGGGTGTGCGACACTTCGTTTAGTGGTGAAATTTACAAGACAATTATGCCACTCGCCTACAATAGTGGTATAGTATCGGGCACGAGTGCAACTGGGGGTGTAGACTGGGCTTCACCTCAGAACGCACTTATAGATGACACTGCATCAGCGACAGCATTTGTGGCGGAGCTTCAGTACAGTAGTAGCCTCAATGTAGAAGGATTTGATTTTTCAATTCCAACTAACGCTACTGTAAAGTCAGTTGATGCTCAGGTTAAGGATACCGGGCTTGCCGTCAGCACTGAGTTAATAAAATCAGGCAATCCAATCGACGAATCTGAAATAACTATCGAGGATCTAAATAATGGATTAATTGGAGTTAGCGCCACAGCCTACAATGACGGTGTACTCGGTGGACAGGCTCAGGTTCAATACATCGGCCTAAGCGTTACTTATACGGCTGGCGAGGATGAAGGCGGAGTAGTTTATTTTGATACGGGTGACCCAGTAGACGATGAGGTTGCAGTAAATGGTGGACTAACATCGAGCAACACGATAATTGCACAGCAGTACAAAGAGAGTAATCCATTTACGTTATACACCCCTAGTCTATCGATAGGTCAAGCTGGGCTGTGGGATCTCAGCCTAGATACAACGCAGCTGGATCCAGGTTCGTATTGTTTTAGGGTAGTCAATGAATCTGACACTTTGCTTAGCTCGTACACCAACATACCTGAACTTTCTGTGCCGCCTCCAAGCTATACACAGTCGAGTTATCGCTGGTATGCTAATGCCGACAGCACGACACCAGGGAGTCCACTGGCAGCGCAGAATGCGGCTTCTACCATTGCGTCTCAGACACCATTTCGACTTCGACAGATTGTCAGAGGTGACGATAGTAGCTTAAAGTCTACCCAAGATTTTAAGCTACAGTACGCTGAGAAGGTGACTAGCTGTAGCGTCGCGTCACCATATCTAGACTTGGTGAATGCAGCCAGCTATGCGGGGCAGTTTAACCTTAGCGATATCGAGGACTGGG
>CAZNOD010000027.1:1268-8294 GCA_964574585.1 uncultured Candidatus Saccharibacteria bacterium | reverse complement strand
CCGGAGGTTTTAAATGGGAGCAAAGAGGGCATGAAAGCACTTCTCGGTACCAAAATTGGTATGACCCAAATCATCGGCGAAGATGGTGTGACAACTCCTGTCACATTGATTCAAGCTGGCCCATGCACTGTGACTCAGGTTAAGTCTGTCGAAACCGACGGCTACAACGCAGTACAGGTGGCATATGGTGAGGGTAAGAACCTGAGCAAGGCCGTCGCTGGACACGTCAAGTCCAGCAAAGTGACTCCGAAGCACATTCGGGAATTCCGCGTCGATGAGCTACCGGCCGATATCAAGGTTGGTGATCAAATCGATGTTTCTAGCTTTGAGCTAGGCGACATCGTCGATGCAACAGGTACAAGCAAAGGAAAAGGTTTTGCTGGTACAGTCAAACGATACAACTTTAAAACTAGCGCCAAATCACACGGTGGTAACGGCGTGGCTCGCCGCGTCGGATCAATTGGTTCGATGTATCCACAAAAGGTTTTCAAGGGCAAGAAAATGCCTGGCCGAATGGGTCACGACCGTGTCACTGTCAAGAATCTGACTGTGGCATATATTTCTGCTGAAGACAACCTTATCGGTGTCAAAGGTGCTGTGCCCGGCCCAAAGAAGGGTCTCGTAGTCTTAGGAGGTAAAGCATAATGGCTGATTCTACATCTACTCGAACAAGCCTACCGAAAAGCGTTTTCGCTGTCGACGTGCCAAACCACGAGCTACTCAAGCTGGCCTACGACTCGTACCTGGCAGGTAGTCGTCAAGCAAGTGCTACTACTCTCAAGCGTGGTCAAGTCCGTGGTGGTGGCAAGAAACCGTGGCGTCAAAAGGGTACTGGACGAGCTCGCTTTGGTAGCATCCGTAACCCAATCTGGCGTGGCGGTGGTGTGGTCTTTGGCCCGAGCGGCGAAGAAAACTACACCAAGCGTCTATCAAAGACCAGCAAACGAGTAGCTGTCCGTCAAGCATTAACTGTCGCCAATCAGGCCAAGAAAGTTAGCGTCCTTGACGTTAAGGCCACTGGCAAGACAGCTGACATGGCAAAGCTACTCAAAACTAACAAGCTGGATCGACGTGTCCTACTAGTCGTCGATGACAAAACTCCCGAATTAGTGCGTGCTACCAATAATCTACAAGAGGTTAAACTAGTTCGAGCAAACTACCTCAACGTCTTTGATATATTGAATGCCGACCACATTGTCTTTAACAAAGCCGCCGTCAAAGCTACCGAAGCTTGGCTAGCGACTGATAAGGAGGTCAAATAATGAATATCATTTCTGTGACCCCTAGGGCAACTGAGAAAGCCTACGGCTTGAGCACTCGTCAAAATACCTACGTATTCGACGTTCCGCTAGCTGCTAATAAACGACAGATTATAGATGCGGTTGAGTCACAGTTTGAAGTCAAGGTAACTAGCATCAAGACGCTAGTCCAAAGCGGCAAGGCCGTTCGCTACAGCCGCGGCAAGCACCGTTACCCTGGCACAACTAACCGTAAAGATACCAAGAAAGCTTACGTTACTTTGTCTGAGGGTGACTCAATCAAGGTCTTCGACGAAGTAGAGCAAGGAGAGGATAAGTAATATGCCAGTAAAAGCATACAACCCAACAACTCCGGCTCGTCGTGGTATGACCAGTCAGGATATGAGTGATATTACGACTCGTAAACCACTCAAGTCGCTGACCAAGAGTCGGAAGCAAAACGCTGGCCGTAACAATACCGGCCGAATCACCACTCGTCATCGCGGTGGTGGTGCTAAGCGTCACTATCGTTTGATGAACTACCGGCTGGCGTCAGACTTGACGCTGACTGTTATGGAAATCGAGTACGATCCGAATCGATCAGCTCGTATTGCCCGAGTTCGTGACCAGCATGGCGTTTTCCACTACATACTTGCTGACACAACCATGACAAAGGGTAAAGTCATCAAGACCGGAGCAAAAGCACCAGTTGAGAGTTCAAACCGCATGCCACTAGCTAACATTCCAGTTGGCGCTCAGGTATACGCTGTCGAGCTCAATCCTGGACACGGCGCACAGCTGATGCGTTCAGCTGGCACCAAGGCTCAACTGATGGCCAAAGAAGGCGACTACGCTACCCTACGATTGCCGAGTGGTGAAGTACGTAAGGTGCGTCTAGAGTGTGAAGCTAGTATTGGTGTCGTTGGTAACATCCAGCACCAAAACGTCAAAATTGGTAGCGCCGGACGAAATCGCCGCAAGGGTATCCGACCGGGTGTCCGAGGTGTCGTCATGAATGCAACCGATCACCCACACGGTGGTGGTGACGGTGGTTCACATGGTGTCGGTGGTGTACCAAAGACCCCATGGGGCCAGCTAACGCTTGGCTTCAAAACCCGACGCCGCAAATCAACTAACAAGATGATTGTCCGCAGTCGTCACGAAGCAAAGAGGAAGAGGTAATCTATGAGTCGATCACTCAAAAAAGGCCCCTACGTCGATGCCAAACTGGCTGCCAAGGTAGCTAAGCTCGGCAAAGACGACCGCACAGTCATCAAGACATGGGCCCGTGCTAGCACTGTAACACCAGAAATGGTTGGTCGCACTATCGCTGTTCATAACGGTCGTGTCCACGTACCAGTGCTTATTACAGAAAACATGGTTGGACACAAGTTGGGTGAATTTAGCCCAACTCGCAAGTTCCGCAAACACGGAGGCAAGGAGAAGTAGTATGGCTAAAACTTATACTGTTCGCTCTTATGCCAAAGGTGTTGACATCGCCCCGCGCAAGGTTGGTATCGTCGCTAGCCTAGTGCGTAACCGAACCGTGGCTGATGCTCTAGTCATCCTAGACCACACCCAGCGTAAGTCAGCTCGCCCAATCGCCAAAGCAATCGCTAGCGCACAGGCTAACGCCATCAACAACCACGGTCTAGATGGCAAAACTCTACGCGTTTCCACCATCAGCGTCACAGCTGGTGCTCGTCTGAAGCGTTTCAAGCCACACATGCGCGGCATGGCTTTGCCATTTCAAAAGAAAACCAGCCATATCTTGGTCGAAGTAACTGGCCAGGAAAAAGTCGTCAAAAAACCAGCTGCCAAAAAAGCTGAAAAGCCAGCTGAAAAGAAAGAGGAGGCCAAGTAATGGGACAAAAGGTAAACCCAACTAGTTTCCGCCTTCAAGTCCACAAGAACTGGAGCTCGCGTTGGTTTTCAGCCGGTAAGCGCGATTTTGCCAAGTGGTTGGCGGAAGACGTCAAGATTCGTGAACTAATCGAAGATCGATTTAAGTCACGTCCAACTATTAACCAAATTGAGATTGAGCGTAGCGCTAATCTTACGACCATCACCATTCACACCGCCAAGGCTGGTGTCGTGATTGGTCGCGGTGGTGCTGGCGTCAACGAACTGAAAGCTCAGCTTGAGAAGATTGTTGATGGTCCAGTCCGTATCAACATCGAAGAAGTTAAACGACCAGAGCTAGCAGCCAAGCTAGTAGCGGAAAATATCGCTCGCCAGCTCGAGCGCCGCATCAACTTCCGCCGCGCTATCAAGATGGCGGCCCAAAACACCATGCAAGCTGGTGCGAAAGGTGTCCGTATCGAGGTGGCTGGTCGACTCAACAACGCTGAAATGGCCCGACGCGAAAAGGTAATTGAAGGCTCGGTACCGCTGCATACTTTGCGTGCCGACATCGACTTTCACGTTGCGCGAGCCAACGCTCCTGGTGTTGGTATTATCGGCGTCAAGGTCTGGATCTACAAGGGTGAAAGGAGTGATAGCTAATGCTACTTCCAAAGAAAACCAAGTATCGAAAGGTTCGGATTGGCAAAAACAAGGGAGTCGCGACTCGTGGTCACTACGTTGCTTTTGGCGATTATGGCCTACAGAGCCTAGACAACGAGCGTATTACTAGCCGACAGATTGAGTCTGCTCGGCAGGCAATGACCCGCTACATCAAACGTGGTGGTAAGATTTGGATTCGAATCTTCCCTCACACCCCAGTCACTCGTAAGCCACTAGGTATTAAGATGGGTGGAGGTAAGGGTCAGCCTGAGTTCTTTGTTGCTAAAGTCCAGTCTGGCACTATCCTATTTGAGATGAAGGGTGTCGATGAGGCGACAGCTCGCGAAGCAATGCGCCTAGCCAGTCACAAGCTGCCAGTTAAGACCCGCTTTGTTAAGCGAGAGGAGTTCTAATATGGCTGAAGCAAAGAAAACAACTACCAAAAAGACAGTCAAGCAGGCCAACGTCGTTAAGTCAGTCGTTGATCTTGAAAAAGACCTAGCTGCCAAGCGCCGTGACCTAATCGAAGCTAAGCGCTCGCACAAAGCCGGTGAACTAGTGAACCCACGCGTTCTATCCGAAACCCGACGTGAGATTGCTCGAATCTTGACTGCTATCCAGGCAAACGGAAGGAAGGAGGCCTAATATGGCACACAAGACATTGACCGGCGTCGTTACTTCTGACGCTCGGGACAAGACAATTACTGTGACAGTGACTAGCCGCGAAACCCACCCAATCTACGGTAAGCAATATACCGTCAATCGCAAGTACACTGCTCACGACGAGAATAATGACGCTGGTCTAGGTGATCGAGTAGTCATTGTAGAAACTCGTCCGATATCAAAGACTAAGTCGTTTAAGCTACAAGAAGTTGTCGAACGCTCAAAGGGTCTAGTTGAACTCAAAGACGAAGTCGAAGCTACTCCAGCATCAGACGAGGAGGCAGCATGATACAGCAAGAATCACGACTCAAGGTGACCGACAACAGTGGCGCCAAAGAGGTCCTCTGTATCCGCGTCCTTGGCGGCTCAGGTAGGCGTTACGCACGGGTCGGCGATGTTATCGTCTGCTCGGTTAAAGACGCGAACTCAACTGGTACTATCAAGAAAAAGTCTGTCGTCAAAGCCGTAGTCGTCCGTACACGTGAGCAAATCCGCCGCAAGGACGGAAGCACAATTGCCTTCGACGACAACGCTGTCGTAATCATTGGTGACGACAAATCACCGCGCGCTACTCGTGTATTCGGCCCGGTACCGCGTGAACTACGCGATCTCGGTTACACCAAGATCATTAGCTTAGCTCCGGAGGTACTATAATGGCTCGCATCCGTAAAAACGACACAGTCAAGATTATATCCGGTGACAGC
This sequence comes from uncultured Candidatus Saccharibacteria bacterium, assembly GCA_964574585.1. Classification (GTDB taxonomy): domain Bacteria; phylum Patescibacteriota; class Saccharimonadia; order Saccharimonadales; family Saccharimonadaceae; genus SZUA-359. The sequence continues at coordinate 3,184 of CAZNOD010000027.1, read as the reverse complement.
AAAGGTACGACCGGCAAAGTCGTCGCTGTCCTACCGCAAAAAAATGCTGCCTTGATTGAAGGTGTTGGCATTAAGAGCCGCAAGGTTCGACCCAGTCAGCTTAATCCCACTGGCGGAGTAAGAGACATTCATGTCCCAGTACCTCTCAGTAAGTTGGCTTTAGTAACTGATCCCAAAACGGCTAAAACTAGCCGAGTAGGATACAAAGTAAACGCTGATGGCAGCAAAACCCGAGTTGCCCGTCAGCAGAAGAATAAGGAGATACAGTAATGGCAGAAGCAAAAGCTACTACCGTACCGACTCCTCGCTTGAAAGCCTTGTACCAAGATACATACCGCAAGGAACTACAGGCCGAATTGAAGCTCGACAACCTACATCAGGTACCGAAGCTCGAGAAGATTGTGGTCAGCGTTGGACTCGGTAAAAACAAGGACGATAAGCGTCTGCAAGAGGTGGTTCGTAACACTCTCGCAAAGATTACCGGCCAAGCGCCAGTCAATCGATTAGCCAAGAAGTCAATTGCTGGCTTTCATATCCGTGCTGGCATGGGTGCGCCAATTGGTGCGATGGTAACACTGCGCGGTGCTCGTATGTACGAGTTCCTAGACCGCTTTATCAATGTCGCTTTACCACGCGTCCGCGACTTCCATGGTGTCGGTCTAAAATTTGACCGCGGCGGCAACTACAATCTAGGTATTCGTGACCAATCAATCTTTCCTGAGCTGACTTTTGAGGAAACTCAAGTCATCCACGGTCTGCAAATCACCTTTGCTATATCTGATGGCGACAAGGTGGCTAGCCGAGCTCTGCTCGAGAAGTTTGGTCTACCATTTGAGAAAGAAGGAGGCAACCGCTAATGGCCAAAAAATCAATGATTGCTCGTGACAAAAAACGACAGAAGATGATTGAAAAGTACGCTGCTAAGCGCGCCGAACTTAAGGCGATGGGGGACTACGAAGGTCTTCAGAAGTTGCCACTCAATTCTAGCCCAACCCGCTGGAAGAACCGTGACGTATTGACAGGCCGACCCCGCGGCTACATGCGTAAGTTTGGTATCGGTCGACACAACTTCCGCAAACTAGCGAGTGAAGGAAAAATTCCCGGCGTACGAAAGAGTAGCTGGTAGGAAAGGAGGAATATAGAATATGTCATTACAATCAACTGACCCGATTGCCGACCTCCTGACCCGTATCAGGAACGCAAGTGCTGTCGGCAAGACAGAAGTCCGCGTCCCGGCTAGCAAGCTCAAAAAAGTCGTCGCCGAACAACTCCAGAAAAACGGCTATTTGACTGATGTCAAAGTCGAAGCCGGTAAGCCACGCGACACGCTAGTGATTACCATCAACGAGGCTGGTTCAAACGCCACCTTCACCGAACTAACCCGAGTGTCGAAGCCAGGACGACGAGTTTACTCTAGTGCCGCTGACATACCGCGTATCAAGTCCGGTCGAGGTATCGTACTGGTCTCGACATCAAAAGGTGTTATGACCGGTGCGGAAGCCGTCAAAAACAAACTAGGTGGCGAATTGCTGCTTAAGGTTTACTAAGATTAATAAGTTAAAGGATAAATCATGAGTCGAGTTGGAAAACTACCAATTGAGATCCCATCGGGTGTGACAATTACAGTCGACTCAGATGTTATCGTTGTCAAGGGCGCCAAAGGCGAACTGACCGTGCCGCATCTGAGTGACGTAACTGTTGCCCTAGAGGACAACCAAGCTATAGTCACCCGAAAGAATGATGAGCGCGTCGCCAGGGCTCAGCATGGCCTGCAACGTTCGCTACTACAGAACGCTGTCGATGGTGTCACAAAGGGCTTCGAGAAAAAACTTGAGGTCAATGGCGTCGGTTTTCGCGTCAACGGAGGCGGCCAAGAAGTTGAACTAACCGTTGGCTATAGCCACCCAGTTAAGTAC
>CAZNOD010000027.1:0-1258 GCA_964574585.1 uncultured Candidatus Saccharibacteria bacterium | reverse complement strand
GTCAACAAGATGGAGATTACTGTCGCTGGCATCAACAAGCAACAGGTTGGCCAGGTGGCAGCTGAAATCCGTAATATACGCAAACCCGAACCTTATAAAGGTAAGGGTATTAAGTATGCTGATGAGCAAATATTGCGCAAGGCAGGAAAGACAGGTAAGTAATCATGAATAACCTAGCCCACAAGCTTCTCAACCGCAATCTTCGTAAAAATCGTGTTCGTAGCACCGTACACGGCACTGCTGAGCGACCACGCCTGACTGTCACAATCAGCAACTTGCACGTCAGCGCTCAGCTGATCGATGACGACAAAGCAGTTACACTAGCTAGCGCTACAACTGTCGGCAAGAAGATTAGTGGCACAAAGACTGAGAAGTGCGCTGCTATTGGCACTGAGATTGCCAAAAGCGCCAAGAAAAAGAAAATCACCAAGGTAGTATTCGATCGCAACGGTCGCCAGTACGCTGGTCGACTATCGGCATTAGCTGATGCTGCCCGTAAAGAAGGATTGGAGTTTTAGTATGGCTGAAGCAAAAGCAGCAGCAACTACTACCCCACGAGCTGGTCAACGACCTCGTGGTGGCCGTCGTGATGAGCGACGAAATCAGCGTGATGACACGCCGAAAGAGTTTGAAGAAGTTGTCATTAATATTGACCGTGTAGCTCGTGTCGTCAAGGGAGGACGCCGCTTCCGCTTCAAGGCTCTAGTGGTGGTTGGTAATCGCAAAGATAAGGTTGGTGTTGGTGTATCTAAAGGCGCCGATGTCCAAACCGCTATCGCTAAGGCAACTGATGTTGCCAAGAAGCACCTGATTACTATCCCAGTTGTCAACGAGACTATACCTCACGACATGGAGGTTAAGGTCAGTGGCGCCCAAGTGTTGATTAAGCCAGCTGCGCCAGGTACCGGTATTATCGCCGGTGGCGTCGTTCGCGCTGTCTTTAGTGTCACAGGTATTCGCAACTTGCTATCAAAGAGTCTCGGCTCGACCAATAAGGTCAACATTGCTTACGCCACCATCGAAGCTCTCAAAGCACAGGTGCCACGCGAGCAATGGATTACTACTCCAAAAACTGCTAAAAAACCGGCAACTAAAAAGACAACTAAGCAGGAGGATAAGTAATGAAGTACAACCAACTCCAAGCTAGTGCTAATAAATCGCGCAAGCGTGTCGGTCGCGGTATCGCCGCTGGTCAAGGTAAGACTGCTGGTCGTGGTACCAAAGGGCAAAATTCACGTACCGGCAAGAAGCTACGACC
>CAZNOD010000026.1:7308-8295 GCA_964574585.1 uncultured Candidatus Saccharibacteria bacterium | reverse complement strand
GTGTCCTACCCACTCGTCGATTGCTTTGCAATCGCTTGTAGGCTCGCCTCAGTCGGTGGAGGTAAACTCCATCCGGCTTTCGGCCTTGCAGATTGCCACTGGCAATCTTCACGTTAGACGATGAGGCCAAATTCTGAGTGATGCGGATAAAAATTAGCTTACTCATTTTTATCCATATCTGAGGAATTTGAGGCTCATATTTCGAATATGAGGCCAAATTCACTCGCTAATTATAGCAAATCACCCTTGTGGTGTCGAGGGTGCGGCGTCTAGTTGAGCAATAGCTTCGAGCAATTTGCGCGGGGTAATCTCAGCCTTGATAAGATAAGCGTCAACGTTGTGTTCCATGGCGATACGTGATTCATCGTCTTGGTCGAAATTAGTCAAGACGATGATTTTTGAGTTTGGCACTAGGTCCTCTTGCTCGTTGCGCAGGGCTTTGAGGATATCGCTACCGCGCAGTTCTGGTAGCATGATGTCGAGCATAATTAGGTCGTAGTCTTTGTTGCGTGCTGCGACTAGCCCATCATTGCCGTCGACCATCCAGTCGACTTCGTAGCCAGCCTTACGCAAGCTGCGGACATACATTTCACCGATGAAACGGTCGTCTTCAACGCACAGAATAGATTTGATAGCCATAAGTATAGTATATAGGAAATAGCAAATAGTAGGTAGAGGGTCGGTCGGTAGAATTTAGGACTACCTCATCGACTGCCTATCCTCTAAACTTGGAGTGATTCTTTATCCAGCTACCCTGACCTTGGCGGACAATACCGGCGTTAGTGTGGTTTGCAGCCGCTATCTTGTCAGCGACAGTCGAGTAAATTGGTAAGGTGAAGCTAAAGGTAGAGCCCTTGCCAACTTCACTAACTACCTCAATATTACCGCCGTGTGATTCGACAATTGCTTTACAGATATATAGGCCAATTCCAGTGCCGGCCACAGTTTCACGTGATCGATGCGAGCGATAAAACTTGTGGAAGAGGT
>CAZNOD010000026.1:0-7298 GCA_964574585.1 uncultured Candidatus Saccharibacteria bacterium | reverse complement strand
ACGGCATACCGATGCCTTCATCACGAACACTGACGCGGATGAAGTTGTCGATTGGCACGGCGCTAACAGTTACCGAACCGCCTTCGTTTGAATATTTTATCGCGTTGTCTATTAGGTTGGAGAATACCTCGGTTAGCGTCATGATGTCGGCAGCGACGGTTGGTAGGTCTTCTGGTAGATCGATATGCAGTAAGCGGTTCTGGGTTGAGGCGCGCAGGCTCATGTCGTCTTGTATGGTGCGGTATATGGCAGCTAACGATTGCTCGGATAGATTGATCTTCATGTGACGACGGTCGTAGCGTGAGGCGTTGAGGATGTTGTTGATATAGCTACTCAGTCGATTAGCTGAAACTGTCAATCGACTCAGTAGCGCGCTGTGGTCGCCGGTGATTCCAGCATCGGTCAACTCATCACTTAGTACGTCTAAATAGCCACGAATAACAGTTACTGGACCACGCAACTCGTGAGCGGCAAACGAGATGAAGTCAAGCTGATCATCCTCGGGTTGGTATAAATCAGTGCGGTCAAATAGCATGATGACGATTTCAGCTGGATTGCCTTTTTCAAACGAAGCGCTGACGTCAAACAAGCGACGATCTGGCTCGCCAGCCAGCTTATCGGCAACTCGTAGCCAGCTTTTTTCGGCTCGCATGGCTTTGCTGATAGTCTGTTGACGCCACTTATCAAAATCGACGATATCTTCAAAGATCAGGTCAAGCTGCTTTTCACCGTCGGGGTTGACCGATACAGGTGATTTGGGACTGTGGTAGAGTATTGTGCCGTTTGCTCTCATGATAATCAGACTAGACTTGGTGTGAGACAGCGCGCGCGGTATTAACTCGACTGGTTGTTCGCTATCACTTTCTTCTTTGGTAATAGCCTCGTTAGCAGCTAGCTCATAGATCAATTGTAAAAGCGGCTTGAAACCTTCACGTTCAAAATACTTATCGTTAGGGTTGGGCGGGGTTAAATCGGTTGGTTCACGCGAAACGTGCGTTAAGGCTGAGGTTAAGTTTTTTAGTGGAGCTAGAAGTAGGCTAGTCAGGATGATGTTCAGTCCAATCGTTGAAGCAAACACCGCAATAACTATTATTAGAAAAGCTGGTGTGGCTGGCGAAAGCCCAGCCACCATCAAGGCCAGGCCAACTATTAGCGTAATAACCAGCTGCATCATAATGGTGATTAATAGAGCACGCTTCGAGTAACGAGGCCAATAATCGCGTACCATTTTGGTGGCTTGTTTATTAGTCTTTACCACGACACGCTCCCCTGCCCAATTGGAACGGCAGCAATCCAGGTCTGGCCTCGGACTAGCTCGATAGCCTGACCGTCTTTATCGATGAACTGTAGTTGCGCGTTGCGTGATGACTTGCGCCAGGTTGCTTCGATAGCTTGACCATCCTGAAAAATAGTAGCTTTACCGGTGCCAGTGGTGTCGATATGTTCACGGTACCCATCCTCATTGACAGCGTGCATATTGACGCGCATTGCAATCACTACCGACGGTGTAATATTGCCTTTTTCGCGATCTTTGTGTGGCACTCCGCCAAGGTGGCGTGTGTAGTTATTACCTTTTTTGTTGTAGCGGTAAGATGTGTTGTAGCTTGGGCTTGAGAAGTTGATATTAATCTTGCTAGCGGTCGGCTGATCGGCCGGTTTACCGTCGCGACGCTCAAAAGCTGTAAACTCCGATGTTTGGTAACCCTTACTCTTATTAAGAGCATCAATACGCTTAAAGCTGGTGTATACGTTGTGAGGTGCGTAGCGGTCACCGGCTCGCCAGTAGGTGCTAGCATTGAAGAATTGGTCGATATCACGATATTGTCCGTTGCGAATAATCTTCAAAGCCTGGGCGCTTCCACCGACATGGGCGACTGCCGCGTCGTACGGTGCTAGCCAGTCGACAAAATATTGGCGTAGGCTGCGGACCGGTCCGACAATTTGCGGCTTATCCTCTTGGTAAATAGCCAAGAAGCGAGTGATGCCGCCTTCGGCAATCGCCTCGTAAACCACCCCGGACTGCTTGAGTCCAGACTGGGGTCTTGCATCGGGGCTGTTCTCAATCATGATTGCTGTTGTAGTTTGCTTGGTGGCGGCTTCAGATTTGACTTTTTTGCCAGTCAAGGGCGAGTAGTATACGGGGTCGGGCTTTTTAGTAATGACGATATCGGGCGCTTCGACTGGCTGAGGGGATAATAACCCACAAATCAGAAAAGCTAGACAACCAAACGTAATCAAGCCAATAACTACCAGGCCATAGCCAACCACTGGCTGCTGGTTGACGGTTTTGCGTAGGCGTGAAAAAATTTTGGCAATCTTGCTCATGCTTAGAGCTATTGTACCACTGATGAGCCTGCTCGGGGCTTAATCTAAGGCTTTTTGTAGGCGACTGAGGGTAGTGTCGCGACCAAGTAGTGCTAGGGTGCTGTCTAGTTCAGGGCTAAACGGCGCCCAAGTCACGACGATGCGGATTAGACTAAATAATACGCCAGGTTTTTGGCCAGTTGTTTCGAGCAGTTGGTTGAGCGTAGCTTGAATATTATCGGCGGACCAATCATCAATTGTCTGCAGGCTATCGATAGCTATAGCGATCAGCTGTTGACGCTCTTCGTCAGATAGTTTTTTGAGCTGCTTATTGCTGGTGATTAGTTCATCATTACGCTTCGGTGTTTCAAAAAAGTAAGCCGTCAATGTATCGAGGTCCTTGAGGGTCTTTAGGCGGTCTTGCGCTAGGCGGAGGACATCGGATCGATATTTTGGGTCGGCTTTGGCGGCACTTTTTGGCCAGAAATGCTCGACTCTAACTTCGAGATCATCGATATCAAGCTGGCGGATGAACTGACCATTCATCCACAGTAGACGTCGTTCGTCGAAGCGAGCCCCCGAGCGTTGAATGCGACTAAGGCTAAACTTTTCGATCAGCTCTGATTTGGTAAACACCTCCTGCTCGGTGCCATCGTTCCAGCCAAGCGTGGCGATAAAGGCGAGCATAGCCTCCGGCAAGTAGCCATCACGGATATAATCAAGCACATCCTTAGCGCCGTCACGCTTACCAAGCTTTTTGTTACCTTGTTCGTTCATTATATGCGGCAGATGAGCAAATGTAGGCAGCGAGCGTTCGTGCCGAGTCGCCGATGGCTCCATGTCAAAGCCGAGTGCCTCGTAAAGGTTGAGATAATTGGGCATGCTCGATATGAATTCTTGGCCGCGAATCACATGAGTAATACCCATCGCGGTGTCGTCGACAATATGGGCGAAGTTGTAAGTTGGGTAACCATCTGGTTTCATCAAGATAAAATCATCGATTACCTCCGGATCGGTGGTAATATCACCCATAACCTCATCGTGGTAAGTGTACTGCTTTGGGTCTGACTTAAAACGGAGCGGTTGACTGCCGTCCCATTGATCAGCTAGCTGACGCAGATTATCTGGACGGTGATCACGGTAGCGAAAAGCTCGCTTCTCTGCCTTGGCTGCTTCTCGCAGAGCTTGGAGTTCAGCGGCGCTATACGGGTCGGCGTAAGCCCTCCCCTGCTCGATAAGCTGGCGAGCAGCCTCTCGGTACAGCTCGAGGCGCTCCGACTGAACGTATGGTCCGTAGTCACCAGGCTTGTCTGGACCTTCGTCATAGTCGATGCCAATTGCCTTTAAGCTAGACAGTAAATGCTCACGAGAGCCTGGCACTTCGCGTTTTTGGTCGGTATCTTCTAGGCGCAATACAAAAGCTCCGTTGGCTTGCTTGGCTACTAGGTAGGCAAACAAGGCGGTACGAATACCACCAACGTGCAAAAAGCCAGTTGGACTAGGGGCAAAACGGGTACGAATCATATTGATATTATAGCACTTGGCAGAGGTGCATAAGAAATTCCTACCTATTGGTCGCTAATTAGACCTATAAACTGACGGCAATTTGTCGAATCTGATCGGTCGACAATGGTGCGTCACCTTCAATTGTGTAGAGGATACCATCGTTTACCCAAGCGGCGTTGCTACCGTCAAAAGTATAGACAGTCAGTCCACTTTCTGTGCTAGTAGTGTAATCTTCACCAGCTAGTGGTTGAACATAGTTTTCTAGTACAGCTGTTGAATCCCAAGCCGAGTTGCTTTGCTTGAGTGTGTAGGCTTGGTCGGTTCCGTTAGAGGCAAAACGCATTGATACCTGGCCGTCGTCAAAAGCAATCTTACCCGATAGGCTGTAGCCACTGGGGTGGTAGCCGGGATAGGTTGCTTCAACACCGGCTTGGGCCGCCGCGACCCGAACCGATAGGTTTGGCATATTGACATAAGTGAAGTAACCAGCAATTAGCAATAAGGCGGTGCCAGCTGAAGCTAGCGACATGAAGTTGGCAAAGCGATTCTTGGGCTTTTTTTGTCGCTTTGGCCGTTGTCGACGATTGTGCGATGGCGCTTCTTCGAGAGCTTTTTGAGTAGCTTCAGCTTTGATAATATCAGATGGCTTTGGCATGGTGGCCGCTGGGCGCTTGTTGGACTCGAGGGTCTGCGTCTGCTTAGCGACTATTGGGTGAGTGACCGGCCCAAAGTCATTAATAACCCTAGTTGTTCGACCGGTTCGTGGTTGCATATTAGGCTTGGGTGTAGCCTGGCTCTGAACTGGACGATTAGCTGTTGTCGCTGTTGCTGGCGCGGCTGCTGGTTTGGCGTATTTGTTTATCATTGACGAACGCTGATGCTCGACAGCTGGCGCAGCAGCGGCTGTCGGAGTTGGTTTTATCTTCGCTGCTGGCGCGGTAACGTATTTGCGCTGCAAGGTGGTTGATTTTTGTGTAGTTTGATGAATTGCTGATGCGTATGATTGTGACCGACCAGTCGATGTGCCACTGTGACGAATTGGCATGCCGGTGACTTTGTCGTATACGGTTCCGTTTATTGTGACTGTCTGTTGTTTCATGACTCCCCTTTTGTTGGCCTCGCTTGTATAGCTATATAATAGTATAAAGCCTACGGCTATCGCAAGGGCGAAATTATTGGCCCGGTATTGTATAATTATCGATATGCATCGTTCACGTAGCCCCCGTGCTCAGACAGTTCGTCTAATAATAGTCTATACCGCCATGACCCTGGTGGTATTAGTGTCGTTGACAATACTACTACTGTTTATCCAGGGCTACCGCTTCAATGCTGCCGACCGGTCACTCGAACAGGGTGGTCTAGTGCAGTTTGAAAGTAAGCCGAGCGGAGCAACAGTAACTTTTGACAACCGAGTGCTATCACGCAAAACCGCTACTCGATTATCAGCCACGAGTGGGTCGCATACGGTGGTTATTAATCGTGATGGTTATCGCCCATGGCAGAAAACTATTACCGTCGACCCAGGCACGGTTCACTGGCTCAATTACGTTATGCTAGTGCCAGATGAATTAGAGCCAACTACCGAATTTACCTATCAGCAAATCGACCAGTCTTTGCCAGCGTACAAAAAGAACAAGCTAGCCCTGCTGCCTGATGATAACCAGCCCAGGGTTGATATTATTGATGCCGGATTGAGTCAGCCAAGCAAGAAAACAGTCGAGATACCCGAGCGGCTGGTTGTTGCCGGTGATAGCTCGTCGGTTGTTAAGATAGAGCTTATTAGTTGGGACGAGACTGCCAATCGCCTTCTAGCTAAGGTGTCGGCCGGCAAGTCTAGCCAATGGCTAGTAGTCGATACTAGAGAGCCGGCCCGGTCAGTTAATATCAGTAGTTTGTTTGCTGATAATACGCCAGTTCAGCAGGTGTTATTTGACGCTCGGAGCTCGAAGCATGTTTATGTTTTAAGCAAAAACTCACTATATCGCGTCGCTTATGAAGACAGCACGGTGCCCGAGCCGATAGCAACCAACATAGCTAGCCTGTCACAGAGCCTACAGGGCGTGATTGCCTTTACGACCACCTATGACAAAGAGGAAAAAAGCCGCTCGACCGGTTACTACACACCTGGCGCTGACCGCACCAAGACCATCCAGACATATTATGATAATGGCTCGCCAAGTCTGCGCCTGAGAACTGGCGAGTATTTTGACGATCAATACTTGGTAGTCCAATATGGCAGCACGGTCGAGATTAGCCGCTTGAGCCTGCATCCAAGCGACGATAATCAAGCGTTGACTCCAGTGAGTATTGCTACCATCAATTTAGAGGATGGTGTTGAGTATCTAGACTTTTCACCGACCGAACGCTTTGTTGTTGCTCAGCATAAGTCATCATTTACCACTTACGATCTCGAGCACTTGTCGGTCGATTCGGCTACGGTGCGCGGTGAGTCACCTGTTAAGTCACAGCTGACTTGGCTAGACGATTTTCATATCTGGAGTGGTCGTGACGATGAACTGCGAATTTACGAGTTTGACGGCCAAAATGGTAGCTTCATTGGTGATATAGGAAAAAACCAAATACCGCTATTAACCAAGAGTGGTAAGTATCTATACTTTGTGTCGCCAGTTAACGATAAGCAACAGTCGCTGCTCCGCGTCCAGCTTTTCTAGCCACCAAATACACGCTGAAGAAAGGTTGGCGAGTTGCCTGGCATCTCGACGTTTGCTCCGCTATCACTAGTAGCTGGTTTGGCTTTGGCCTCGCTTGGGCTGGGGCTGACTTGCTCGGCCGTTACCAAGAAGCGGTTTAAGGCTGTACCAAGTGGTGTACAGGTGATAAGTGTCAGCATCGGTTTGTCGGTCTCGTAAATCAGGGCGTCAACATCGGTTGGTTTGACCGTCTCAGTGCGCGTTACAACGTAGGTGTAGCGAGTGCCCTGGTAGTTGATATAGATGGTGTCATCTTTTTTCATTTGTTCGAGTCGGGCAAAGATAAACTTATACTCTCCGTTATCGAGCCAGTCGTTACTCGAGTGGCCCGACAGCACGGTGTTGCCAATTTGGCCGGGCTTCGAGTTGGCGCCCGGTATGCCGAACCAGGCAACTCCCTTTTCCATGGCCTTCATTTGTGAGTCGTTATCTGGCTTGGCGTCCCAGACAACTGGCACATCAACGTTAATTTTGGGCAATATCAAGCGCGGTTCTGGGCTGACGACGAGGTCGGTATTGGGGTCGATTATGACATTGCTTGGCTCGACTGCCCCAGGGCTAACGTAGGCTTGGACATTGGCGATAATCAAGCGGTTATACTGCAGGAGTACAAACAGCAGCATCACCAGGATGGCGGCCGCAATTGGTATGAAGTGTCGGCTGTTGCGAACTTGCTTAGCTTGCTTGGTAACGCGAGCTCGCAAATTGGATCGGATGTCGTCCATCGCCTGCTCTGGCGTCATGGTTGATTGGTTTTGCGGGGATGATTGAGTGTTA
>CAZNOD010000025.1:4473-8492 GCA_964574585.1 uncultured Candidatus Saccharibacteria bacterium | reverse complement strand
GGCCGAATATAACCGAGCGGTTCAAGATTATTTCAACGCCCGCCCCTTGCAGCGACTAAGAGCCGTAATCGATCAACCAACATTGGTCGGTTATCTGCAGCAAGCAGGCTTTCGTGAGCTGGCATCAATCGAATCGGTTGTTCCTGACGGTTTTGGTAAAACGCATATCAGGTTCAAGGTCCGTGAACCAATAGCTAGCTGGACGATTGATTCTAATAAGCAGTACGTTGACCGCAATGGAATCATCTTTGCTTACAACTATTTCGACGAACCGGCAGTTAAGATTGTTGATCAGAGCGGCATCGACGTCGATCAGACTACTAGCAGCGTGACTAGTAGTCGCTTCTTGGTGTTTGTCGGGCAAGCGGTTGGCTGGCTACACGATGCCGACATCGACGTTCGTCAAGTTATCATTCCATCGACGGGTACGAGACAGGTCGAATTTGCACTGGCCAACAAGGATATTATCAAGATGACAGTCGATAGGCCAGTAGGGGCTCAGTCCGAGGATGCAGCACGCGCCATTAAGTATCTTGCCAAGCAGAGGCGGGCGATTAAGTATGTCGACGTTCGAGTCAGTGGGCAAGCTTATTATCAGTAGACTAGGGCCCTAGTCTGCTCGTGTTCTAGTTATGTTCTATTTATAGTGTAGAATCAAAAAAAACTATACAACAATACCAAAACGCAAAAAAAGCAAATATGACAGTGTAGGGGTGCAAGGCAGGGGAGTAAAATAACAAAATGAAAAAAATGCAAATGTGCCAGCTGGCAACTTGTAAAAGCTAACTGTGGATATCCAAGACCACGCAACGAGGTCACACCAGCCTGTAGAAAATACCACAATAGAGCTTGGATATTGCTTGGTTGAGCTTTAAGCTGTAGAGTAGCTTAACGAATGAGTAGCATAGACAATCTACCGGTATATAGCAGCGAACTCCCCTGTTAGCAGTCGGAGGGCGTGACTAGTAAGTCAACGATAAATTTATATACGTAAGTCGTAAAAGCTACATTGTGCGACGTTAAGTCAATCTTAAAATCATGACTACTCTATCGTCTAATTAATGCATAAATTAGTTCGCTGACCGCGACTTATTGTCGCTGCCCTCCGCTAACTATCATGTCGATCAGTCTCACCTGCTTACTTGGTTCGACCGGCGCCGATAGACAGCGGTTTCTGTCCAAGTTGGCTGATACATTTAGAATTTCAGTAATAAATAACTATAATAACTAAGTTCGATATATGTTCTATATCGCTTAACGGACTTTTAGCAAGGTTGGATCTTCGTCAGCTTGCTTGGCTTTATTGCTAGTCTCGCTCTTGCTAGCGCTCGCCTTTGGCTTGTCATCGGCTTTGGCTGGCTCAACTGGCTGCTCAGCCGTATCAGTGGTTTGCTTGCGTCGTTTACGCGAGCGGGTGCGCTTTTTGGGAGCTGGCTTACTATCGTCGCTGTCGTTAGTAGATTTTACCACCTGGGACTGGGTTGTATCTGGGGTTGTTGCTGACTGATTGGTGGGTCGAGATGGTGACCCGGCTGGCTGATCAGTGTTTCTGCTGCTATGGATGCGCTGATTGATATCCTGTTCAATCTCAGCTCGCGGACGACTATATAAAGCTCGAGTTTGTTCGATAATATTATGTGTCAAATCGGTTTGCGGTGGCGGCAAATTAAGCGTCCGAGCGCTAAAGGCTGGAGCCTTTTCACCATTTATCACCATATTGATTATGAAGTTGCGATTATGCATCTGCAGTAAGTCGCCCGCTTCGAATTGCGGCTCAAATTGCTTGGCTAGGATTGGTGCGTCGTCAGCAGAGCTTCGGAAGCTAATTATCGTGCCGACGTTGCCAAACACCGCATCTCGGACTGGCTCACTCATCTGAGATATGTATTGGTTGGCAACGGTTAGGTTGAGGCCGTATTTACGCGCCTCACTCAAGATGGTGGCAAAGCTATCGGTGGCAAAATTCTGAAACTCGTCGACATATAAATAAAATGGTCGCCGGTCTTCGATATTAGCGATGTCACTACGACTCATGGCAGCTAGTTGGATTTTAGTAACTAGGAAGGATCCGAGTATACTGGCGTTGTCCTCCCCTATCAATCCTTTTGATAAATTGACAATTAATATCTTACCCTCATCCATCATTCGACGGATATTGAAGGTACTTTTCGGTTGACCGATAATATTACGGATGATTGGATTGGCCGTAAAGGCCCCTACCTTGTTGAGTACCGGTGCGATAGCTTCAGCCTGAAACTTGTCATTCCAGGACGCAAATTCGACGTTCCAAAACTGTAAGACAACAGTGTCGGTGCAGTGTGTCAGAGTCTCCTTGCGAAACTTCTTGTCGGTCAACATCCGCGTAATATCGAGCATGGTTGGCTCGGGACGATCAAGGAGCGCCAGAATAGTATAGCGCAGTATATATTCCAGCCGTGGGCCCCACGACTCGCCAAACATTCGCTTTAAGACGCCGATAACCTCAGACGATATATTACTCTTCATATTGGGGTCGGTTACCTCTAGTGGATTAAAGCCGAGCGGATGAGCGGTGTCGGCTGGGTTGAAGTAGACGACGTCCTGTAGTCGATTGGCCGGTATGAATTTCAGATTGTCGATAGCGAAATCACCATGCGGATCGATGATAGCGTAGCCGTGGTTATGGAAAATGTCGCTCAAGGCAAATAGCTCTAGGGTGCCCGACTTACCAGCACCAGTTTGACCAATGATATAAACGTGACGTGACCGATCATAGCGCAGCATACCAAACTGGTGATTGACGCCACGGAAGTCGGTCAAACCAAAAGCTGAGATGTTTTCGTCGATTGCTGGATTACCTGTAATGACTGGTAGCGCAGCTGGCGGTTCGGCGGTTTTGTTGCTAGCCCAGACGATGTTTGGTGTCTCAACATTAGTATGGGGTAAGTGGAACACCGAGGCCACCTCTTCGATATTGAGGATGTATCCCCTATCGTTGAATAGACGTGCCTTATACTTGGCGAGGTCTTCCTTATGGAAGCTGTCGCGAGCTATCTTGAAACCGTTAAGATTTGTGCTGTTAAATTGCTTGAAGGTGCCGACAATTGCCTGCATGCGCAGACGGGCGTTGGTCTGGCTCTCCCCTAGTACGGCAACGCGAATTTTTACTTGGTAGCCTAGCTTGTTGGCCTTTTTTTCGGCCTCGGCAATCCGAGTTTTTTCACGATCAGACAGCTCCTTGGTACCATCCTTACCAGTCCCCTGCTCCGGCGGTTTCCAAAGTGCTTCAATCAGCATGCCAATCCAGCGTATATCAAATATATCTAACCCCGAGGAGAACATCGCCATCGCGTTGCCGGTGCGTACCGATTTGATCCAGCTTTCAGCCGCCTTGTGCCAGCTATCCTCGACCGGTCGAACCAAGATCTGAATCCAGATTTCCTCATCGGTATCCTCGAGCTTGGCTAGCGTACCAGTAATACCAGCCAGGGGGTCAACTTCGAAGTTTTGAAAGGTCTTGATTGGCAGGAATTCTCTTTCGGTCAAGACTATTTCTGAAGTATGTATAACGCTATGTTGACGCTCGTGGGTCACGTAGTCTTCTTCGGCAGCATGAATTTGGACGGTTGGATACTGTGAATAAATCTGACCTTCAACGAAACTCTGTAGGGCTCGCGGGACCCAAACATAAAATCGAATACGCCCACCTACCGAAGCAATTTCAAAGCTTAGATGCTCTTGCATGCCATTGTTCATTTTGAGCTCTTTTGGATCGCGTAATATACCATGCAAACTAGCGAATAGCTGTTCGGCGGCTAGCTCAGATTTATCGTTAGTGCGCGGTATTTCGAGCACTAGGAGAGTGCTCTCGATGTCCTTAATAGCCCTAGTCGACTGAGTATTACGCCAAGCTAAGTAAAACAGAATCAAAGATGCTGGTATCCAGACGTAAGGCTGTATCAGCAATTGTACAAACCAAGCGATAACATTCATCTTGCTAGATAATACCACTAACAGAGGTAAAATGCAAGCGGGATGGT
>CAZNOD010000025.1:0-4373 GCA_964574585.1 uncultured Candidatus Saccharibacteria bacterium | reverse complement strand
GCTAGCGCGTAAGTCGCTTTGGCGACACGCTTGAATTGCGGTTTGCTCTGCAGATTGAGTAGAATGGTGGTTTCTTTGACAAGGCGCTTCTTGATGACACGGCGGACAATCTCGTCACGGTGCAAGGGCTCACCCGACTCCTTGAGCACCTCGGCTATAATGTCGCTAACGGTTCCCTTGCTGTAACCCCAGTCGCCGAGCGCGTAGATGCCGCGTCCAATCAAGACAAAACGGCTGTCTTTGATGAGTTCGTTGTGGATTGCTTGGGTGGTGACATTTTTACGCTTGAAGTCACTGTTCTTGATAGCCTTAGCGATATCAGAAAAGTGCATTGGCTTACCGGCATCGGCCAGGATAACGTAAATTTTATCACGAATATTTTTTGGATTAACGGTCGGCCACTTAGTTAGACCCCACATGTCTTTTAGGTGGGCTAGCAGCTTAGATACACTAGCTAAGCCACGGACATTGCTCGGGTGTTCGTAGTCAAGCTGGCTATGAAGGGTTTCAATGTTGACTGGTGCGCCGTGCTTTTTGATAGTCTTGACGATTTCATCGACCTGCTTTTTAATCGATTTTTCGTCACCTTGTTCGGCAATCGCTACGGCTTGATAGTAGTTGTCGTTTTCAGTAACAACAGTTAGTTTCGGTGATAGTTCGGCTAGGAATGTTAAATGGCTGTTGGCTGATTTTGGATCGGTCGACACTAGGCGGCTGGCGACATCATCGACGCGACCAACACGGCCATTTTCTGACAAGTCACGGATAATGACCCGCTCGAAGTCATGGATGCTAGGAATACGACTCTCCTCGGCGGCTATTTTGAGTCGAATTAGGATAGCTTTTTCAAGCTGACGGACACGTTCACGGGTAATGCCAAGCATTTCACCGATTTGCTCAAGGGTCTCTTTGCGGTCGTACAGTCCAAAGCGGCGTGATATAATTTCACGTTCGCGGTCCTGGTCGATGATTGCCAGAGCAGCCTCTACGGCATTTTTAATTGTGACGGACGTGTCAGTTTGTGTTGTTGCATCCATTTTCTAGATAAGATCCTCTCTGCCTCACCGTATTGTTTTGAATTAAACTTATATCAGATTATAGAATCTTTGATGACATATGTCAACAGCTTCTATATTTTGTATTTTATACCCTCTTTGGTACCTACCTCCTCGGAACAACACGAGCTAACTCGGTTCTTCGCTCAGATACAAATATTATAGCACATGTTTGGTGCTTATGGTAAAAAGTTTTTTGGTGCTTTATATATAGACCAAGTGTGTTTAGCCTGACAACATAGACTATATCAAGTCAATCATGGGTAGTGCAGCTCTGGGTCGTCTGGGCACGGGCCCTCACTTAGGACGGTATCCTCGGACTTGATGTGAGCTACAATATCAGCGTAGCGCTCTGACCGTGTCTCAATACAATATCGGGTAGCTGGACCGGTAGCGGTAACTTGGTCTGGCTCTGGCAGAGTAACGGCGGTACCACTCGATACTAGTGGCCATGATCCACCCTGGGCTTCAAACTGTTGGAAAATTTCTTCGGCTATCGCTGCACATTCGGGTATACCACAGACCATTTCTGAAGCTGCGGCTTCACGAGAGATCACTGGTCCCTGGATAAGAGCGTTTGACCCAGCTTTACCTTTGACATGAACGTTAACGCTATTGCCTGCAAAGCCACAAGAAGTAAAGTAGGTTTTTGAGCCGACCTCCAGTGGCACGTTAGCGTTGCAGCTATTGAGGAATAGCTGAGTGTTTTGATCAGGAGTCAAAAAGCCTGGACTGTAAGTCCGGACGACGGGGGCGTTGGTCCATAATGCAGTCGCAACGCCATCTGTTGGCACGTACTCAGTACCAGCTAAGTTTGGTGGATAGTCACGTTGGCGAGCAAATTGTATCTCAAGTACCTCCGAGCCGTGACGAGCCGATGCCATAACGATACTGTTAGCAGCTTGGCGCTGACTATTGTTGTAAGACAAGACGACAATCGAGGCTAGTAGCGCGATGACTACGATGACGATTAGTATCTCTACCATGGTAAAGCCACGATTTCTTAGCATAACTAGTTTTAATACTACCACACTACTCGACAGCAAGGCTAGCTGTTCGAGTGCTTATTGCTTGCGTTTGGCGGTCCGTCGGCCACGACCCTTCTTGGCAGGAGCCTCGGCTAAGAGTTTTTTGGCGGCAGCCTCATCGATGCTGGCAGGATCGGTATCCTTTGGTATCTTGGCATTTTTCTTACCATCGGTCACGTATGGACCAAAGCGACCGTTGAGTACTTTTATAGCGCCAAAATCAGCTATATTCTTGGCGGCTTCGCTTTTTAGCTTCTCGTCGTATAACTCGAGTGCACGCTCTAAACTAATCGTGTGTGGATCGTCTTCTTTGAGACTGACGTAGAGCGGCTTGCTGGTCTTGGTTTTGTTGCCAACCTGTATAAACGGTCCAAAGCGGCCAATGTTGGCTCGGATTGGCTGGCCGTCGGCCGTCTCGCCAAGTAGTCGTGGAAGCTTGAAGGCTTCTATGGCTTGCTCGAGCGTGACTGTGTCAATCTTGGTGCCTTTAGGTAGCGGTGCGAAGTCGGGTTTATCGTCTTCGTCCTGGTGGCCGAGCTGTAGCATCGGGCCAAAGCGGCCGAAACGAGCATAAATAGTCTTGCCCGACTTGGGGTCGATTCCAACTTCGCGGTTGCTGCCAACCTTACTACGATCGATATCGCCCGACCCTTCTATTAGCTTGTGAAACGGCTTATAAAAGTCCATCAAGGCTTTGTTGCGGTCGAGTGAGCCCTCGGCAATATTGTCAAAACGCTCTTCGACTTTTGAGGTGAAACTGTAGTCAACAATTGGCTCAAAATGATCGGTCAAAAATCCAGCGATCAGCTCGCCAGCTGGAGTTGGTAGTAGTTTGCCGCGTGTTGAGCCGGTTTTTTCTTGAACCACCTCACGCTCTACACCACTATCAAGTAGCGACAAAACAACGACGTCGCGTGGCTCACCTTCACCATCGCCTTTTTCGACGTAGCCACGGGTTTGAATAGTGTCGATAATAGTAGCGTAGGTACTCGGTCGGCCAATACCAAGGTCTTCGAGTTTTTTGACTAGACTACCTTCGGTATAACGAGCCGGCGGCTTAGCAAAAATTTGACGAGCGCTGATCTCGCTGCTGCCTAAGCGATCGTTTACGGTCAGTGGTGGCAATAGCTCGTCTTTGGCTGCGCCGTAGACTCGTAAAAAGCCGTCAAACACCACGACTTCACCCTTAGCCTCGAGCACCTCGTCTCGAGTTGATATGGCGATGGTGACGGTTGTTTTTTCGAGCTTGGCTGGACTCATCTGACTAGCCAAGGTGCGGCGACGGATTAAGTCGTATAGCTTCTGGTCATATTCATTATTACTAGCTGTTTCGCGTGATATATCGGTTGGTCGAATTGCCTCGTGAGCTTCTTGGGCGCCAGCGCTTTTGGTCTTAAACTTGCGAACAGTCGAATATTCGGGACCATATAGTCGCTTGATATGTTCGGTAGCAGCCGCTATTGCCTGTCCTGACAAATTGACACTGTCAGTACGCATATAAGTAATTTTACCGTCCTGGTAGAGCTTCTGAGCGGCTGTCATTGTAGCTTTTGAGCCGTAACCTAGCTTGGCGCTGGCCTCTTGCTGTAGAGTGCTGGTAGTAAAAGGCGCGCTAGGGTTGCGAGTGCCAGGTGTTTTGCTGACGTCGGCTACTGTGAAACTGGCGTCTGCCAAAGACTCAAGAAACGACCTAGCCTCATCCTCATTGGCTAGTTTTGATTTCAGCTCGGCCTTAAACTCTTGATTGTCATGATGGAATAGTGCCGATACCTTGAATGAGCTATCACCTTCAAATTTGGCAATTTCCTGCTCACGCTCGACTATCAGTCGGACGGCTGGGCTCTGGACGCGGCCAGCGCTTTTACCGCCCGGTACTTTACGCCACACGACTGGGCTGAGCTCAAAACCGACTATCCGATCGAGAATTTGCCTAGCTTGCTGAGCTTGTACTAAGTCCATGTCGACGGTACGGGGGTTTTCGATTGCGGCTTGAATGGCGTCTTTAGTAATCTCGTGAAAAACTATACGATTGGTGGTGCTGGGATCAAGACCAAGCACCTCACAGAGATGCCAGGCAATTGCCTCACCCTCACGGTCCTCATCGGTGGCGAGCCAGACTGTGTCGGCCGATCGAACGGCTTTTTTCAACTCTGCTATAACCTTCTTTTTCTCAGGATCGATTTCATAAGTTGTCTTAAAGTCGTTTTAGATATATATCGGTGGTGTCCCGTCTTTGGTTTTTTTTACGATTTATAGGATGTTTCAGACACTTTTTAATAACTTAAAATAA
>CAZNOD010000024.1:960-8588 GCA_964574585.1 uncultured Candidatus Saccharibacteria bacterium | reverse complement strand
ACGAGTTCAAGGACATCCTGGCCCGAGCCCTCGGCGGTCGAGTGGCTGAAAAAGTCATCTATGGTGACGACGGCATTACCACTGGCGCTGGATCGGACTTGCGTAAGGCCACCGAAATTGCTCGCGACATGGTGATAGAGCAAGGAATGGGTGGTAAGCTGCGCGATCAAGTATTCCACGAAGACAATGGTGGTATGGTGTTCGATAAAATCACCCACGAACGGCCATACTCCGATGCGACCGCTGAGCTAATTGACCAAGAGGTCAAGGCGCTGATGCAGGAAGCTGCCAAGCGAGCCGAGGCAGTGATTGCTGACAGCCACAACCGTAAAGTACTCGATCGATTGGTCGAAGAGTTACTTGAGAAAGAAACGCTTGATGAGGATGAGTCATTGTCGATCCTCAAGGATGCAGTATTACCAAAAGAGGCTAGGCTTTACGATTTAGCGCCTAAGGAATAGTACATGGGACGAGTCCGTTCAGTAGTAGCCCGAGCCAACCAGCGGCTGACGATACAGTCAGCCGCTTGGTTGCTGTCAGGGTCTTTGCTGATAGGTAGCCTGCTAGGCCTGTACCGCGACCGAATCCTTAATGGTCTTTACTACGACACTTACAAGGTTGGTATCGACGCTTACACGGCGGCGTTTACCATCCCAGATTTTATGTTCTTTATACTGGTGTCGGGCGCGCTAAGCGTCACGTTTATACCGGTATTCAATCAGCGGTTATCGACCGGTAACAAGAAATCAGCCTGGCAACTGAGCTCGAGCATGATTAACTTTATGGCACTGGTGACTCTAGTGGCCAGTGTGTTGATAATTATATTTGCTGATCCACTAGTGCGGCACATTGTCGGTACTGGGCTCGATGAGTCGGGTCGTAGCTTAGCTACTAGTATGATGCGGGTGATTGCCGTCAACCCATTCTTATTCGCGATCGCTACAGTGATCGCTAGCATGCAGCAGGCGGTTGGCCGGTTTACTTTTTACGCCTTGGCGCCAACCATCTATAACATCGGTATTATCATCGGAGCGCTGTTTTTTACAAACGGTATTGAGCTGTTTGGTGTAAAAGTATTTGACGGTGGAATCATGGGCGTGGCCCTAGGTGTAGTGCTCGGATCAATTATGCAGTTGCTGGTTAGCTCGATTGGATTGATTGGTCTTGGCTTTGATTATCGATTCAAGATTTACTGGCGTAACCTAGGCTTCCGTAAAGTACTTAGGCTACTACCACCACGCTCGCTCGATCAGGGAATGGACTATATTATTGGCTTAGTCGAGATGAATCTTGCTTCGCGCATGGCGTCGGGTACAATGCGTGCCTATCAGCAGGCTTCGGCGCTACACATGATGCCGATCAACTTGATTGGCGTGGCAATTAGCACGGCAGCCTTCCCTAGTATGACTGAGCACCTTAGCGCCGGTAAGCCACAGCTTTTTCGGACTGAACTACAGCGGATCATCCGAGTGATTGTCTGGCTAGCCTTGCCTGTAGCAGCGATCGCCTATTTCGGACGTGGCTATGTGGTTAGTTTCGTGATGAAGGGTGGTGATCCGCTGACAGCTGGCATCCTTGGAGCGTTGGTGGTAGCGATATTCTTTCGGACGGTTTATCATATTGCAGCCCGGTCGTTTTATGCTCAGCAAGACACCAAGACGCCGCTATATATTTCATTTGTATCAATTGCGATTAATGTCATCCTAGCGATTTGGTTTACTCAGCAGCTTGGCTGGGGTCCGTATGGTCTGGCTTATGCACAGTCGATTGTAGCTGTTATCGAGGTAGTGATACTATTTACCATCATCAACCACCGACTGATTGGTGGTTTGTTCGATAAGGTGATGGTACACGCCATGTTGCGAATGCTGAGCGCAACCGGCTTTATGGCTATAGTGACTTATTTTATGGTTCAACTATTGCAGCTGCAAAGCACCGACCTTAGCCTATCGTCGACTCTACCAAAATTTGCCACGATTACCGTCGTCAGTAGTGCTGTTTACTTGTTTATTTGCTACAAAATGCACCTACCCGAGGCTAAGCCGGTGGTTGATAGGCTATACAGGATAGCTTTTGCGAGGGTGAAACGATGAGCGGTGTGAAGATACGTAATTTCTGTATTGTCGCGCATATTGATCACGGCAAGTCGACGTTAGCAGATCGGATGATGGAAATGACTGGGACGGTTGAGCAGCGTGACATGAAATCACAACTACTCGACAGTATGGAGCTGGAGCGCGAAAAAGGTATTACTATCAAGCTCAAGCCAGTTCGGATGCGCTACAAAGACCATGACCTAAACCTAATTGATACCCCTGGCCACGTCGACTTTAGTTACGAGGTATCGCGTAGCCTACAGGCCTGTGAAGGAGCAATTCTAGTGGTTGATGCTTCGCAGGGCATTCAGGCCCAGACACTGGCCAATGTCTATTTGGCGATGGAGCAAGATCTGACAATTATACCAGTGCTAAATAAGGTTGATCTTCCAGCCGCCGATGTGCCGCGAGTTTCAAAGGAAGTGATTAACCTACTCGGTTGCACCGAGTCCGATATTATCAAAATTAGCGCCAAGACTGGCGAAAACGTTGACCAAGTACTTGATGCAATTGTCGAACGAATTCCAGCCCCAGCTGCTTCAACCAAGCAGGCCGACACGCGAGCACTAATATTTGACAGCTATTACGACGACTACCGAGGTGTGATTCTGTACACACGGTTGGTCGACGGTTCAATAAAGAAAGGTGACACTATTGAGATGCTAGCAACTGGTGCTAGTGGACTAGCGCTTGAAGTCGGTGCTCTGCAGCCAGAAATGCGACCTGGACCAGCAGTCGAGACCGGTGAAATTGGCTATATCGTTACCAACTTAAAAACAACACGTGATGCCAAGGTTGGCGATACTGTTACTACTAAGCGGGCGATGTCGACGCAGCCCCTACCCGGCTATAAGGATGTCCAGCCGTTTGTTTACGCTGGATTTTTTCCGGTATCAAACGAAGACTACAATGATCTCAAGGATGCTATCGAAAAATTAGCTATGAGCGACTCGGCTCTGCAGTTTGAACCAGAGAATTCACCCGTGCTAGGCTTTGGGGTTCGAATTGGCTTTTTGGGGTTGTTGCATATGGATATTATCCGTGAGCGCCTCGAACGTGAGTATGACCTCGACCTAGTCGTCACCAATCCAAGCACCGACTATCAGGTGACGCTCAATAGTGGCGAAGAGGTTAATATCAAAAGTGCGGCCGAGCTACCAGATCGGACTTTAATCGCCGAGATTCGCGAACCGTGGATTAAGGGTGAGATTATCGTTCCTCAAGACTATGTCGGCGGCGTTATTCAGCTGATTGTCAGCAAGCGCGGGCGACAAAATAATCTCAGCTATATCGATCAGCGAGCCTTAATCAGCTTTGATGCGCCACTAGCTAATCTGTTAACTGATTTTTATGATCAGCTCAAGAGTGTCACTAGTGGCTACGGTAGCTTTAACTACGAACTAGGTGGCTATTATGCCGAAGATTTGGTAAAAGTTGATTTCTACGTTGGTGGTGAGATGGTCGATGCGCTAAGTGTCATGACACACCGCAGTGAAGCCGATGGCTTGGGTCGGGAGGTTGTCAAGAAGCTAAAGGAAGTCGTGCCTCGTCAGGCTTTTCAAGTTAGTTTGCAAGCGGCGATTGGCGGTAAGTTTATTGCCCGTGAGGATATTTCAGCCTATCGCAAAGATGTGACAGCTAAACTATACGGCGGTGACGTGTCACGGCGTAAGAAATTGCTCGCCAAGCAGGCCAAAGGTAAAAAACGCATGAAGAAATTCGGCAACGTCGAAATACCTTCGGAAGCATTCACCGTCATGCTCAAGCGTGACTAATCATTTAAGTCGCGTACCTATTCAGTGGCCCCTCGGCCACCTTTAGGGGGAGGAAACGCTATTACGAATTCACTTCGTGATAGCGTTGGAGGGGCGAGCCCCTCCTATGGAAATCGCAACGTCGAAATACCTTCGGAAGCATTCACCGTCATGCTCAAGCGTGATTAGTTGTTCGAATTTAGCGTTTTGATTTTGTTTTGCGTCGGCGGCTGGTGATCAATACGACGACACCAATAACGATTAATAGTACCCCGCCAGCTAGCGATAAGTAGACTGGCATACCGGTATCGGGAAGTCCAGCAGCTGACGCTGGGGGAGCTGAGCCCTCGGTGGTAGTTTCAGTTACAGGGCTTTCTAGACAGGAGGACTCACCATATTCACCCATGCCGTAAGCCCCACAGCCGTAGTTAGCGAAATATTGATAGCTATATAGATTTGTGTCTTGAGTTATCATTTCTGATACTATAATATGTGAATATAACACTATGAACAATAGGTAGGAGGGTAAAGTGCCGAATATCGGTGTACCAGAACTAGTAATTATCTTGGTGATTTTACTACTATTATTTGGCGCCAAAAAGCTGCCAGAGCTAGCCAAGAGCCTCGGATCGTCTGCTAAGGAGCTACGTAAGGGACTAAAAGACGAGATTCAAGACGATGAGTCAAAGTCAAAAAACAAAAAGTCTTAAAGCAACCGACAACCAAACGACCCTGCCGACTTTTATGGATCATGTCCGTGAACTACAGGGTCGTTTATTTTCGATTGCTATAGTCTTTTTGCTAATGGCTGGCTTGGCCTATCCGTTTTTTGACTCAATCGTCGACTTTTTGATTGCGCCACTAGGTGATGAGCACGAGTTGGTTTATCTAACGCCTGGCGGTGCTTTTAGCTTTATTATCAAGGTCTGTATGTACGTCGGAGCAATTGGTGCTTTGCCGATTTTTATCTATCATCTGTATAGGTTTCTGTTGCCAGCTGTCCGACCGGTAAATATTCGCCGAGCCATTATTTACACCGCAATATCGCTAGGGCTAGCGCTGATTGGGCTAGCGTTTGCCTACTTTATCAGCCTGCCGGCTGCGCTATACTTTTTGACAAGCTTCAACCTGCATAACATCAACCCTATGCTGACAATCGACTCTTACTTTTCGTTTATTATGACCTATATGTTAGCTGGGGCTTTGCTATTTCAACTACCGTTAATTATTACGATTATCAATACCATCAAGCCGCTGACACCTGGCGGTATGATGAAGTACCAGCGTCATTTAATATTGGGTTCATTTATCGTAGCAGCTATTATCTCACCGACACCCGACGCCCTGAACCAAGCACTACTAGCTATGCCGGTCGTGCTTATGTATCAAGCTAGCATCATGATAGTATGGTTGACTAATCGGAAGCTGAGCCGCAGGTCACCGGTCGATTCGGGATTGACCGATGGTGCAATCGGCAAGCTAGCGGTACGACGAAGCTTGGCAATGGTGCCAGCTAGCACGACCAGCACTCTGATTGTATCGATAACACCAGACGAAACCGACAGCGATAGATCGCAATCGACAGCGCCGCAACGCCGGCGTCGGGCCAGCCTAGACGGGTTTACGGCGGCGAGCTATAGCCGTAGCCGGCGGCCAGTTAGCCGAGTTAATACAGGATCGCCAGCTCGTTTGAACAGCCCGCCAAGACGTAGTCTAGATGGGTTCATCATGCCAGTTCGGCAATCATCAAACCAGTAGTTGTCGCTTGTCAATAGTTTTGATGGATAATACAATAGGGTAAGCATATCAAACAAAGGGGTATATAGAGATAATCAATGGCAGCTAGGCTACCAGTACCAGGTTCAGACGATGGTGAGTGGGGTAGTATCCTCAATCAGTACTTACTACAGTCCCACACGACCGATGGTCAACTACGGCCAAGTACGGTTGGTCCGAGTCAGCTCCAAGCAGGAGCGGTAACGTTTGATAGTTTAGCAGACGATGTCCAGATTCAGTCGACTATACCAGGCCCAAAGGGGCAGGACGGCGTCAGCATTGTTAGCATCACCCTTGATGCAACTGGCGCAAATTATATTATTGAGCTGAGCGATGGGTCGAGCCAGACCGTAGCGGCACCAGCTCTCGACTTGACCGCGATAGAAGAGGCGATCGATGCCGAATCCGACGCGCGTGACTTGCTAGAAGGCCGAGTAGTCGCGCTAGAAAACGCACCGATGCCAGATCATGATCACCCCGAGTACGCCCCGCTGCTGGTGCTTGGTAGCGACGATCCGGTACCTGAGGGTACAGCCGATGGCACGCTGATTTTTAGGAGCTCATAATGTCAGGCGCATCGGGTAGCGGTTCAGCCTGGTCGATTATAAAAGATGGGGTCGAAACACCGCTTAGTTTTGTCGGTCAGATGAGGGACGGTGTGGTTGTTCCTGGCAGCTTGTCGGTGCATCCTGAGCCAGTGTCAGCAGCGCAGTTCTCTCCGGCTGATCTAGCTAATTTGTACGCTTGGTGGGACGCTAGTGCTGTGGCGGCAAGCAATGGTCAGCCAATTAGCCAGTGGCTAGACTTATCTGAAGCTGGACGCCATCTCGTGCAAGCGACTGCTAGTCGTCAGCCAACATATGTTACCGATGCCACGCCAACAGGTGGGCCGGTATTACGTTTTGATGGTAATAGCGACACCATGAAAGTGACGACAGGCATGTTTGGTGACCAGGGCATGACGATCTTTGTGGTTACATCACTTGACGATGCATACGGCGCAATTTTATTAGACGGTGTCGATGGGTCGGATCGGGTAGCTATCGGATCAATATATGGAACTGACAGAACAGGATGGGGCTTGTGGACACCATCGGGTTACTCTTACGCATCAATCGGACGACCGATGCCGCTGAGTGTGCTTAGCGTAGCAATGACGCCGTCGACCACGGCTGAGCTGCGGCAAAACGGTAGCTTAATTGCTAGTGTCAATAACGCTCACGACCGCTTGAACGGCGTAACAGTTGGTAGCCGCTATTCGGTAGAGCGCTTTATGGGTGCCGACATCGCGGAGATTATCTATTATGATCGCAGACTGACAGCAGAAGAAATCGAGCAAACTGAGGTGTATTTGTCGGAGAAATGGCTAACTCCATAGTTGACTTGCAATCCGATTTTTGTCGTGCTAAGCTGTAATTAACATAAGCGAAAAATAAATAAAACTATGAAAAACACTATAAAATCTCTCCTAGACAAGCCAATGGATCGCAAGGATTTCCTCAAACATATTGGTGTTGGGGCGCTGTTTGTCGTCGGTGGCGGTATGATTGTCAACGCTCTCCGGCTGCAAGAGCAAGCTGAAAGTCGCCAAGTAGCAGCTGGTAAGTCGTATGGTTATGGCGCCAGTGCTTATGGCGGTAGCAAAGCTCGTATCTAGCAATTCCCTCTGTTAAGAAATTCTATGGCGTGACAATTGAGTGGTGCGTGCTCGGCTCGGCAAAGTCGATAAGTCGAGCCGAGCTTTTATGGTTATGCGAGAGCGATTAATCCTCGAGCGCTTTTTGCAGCAGTCGGGCTAGGATGCTTTGAAGAACCTGGGTTTTTTCGGCTTCGCTATTAACTTCAATTAATAATCCTTTTTTGCGGTAGGCTTCGATGACTGGCATGGTTTTTTCTTGAAACTCAGCGAATCGTTTTTCCAATACCGCCGCCTTATCATCGGCCCTGTCGGCTCGGTCCCCCGTGTCTTGCGAAACTTTCCAGCGTCGTCGTGCCTCATCCT
>CAZNOD010000024.1:0-950 GCA_964574585.1 uncultured Candidatus Saccharibacteria bacterium | reverse complement strand
AGGTGTAAATAGATGACAGCCTTGGTTGGGTGCTGACTGGCTTCAGTGGCGGCTAGCACTCCTTCCTCTTCACCACTCCAACGTCCTACCGAACTTAGTAGTAATGGCCGATTTTTGAACTCCGGCTTTGACAGGTAAGGAAGAACGATTCGAACATAGTCATCAGTGGGGGCTAGCTCGCCGGAGTTGATAATTTCCCTGACATGGTCAGGAATAACGCTGTTGCGCAAAATGTCGCCACCACCTAGTAGTGGCGCATCGAACATTTCTGCAAGTGTACTGCCATGGGTATCCTTGCCGGCAAAAGGAAGACCGAAAATATTAATCGAGCCACTGCCCAGCCAGTCTTTGATAGTTTGTACTTGATTTGGTGATAGGTGAGTGGTCTGCATAGTTGAAAGTATATAGGAGTAAAAGCCGACTCGCAAATCATTGTTAGCACTCAGTTTGCCAGAGTGCTAGGCTTGCGTTATAATTAGCAATATGACAGAGCGTCAACTAGCTATTTTATCAGCCATTATCGAACAGTACGCCGAAATAGCCGCGCCAGTTGGTAGTATCACACTGGCCAAGCTATTCGGTGTTTCAAGCGCGACAATTCGCAGCGAGATGGGACGACTTGAGGATGCTGGCTATATAATGCAGCCCCATACTAGTGCGGGACGGGTGCCAACCGACAAGGGCTACCGGGTTTATGTCAACGGTATTACCGAAGCTGAGTTAGCTGATACGCCAAAACTCGACCGCGGTGCGCGAGCCATAGCGGCTCGGGTCCAATCCCACAACACACAAGTTGATCGAGCGATTCGTGGTGCCGTCGACAGTCTAGTCGAGCTGACACACAACTTGGGTCTGGCAACGATTGGTGACGAGCTATATATGAATGGTATCGGCAATTTATTTAGCCAGCCAGAGTTTTTACAGGGCGATCACGTCCAGCAGGTTGCTCG
>CAZNOD010000023.1:0-9749 GCA_964574585.1 uncultured Candidatus Saccharibacteria bacterium | reverse complement strand
ACGTGCGTTTGCCTCCTTTTTCACGTGTTTGTGTTCACTACCTAGTATAGCATGGGCAGGGGCAAGGTACTAGTAGATAGGAGATCGGAGTCGGTAGGGTGAGGGAGGGTGAATGATGATGTTATATCAACCGTCTATGGCCGAAGATGGCGCAAAGTAGTATAGATACGATAGGTGAGTGGTCGGACGGGTATTTCGTAGGTCGCGCTGAGCGAAACGGTTTGGCCACCAAACGATTGCTTGAATCTGGTAAAACCAGCCCACTTATGACTAGGGTCGTCAGAGGTTGTGATGCCAAATAGATCGAAATAGCGCTGACCACTGGCCTTAGCTGACAGCATGATTTCGCCGACAAGTGCAGTACTGGGGTTTAGCTTGCGGTGCTCATGATCGGCCGCTGCGTGGGCGTAGTAAACCGTCGAATCATCTTGGTAGGTAAGGGCAGCGGCAACTGTCGCGGACTGGTAGTCGATAAAGTGTAACTTGGCGGCACCAATAGGTAATAAGCTAGTGGCTTGGTGAGTTAGATAACTGTCGGAATGGATCGATATTTGATTGTGTTGAGCCATCTGGTGGAGGAGCCGTAGCAAATGCTTGATATCGGCAGGGTCTTGACTAGTGCGATAAGATAGGCCTTTTTTATGATAATTTCGTACTACATTACGGGTGTTTTGCTTCATGCCGGCTAGTAATTCATCGGTCGACTTAGTGAGGTCGAGAATTGAAGTGGCGCTTGGCTGGGAGTAAGCAATAGGCAGGAGCCCCTGCGATGCCTGCTGCTCGGCTGTTAGCTCGATGCCAATCGGCTGTAGCCGTAGGTAACTGATACCCAGCAAGTGGGCCGCTTGGCGTAAATCGGCGATCGCTGACTCGAGAGCAGAAATAGACTGTACGGTTGGGCCATAGGGGCAGTATAGGCGTTTGATGCCAAGCGTCTGTTCGACAATCGCGAGATAAGACCAGTCATCACCGCTATTGGCGATGACGTGATGGTTTAGCGATTGGTGAAAGCTACGCCAAGCAGCTGATTGTAGGAAGTGGGGGTGATTAGTATCGTAGTGCATAATACAACAACATTATTTCCAGATCGATTCGGTCATCGGTTGACTCGGTAAGGCCTCGACCTTATAGGGGTCAGAGGGGGAAGTTTGGCTAGCGTGAAAGTAGCCGAGGCTAGCAATCATGGCAGCATTGTCGGTGCAAAGCTCGATGGGAGCGTAGTCGATATCGATTGATAATCGTTGAGCGAGCTCGTGGCGTAGTAACTGATTAGCCGCCACACCGCCAGCGATGACAACAGAAGCTGGCTGGTATTGCTGGTAGGCTAGCTCGGCCTTGTCGACCAGGGTTTCGATGGCGACGCGCTGGAAGCTAGCGGCAAAGTCGGCTTTCTGGGCGTCGGAGAGCAGCTCTGGCAGCTGATGCGACGGAAATGTGAAGTCCTGACCGACTTCACGTTGTACCGCCCGCAAAACGGCTGTCTTGAGGCCTGAGAAAGAGTAGTCGTATGGGGAAGTCTTGAGCTTGGCCTTGGGCAGCTGGTACTTATGAGCATCGCCCGACTCGGCAGCGCGAGCAATGGCAGGTCCGCCAGGGTAGCCGAGGCCGAGGATACGGGCCACTTTGTCAAAGGCCTCGCCAATCGCGTCATCCTGGGTCTGGCCGATTAATTCGTAGTCACCGTGATCGTAAAACATCAATAGTTGAGAGTGGAGACCGCTAACAGCTAAAGCGAGGAAGGGGAAGCGCGGTGATTTTGCTGGCAGAGCTAGATCCATATTGGGGCCGTTTTCGGTAATGAAATTGGCGTAAACGTGGGCCTCGACGTGGTGCACTGGATAGAGTGGCTTGTCATGAACAATTGCTAGAGTTCGAGCCGCCAACGTGCCAACAAGTAGCGATCCAATCAGTCCAGGACGATTGCCGACAGCAATAGCGTCAATGTCGGCCATAGTCAGATCGGCATCGCTTAAAGCTTTTTGAATGATAGGATTGATAACTTCGATATGACTACGGGCAGCAACCTCTGGAACTACGCCGCCGAACTCGGCATGGATATCAACTTGTGAATTAACCACTGAGCTTAGTAGTCGCTTGCCATCCTCGACAACGGCGGCAGCGGTTTCATCACAGCTACTCTCAATTCCCAAAATTTTCATATCTACTAGTGTAACATTTGCTAGTCATAAATTGACTGCATTGCGATGGTTTTGCTCGAGCACCAACTCGACTTTTATCGTGACTGTCACTTGACGATGTTTCGTTGTAAAATGATAACAATGAAGCGAGATGTATTCGGTACGATGAAGGCCAAAAAAGCGGCGGTGCAATATGGTCATCCGTCAAAGGGCGCTGAGGTTATTGTAGTAGCTGGCGGTGACGCAGCGACAAGCGCGCGATTGTTGGCTGAGCTGCTACGCGAAGCCGGCAAACGTGTGGCTGTGTTTACTTCACGCGGTAGCTATATTGAAAACGTACCTTATACGCTGAATTTCCAGCAGTCAGCCGGTTCGGTGCAACAGGCATTGGCGGCAGCTCGAAAGCAACGCTGTCAAACTGTAGTCATGGAGATGATTGGCGCCTTGAATCGCCAGCAGGTGCTGTCGACACTGTACTTAAACATGGCAGTAGTTACTGATGACAATTCAGAAAACACGGTGCTGCTCGATCAACCGCTAACCTATGCCGTCTTGCCATACGGTTACAGTATCCAAAATCTACCGGTTGCACCGCACCAGCTGATAAATGTTGGTGAGGATGAGGCGGCCGAAGCGCATATTTCTGATATAAAGCTGTATCGTAAAGGCACTGAGCTAGTGATGACGATTGATCACCAAACAGTAATCAACCTAGCTACCCATCTAGTTGGTCGGGCCAACGCAATTAGTGCGGCTTTTGCAGCTGCAGCCGGCTATGTGCTCGGCGTATCTGTCGACATCATACCAGATGGGATTGCCCGACTTGAAGAGTTGCCAGGCAACTACCAGTACCTTGATAGCCAGTCTAGCTATTTGGCGGTAGTCGACTCGACAAATCGAGATCCACAGCTCAGTCAGCTAATCGCCAGTGCCAAGCAACTGACTAAACGTCGGCTGATAGTTGTGGTCGATAGTTCAGTTGACAACGATGCCATAGAGGTGGTTAAACCCGAGGTTGATCGGTTGGTTGGAGTAACAGGACATAGCTCAGCGCTGACCGACGAGGCGAGTGACTTGGCGGCGGCGGTAGCAGTCGCCCTGCGAGCCGGCAAGAAAGACGATCTAGTGTTGTTTGTTGGCAGTGAGTTGGCTAGTTTGACTAGCAACGGGGTGGCGTTAGCCCAAGAGCTAATCGGAGCTAAGCATGGCCAGTAATGCTGGCGGCTGGAAGCGCGCCGTCAAACGCATCTTGCCAGCCAACCTATTCAAGCGGCTGGTACCTTATTGGCATTGGCTGGTGGCGATTATATCGAGCCTACGCTACGGCATGCCGGCCCGTGGTATGCACGTCATCGGTGTGACTGGCACCAACGGCAAGACATCGACTAGCTTTTTGATTCACAAGATGATGGCTGAAGCTGGCTATGATGTTGCTCTCATGACAACAGTAGCTTACGGTGTAGGTAATGATATTACACCTCAAATTGCTCATATGACGACGGCGTCAGCGCCGCTACTAAACAAGCGGATCGCTGAGTTTCGACGCCAAGGTGCCAAATGGTTGGTACTCGAAACGACTTCGCACGCTTTAGCTCAGCACCGAGTGTGGGGCATACCTTATGAAATCGCCGTCATGACTAACGTAACGCACGAGCACCTCGATTATCACGGTAGCTTCGAGCACTATCGAAATTCGAAACGCAAAATGTTTGAGATTGCCAATCGACATGGTCGGCGAGTCGGTATCGTCAACGCTGAGGACGAATCAGCTGTCGAATTTGCTGACGCTGTCAAAAACTCGGTCTCGTACGGTATCGACAAAGGCAACTTGAGGGCAACCAAGCTAGATATGAAAGCCGATGGCAGTCGCTACACGGCGCAGATTGGCGATGAGACTTATGATATTTACTGCCAGCTACCGGGTGAATTCAACGTGTCGAATAGTCTCGCTGCCGTGGCGGTTGGTCGTGAGGTCGGTCTCGATAAGCAGCAGATTGAGCAGGGGATTGCCGCACTTGCTAGCGTCGAAGGTCGGATGAACACGGTCGATGAGGGGCAGCAGTACTCGGTAATTATCGATTTTGCTCATACGCCAGATAGCTTCGAGCGCCTACTGAGTGATTTGCGCAAAAGTACAGCTGGAAAGCTGGTTGTATTGTTTGGTTCAGCCGGTCGACGCGACGAAGCCAAGCGTTGGACGCAAGGCGAAATCGCTGGTAAATACGCCGATGAGCTAGTCCTGACCGAAGAAGACGATCGCGATATTGACGGCAACTTGATCTTAAGTCAGATAGCTGAAGGCGCCGAGCGCAGTGGCAAGCAAAAAGATCAGGATATGTTCCTGATTCTTGACCGAAGCGAAGCGATTCGTTTCGCCATGACTAGAGTCAGTAATTCAGAGGATACAGTGGTCCTGCTTGGTAAAGGCCACGAAAAGACTATCGAGCGAGCCGACGGCGAACATCCTTGGGATGAGATGGCTGAGGCTCGCCAGGCAATCAAGCTGCTAAAGAATGCCTAATACCAAGATTGTTTGTAGAGCTTGAAATAGAGGCGACGGACGATGCGCTCGATATAGCGCTGCCAAAGCTTTGACTTCCAGCCGATGACTGGGACTTCGAAAGCGCCGACATATTCAGTAACTTGGCGGTTGAACTGACGTTTGAATTTCCCGATAGCATAAAATGGGTGTGACTGGTCATGAGCTGAGGCGATTGGTGGTGCGCCGGCAAGGTCGTGCTCGAGTGAGCCGCGCGACTTAGCCCACTGGATGACGTGCCACTGCAGCAGGTGCGAGGCACCATAGGCTGGACGCTGACGGACGCTAGCACCGTCTTTATACATGCTTTTTTGACCCTGAACCATGGCAAAAGCTCCGGCTACTACTTGACCCTCAAAGTAAGCTAGAAAAAGCTGGCCGTTGGCGCCGTAGCGGCGATAAAAGTCTCGGTAATACTCGGGTGGTCGGATGGCAAAGCCAGCGCCGTCGGCGGTTTGGCGTAGTAGCTGGTACATCGCATCGATGTTTTCATCACTCGGCTCAACGGCTTCGATCGTGACACCGTCGCGCTCGGCCCGACGCAAAGCATGACGACCTTTTTGGTGAAACGACATCAATATGTCATCTAAGCTGGGCGATAGGTCGACTAGAACTGTTGCGTAGTTGTATTGAATTGGCCGAGTCTTAATCAGTCCGTAATCGGCTACCAGTTGTGATATATCGCTGTCGTGGGACAGCTCGGGCTCGATCTTGATAGTGAAGGCACCTTGAGATTTGGCAAAAGGTATTAGCTCAGATATTAGCTGACCTAGATCTTCGGTCGAGGTGGTGCTTGGGCCTTTGGGGGCGTACCAAACTTTGCCAAGCAAGGGGATAGATTTCTCCATCAAGGCCACCGCTCGGTCGTTGATCATGACATAGCGTGGCTTCCAGCCAGCTTCGGCTTTTTGCTCGATAAACTCACGGCCTTGCAGGATGTTGCCACCATCGGGGTTGGCAATAATTAAGCCGTTCCATTTTACCAGCTCAGTACTTGATGCTATACGGATACTCATTGGTGAGTATTATATCTTAAAAAGGAAAATCCCGGACAGTGACCGCTTACGCGGTGTATCCGGGGCGCTCATCGCTCGTTTTCCTGTGAATGGAGTGATCTTCGGATGTCGGAGAATATCTCGAGTGAAGTGTTCTCTAGAGCAAGTGTAGCTCCAGTTGTGAAGGCTTCGCGGTTGTGAATAATCACGTCCACGCCGAATTCGCGACTGTCACCGCTGAATTTGCCTACAGTGCGGTAGGTGCGATCGCCGTTGAAAGCTTCGTAATCGCTTCCGCAGTTGTACTTGCGTTTGAGGTCGATCGCCAGCGAGTTCGTCTCGATTGATCCTTCCTGAGGTGTCAGGAGCCGTATGTGACAGGTGAAGAATGGCTGGTCGTAGTCTTTAAGGTAGAGTTGAGCAAGAATCTCGCGTCCACTTTCGACGGTGGTGTGGGTCAAACTGGCCATGGTAATCTCCTAGGCAGTAAGGTGCGATTGAGCATATAATATAATAGCATAATAGAATAAAAAAAGCAACACCTGAGAAGGTGTTGCTTTTTCGTATTACTTAGTCTAGACCGATAAGTTTTAGTTTTTGGCTGCCATTTGGCTGGCGGCGGCATCCACTCGATCTTGGTCAGCGCCATTGGCTGCAAGGCTATCTAGTGCCATCTGCTGCTTGGCGGTTAAAGCCGTCAGACCGAGACCTCTCTTGACTTCGTCATCATGTGCTAGCATTTGCTCATTCGAGTGTTTTAGCTCTTTTTGACCAACATCCGTTAACTGGGATGTTGCTAGTGCGATTTGGTCCTCCGACCAGTTGTTGCGAGCGGCAATATCACTTAAGGCTAGTTGCTCGGCAGGTGATAAAGAGGTGTTCTTCTCTGGAGACATTTTATTTTCCTTTTTTGTTTTTGTTATTTACTATCCTGATAGTAGCATAAGCTTTACATACTGTCAAGTTGGCAATAAGTGTACTTATTAGCACTCACGCTTGACGAGTGCTAATTTGGTTGCTATGATGAGAGCTACAGATAAGAAAATATGGAGGAAATACATGAGTGTACCAATTCGTCCCTTGGGTGACCGTGTAGTGGCGACTCGCGTCGATGCGCCAACTAAAACCGCGAGTGGTCTATACCTACCGGATACCGCAAAAGAAAAACCAGTCATGGCGACAGTTGTGGCGGTAGGGCCAGACGTCAAAGACGTTAAGACAAAAGACCAAATTATATATAAAGAATACTCAACCACTGAGCTGAAAATCGACGGCACCGACTACCTAGTCGTTCGCGAAGAAGATATTCTCGGTGTGGTGACTAAATAGGAGGTTTTGATCGATGGCAAAGAAAGTTTTTTATGATGAAGACGCCCGCACTCGAGTGATGGGTGGCGCCAAGGCGCTGTATGATGCAGTCAAGGTAACTTACGGTCCAAAAGGTAACAATGTCGTAATCGCCAAAGGCTACGGTGGCCCAACCGTAACGCACGATGGCGTGACCGTGGCTGAAAGTGTCGATCTGCCAGAAGTTGATGATGAGACACTAGGCTACAAGGTTGGTGCCGAGCTGATCAAGCAGGCGGCTAGCAAGCTAAATAAGGTCGCCGGTGACGGTACTACTACTGTGACAGTCCTGACTTACAACATCCTAAAGGAAGCCAACCGCCTAATCGCTGCTGGCCACAATCCACAGGAGCTGCGTCGCGGTATCGAAGAGGCTGGTGCCGAGGTCGTCAAGTCGCTCGAGAAGCTGTCAGAAAGCATCGAGGGTGACACTGAGCGAGTCGCTGAAGTCGCTACTATCAGTGCTGGTGACGAGCGCATCGGTAAGCTGATTGCCGACGTGACAGCCAAGATTGGCAAAGATGGTGTCGTCACCGTCGAAGCCGGCCAGGGCCTCGAGATGGAAGCCGAAGTGGTCGAAGGCTTCAATATCGATCGCGGCTGGGTCAGTCCGTTCTTTGTAACCGACGCTGCTCGTGAAGAAGCGGTCTACGAAAAACCGAGCATTATTGTCACTGACAAGAAACTATCGAGCATCCAAGAAATCGCACCCTTGCTAGAGCAGCTAAATCAAGCTGGCAAACGAAACGTCGTCTTCTTTGCCGACGACATCGAAGGTGAAGCGCTGAGCTTCCTAGTGCTAAACAAGCTAAAAGGTGGCCTCAACTCGGTAGCTGTCAAAGCGCCTGCTTATGGTGACCGCCGTAAGGAAATCTTCCAAGACATTGCTACTTTGACCGACGCGACAGTTATATCTGAAGAGCAGGGTCTGACATTTGATAACGTCAGCCTCGAAGTCGTTGGTAGCGCCCGCAAGGTAATTGTTGGCAAAGATAACACGACAATCATCGAAGGCGCCGGTACGGCTGCAGCCCAAAAAGCTCGTATCGACCAAATCATTGCTCAGGCTGACAACGCCAGTAGCGAGTACGACAAAGAGCAATATGAAAAGCGCGCGGCCGCTCTATCGGGCAAGGTAGCCGTCATCCGTGTCGGTGGTGCCACCGAAACCGAGATCGATGAAAAGAAATTCCGCGTTGATGACGCGGTAGCCGCTACGAAGGCTGCGCTAGCCGAGGGTATCGTGGCTGGTGGTGGCGTGACACTGGTCAATCTATCAGCCGGTCTTAAGGTAAAGGGCTCTGATAGCGTCGATGCTGGTCGACAAATCCTTAAAGATGCCTTACTCCAGCCATTTATCCAAATCATGGAAAACGCTGGCCTCAACAGCCAAGCTTTGCTGGCGCAAGTTGAGTCGGCCAAGGCTGGTCAGGGTATCAACGTAATGGACCCGGAAGCTGGTCTAGTAGACGTCAAAAAAGCTGGTGTCATCGACCCAGCGCGAGTCACCAAAGAAGCCGTTCAAAACGCGGTGTCAATTGCTAGTACCGCCGCTACCATGGGCGCCCTAGTAGTCGACATACCAGAGCCCGAAGCTCCAGCAATGGGTGGTGGTATGCCGGGCGGTGGTATGGGGATGATGTAGTCGTCTAGTGGCACCGTAAGCTTACAAGCGTCGCTCTGTCTTGGAGCGGCGCTTTAACTATTGACAAATATAAATAATCAAGTATAGTTAAGCTAAATCCGAGATCAAGCTACGAATTGAAAGGCGGATTGCAATGGGAGTTGCCGATGGTGCGCAGGATGCGCCGGTCAACCTGGGTTTACGCCTGACAGCGCTTAATGCTAACCAGCACGTCATCGTTCATGCAGTGCCATACGTTACCTACTCGGTGCACGCCGACGGCAGGGTGCGTTATGGTCGATCCCAGACAGGTCACTTTCTGGGTCACATCACCCCCGGTAGTGATGTTTTGGTGCCTGGCGGTTTGTTTGTTTATAGACTGTCAGAATTGTGCACGGTGGAGCGGATAATCCGCGCCGTACACCTCTATCAGGGTGGCAGACGACCTGAGCTACCCGAGCTCTGGTCGATCGATGGAGGCTATAGGCAGCAAGCTATTTGCAGCTTCTGCTAGTTCGGCGCAAACATTAGCTAGCGGTCGCTCACCGTCAGTTACTCGGCGACAGCCAAGTAACGCTTCCATACAAAAGTCCCCGGATCTGCTGATCCGGGGCATAGTCTTTTGTGGAGGTTTTATAGCTAGGCTTGAGGGCCTTGTGATAGGAAGTCGATTTCTTTGATGATATCAAGTAGAGCTTGGGCTTTGCGTGCCTCATCGGTGATTTCTTTGGCCGCCTGATGGGCTGGCGCAATCAGATCCTTGTCGTCGGTCGAGCGTAGTAATAATAGATAGGTGTCAAACTTTTCTTCGGGGCTGACGTTTAGCTTATCGACAAGTGGGCGGAGCTCACCAAGAGCCTCTTGCTTGATGCTATCGAGTGCTGGGTCAACGCTGGTTGTTGGCATGGCAGCTTCAGGGGCTGGGCTGTCGGGCATTGGCGTTGGTGGGGTCTGCGGCGTAGAAGGATCTTCGGCAGCTTCAGGGGCTGGGCTGTCGGGCATTGGAGTTGGCGGTGTTGGTACAGCTTGGTTGTCGCTAGCAGCTGGTTCTTGACTATCATCGGCTGGTTGGTTGACACCGGCTAATACCTTGGCGAGTTCTTGGT
>CAZNOD010000022.1:0-9776 GCA_964574585.1 uncultured Candidatus Saccharibacteria bacterium | reverse complement strand
CATAAACTCATCATCGAAACGAATATTATTGTAGCCAACTATGGTAGTTTCTGGCATGCAGATTTCTTCAATGAATATTTTACAAAACTCGGCCTCCGTGTAGCCGTCAGCAATTGTCTGCTGCGGCGTGATGCCAGTCACCATCAAGGCGTGCGGACTAGGTAGGGTATCGTCAGCCAAGCTAATCAGCAAATTATGCGGTTCACCAATAGGTCTAAACTTATCATCGGTCCGCTGACCGGCAAACTGCATAATCCGGTCGCTACGCGCATCGAGACCGCTGGTCTCGAGGTCATAAAAGTAAAATGTTTTGGCCATGCTACTAGCATAACAAAAAACACCCTTTCGGGTGCAACGTTCAGGTTTTATATAACATGTCAGATAGACTACAGAAGGGGGCGCCATCGGGTGGGTTCTTGTACGAACTCCATCATGATGAGCCTTGTGCCGACGGCGCCCCCTTCTTAATTTGCCAACCGAAGTTGGCTTAGGGGGGCCACTGGCCTACGCTAGTAGGTCGAAGGGAGGAGAGAACCCCTCCCTTCGACCATACTTATCCCACAGTGCCTAGATTTCCGCTGTAGGCGGGGGAATTAACAGGCACCTTGCCGGTTAGCTAATATTTGAGCCTGAACCGGCATCAAGACTGGGTGATTTGCATGGCTCACCTCCGCCTTCTTAGCTGGATTTCTCGAGCACATTGTAGCTCATGGCACTCCTAACCTTGATGGACAGCATGTGGTTTACGCCGATGATTAACAGACCCGGCGCTAGGTCCGAATTTTATCAAACTGCGCTAGGTCATTATCACTTCCTGATCTGTTGTATTGACTGGATGTAGGTACATAGATGACAGCCTACGTAGCCACATCCAGTCAAAACTCTATCTGACATGTTAAGGTACCGCCGAGAGCTGGTTGCTCAATCAACGATAATCAACATTATAGCAGTTAGTTGACATTATGTCAATACTTTTTGATGATTTTTCCATAAAATCACTGTTCGACTAGAGTAAATTCGCTATCACCGATGTAGATTAAGCTATCGCCAGCCGCACCCTGACGAATTAATTCGTGGCTAATGCCCATTTTTCTCATAATGTCGCGCAAG
This sequence comes from uncultured Candidatus Saccharibacteria bacterium, assembly GCA_964574585.1. GTDB lineage: Bacteria > Patescibacteriota > Saccharimonadia > Saccharimonadales > Saccharimonadaceae > SZUA-359. The sequence goes on along the minus strand of CAZNOD010000022.1, from coordinate 8,666 downwards.
CGATTAACGCTCTGGAATTGGTCAAAGTTAGTCCGGCGAGCGAACTTCTCAATCTTGGCGCCAGTCACCATATAGCCGTCACCCTGTCTGGTTACTTGCCACTGCTCCGACTGATCAACGTCATCGAGTGTAATGCTGACTACTTCATCATTCTGCGCTGGTGACTGTGATTGACTCGATAGTCTAGTACGTTCGGCTTCTACCTGACGACGCAAGTCGCGCAATATATCGACCACTCCAATATGAGCCTGAGCCGACATAGTGTGAATTGGTGTACCCGGTGGCACGACAGCCGCTAGCTCCTGGCGCTGCATGTCGACTATGTCTAGATCTAGGCCCTCAACTTTCGTCAAAGCAACTACTTCAGGTAGCTTGGCTAGCGCTTGACTGTGGCTCTCCAGCTCACGACGGATAGTTCGGTAGCTGGCGACGACATCAGACGAATAAACATCAATCATGTGTAGTAGCACTGCCGTACGCTCGACGTGCCGCAGGAAAGCATCACCCAGACCTTTACCTTCGCTAGCACCTTCGATAAGCCCAGGGATATCGGCGATCAGTAAACTACCATCATCGACATCGGCGACGCCCAAGTTGGGCGTCAAGGTAGTAAAGGCATAGTCGGCAATTTCTGGCTTGGCATTGGATACGACACTCAAAAATGTTGACTTGCCAGCGTTTGGAAAACCAATTAGTCCAACATCGGCTAGTAGCTTAAGCTCTAGTTCGGCTTCAAATGTTTCACCTGGCTCACCGAGTTCGGCCATTTTGGGAGTTTGACGAACCGACGATTTGAAATGGGCGTTACCAAAACCGCCATCGCCACCTTTGGCTATAATGGCGCGCTGGCCGTGCTCGGTCAGATCAGCCAAGACCTCACCGTCGCGTAGTACCACCGTACCCATCGGCACAGCCACTATCAGGTCCTCGCCGGACCGGCCCCGTCGATTACGCTTGGCACCATTGGTACCGTTCTCGGCTTTGAGCTCTGGTTTGTAGCGAAAATCTATCAATGTATTGAGATTCTCAGTTGCCTCGAAGATAACATCACCACCCTTGCCGCCGTCACCGCCATCAGGCCCACCTTTGTCGACATAGATTTCATGGCGAAAGCTAACCACCCCATCGCCGCCCTTGCCCGCTTGAATAAATACTTTTGCTGTGTCAACAAACATAGTTATATTATAGCATTTAGCAGGTGATAGACAGAGAAACAAGCCACTAGGCGTTGAAGGTCAGGCCAAAAAAACTAGGTGGCTGAAGCCACCTAGTTTACTGTTTTCTAGTGTATGTAGCGGAACATACCGCTGGTGGCCTGGCTCCAAGGAATCTGGCCGTGACCTATTCGGTTGAAACCACCACCAAATCGATAGCCGTTCATTTCTGAGATGGTAATTGATTTGCCAGGATCAACACTTTCGACGATAGCGACATGCCCATAAGCCGCCCAGCCACCGCCTTCCATGATAGCGCCCGCTGCTGGTGTGCCGTTGACAGTGAAACCAGCCGCTTGAGCATACATTGACCAAGTATTGGCATTACCCCAGAAGCTACCAATCGGCTTGCCAAGCTGAGCTCGACGTTCATAGGCATACCAAGTACAGTTACCAAAAGCGTAGCGGTTACCAGCCGAGGCACCAGCCAAGAACGTATTGACTGTTCCATAACCACCTGAATTGTATTGGGTGGTTGGTGCTGGAGCAGTGTAACCTGGGCGTTCGGTTTGCGGTAGCTTACCACTTGGTATAATCAGCTGACGATTCTTTTTGAGTCCACCCTTCTCGAGGTCGTTAAAGACTACTATCTGTTCGCGGTTTGCGCCATAACGATTAGCAATCTTATCGATTGTATCGCCACTAGCGACAGTATAAAGCACGCCGTCAACTGGTAGTATCTTGATACTACGTCCAGCTTCGATAGCATCTGACGTCAGGTTATTTGCCCATTTGATCGTATTGGCCGATACGCCATAGCGATTGGCGATTTTTTGAACGGTATCGCCCGCCTTGGCTTTATAAGTACGAATTTCGCGGCTATCAGCCGACGGTTGAATAATCTGAGGTTTAGCGACAATATTGGAATCGTTTTGCGCTAGCATGCTTTCAGCAGTCAGCGACTGCGACAAGTTGGCAACGTTACTAGCGACGGGCAGGTCAGTTGCCACGGCTAAATTAGCGGCAATATTAGCAGCAGCTACATCATCGGCGTTGACCGATAATACTGTATTATCAATCGCCTGAGTGTCTTGACTACCCAGAGCGTTGGCGGCCGCGCTAGCATGCTCGGGTGGCTGGTAGCCAATAGCTACCAATGACATAATAAGCAGGAATACTCCTGAGTACATCGCTAACGAGCTTGAGCTCAAATAGCGACGATAACTAATCTTCCAAAAAGGAGCATTAGACTGGGTTGACTTGTTCGATCCGGCTGTACTACTAGTAGTAGAATCCTGAATACGAATGGTGCTTCTCCTGCTTGCGGTATTACTACCGAAGCGGCTACCGTAATCTGTCTTTCTCCGACCTGTCAGGCGCGGAAAGGATACACATGTCGACCGTTTTTAGTAATATTACGAAAAAGTGTTATCGGTACCCGTAACGACATTTCTGGTAGGCCCATAGATGTGCTAATCCCCACTCGCAGACGACTAGAGTAACCTCAGGTCTAAGTGTTAGCAGCATCGATGTGCTTCTGTAAGATTATCACAAAACGACCCCTAAAGTCAATCAAAATTACGGCAATTGACAGAGCGTGGTGCAGTATTTTCTAGTGTTGGCATCGTGCTCGGCTTGAGTGTGTGAAAAATGAGTTCGACCATCATCACCCGACACAAAAAACAGATAATCGCCAGGGGCCGGGTCAACAGCCGCTTCAAGCGCCGCCATACTCGGTGTGGCGATTGGACCAGGCGGTAACCCAACTACTTTTCGGGTATTATATTTAGAATCGATATCAACCGCTGGAGCAACATTTCGCTGCTGAGCGGCGTACATGAACGTCGCATCGGCCCCTAGACTAATACCCTCATCTAGTCGACGGTGAAAAATCTGTGACACTTGACGCTTATCGTTTGGCTGATCGCCAACTTCGCGCTCGATAATCGACGCGAGAGTGATAGCCTCGTATAGTGTCATCTGGTATTTTTTAGCCTTAGCGATGATATCTTTTGCCTTAATTTGCTCGTAAAAATGATCAAAAGTATGCTCCAGCACTTGCTCTACAGTGGTACCAGCACCAAACGTATAGGTTTCGCCATAGACGTAACCTTCTAGGCTAGTACCGGCTGGCTTATCGACAAATAATGGATGGTCGTAATCTTTATCAAGAGCAGCCTCGACTTCAGCATCGCCAAAACCAGCCCGGATTAACATCGTATAGACATCGGTACGCTTGGCGTCATCGATATCAGTCGGGTCATAAATGGTTGCACCAGGGTAAAAAGTAATTGTAAACTGATTCGAACTACCAGCCTCTAGTAGCGCGATAATGTCGGACATATTACTGCTAGGTGATATAGCATACTGGCCGGCTTGCAACTTGCCCTGACTGCCCCGAATCTTGGTGCTAATCATGAAAGCTAATTTGCTGTGTATTAGCTGCTTTTCTTCGAGCAAATCAGCAATCTGTTCGGGCGTCATGCCACTAGCAATTGCTACGTCGACGTTGCTAGTATTACTCGGATCTACTGGTCGTTGAGCATAAAAGTACCATCCAACCGCCGCTATAACTACTATTAAAGTCAGGATCAGTAGACCAGCTACGAGTTTTAACCAACCACGACGGCGCTTTGGGGGTCGTGGCTCTTCTAGGTTACTAGCTACTGGAGGCAGCTCAGTGACATCAAGCTGAGCAGGCTGAGGTTGTTGCGTCGGCGGCAGTTGCACCGTACGGTATGGCTGTCGAGGTGGCCTAATATCACCGTTCATCGATGCTCCTCTAAGTAATCCTCGAGTATGATTGCAGCCGCAAAAGCATCAACATCAGCCCGACTGTACGGTTGTTTTCGAGCCGCTAGATGCTTTTCGGCAATTACACTAGTTAAAGATTCGTCTTGAAAAACCAGCTTAACATCATGATCTCGAAGCTTTTTAGCAAAATCTTCGACTTTTGCGGTCTGAGCGGTTGTTTCACCGGCTTGATTGCGCGGATAGCCGATGACAATCACGTCGATACTATTATTAATGACTATTTCAGCGATTGCTTGGACTTCACTGCCGTCAACCTCAATAGTATCGTATGGCAAAGCAATCCCCACCTGAGTATCACCCTGGGCTACACCAATCCTCTTATCTCCGATATCGAGCGCTAGAAGTTGCTTAGCCTTGTTCATATAGCCCAGCCCCTCTCTTGCGTCGATTAGCTACAGCTATAGGGTGCACCCGTGAACAGTCGTCAAAGCGTATGGGCGCCCTAGCTTTCATTCAGTTTAAACTCAACCATGATCTTATTGACGTTGTTCGGAGCTTGACTGACCCAGAACGGCGACATCTCTATCTCAACCGAGTTAACACCATTAATAGCTTCGACCCTAGAGCGGATATCATTGTAACGTTGGCCAGCCGCTAGTTCCTTGACTTGGTCTTCGGTGATTTTTGGTCCGATCTTGCCGTTGGTCGACAGAGTGGCGCGTAGTCCTTCGTCGGATTTATCGACGTTAGTAAACTGTACATCGCTCGCCCCGGTATCGTAAACCCGCTGATCATCGGTGTTATCAATTTGCTGCTCCAGCACGGCGGTCAAGTAGTCGTCGAGTTCGCTCTTAGCGACGGCGTACATTGTATAGGTGACTGGTCCGCCATAGGTTGTTTTACTACCTTCAGCGTCTACTTTGGCGTCGGTTTTAAGCCCGCTTTTCGATACCTGCAGCGAGCTATCAATGACGATAAAGTCGTCACCGAACTGATCTTTGAGGGCGGTTCGTGCGGCGTCCTCGTCGATTGCCTTATCAGCCGCAGTCTCAGCTTTTTCGATATCGCCACTTGTGAATACTGTAGCTGTTTTATCGGTACCACCAGTAGATGCATCTTGGAATTCAGCGTTCATACCACTAGGGCCACCATCAAGCTCACCACTGGCGCCATTGTACTTGGCGCCTCGTTCAGCGGCAGTTACACCAACCGTGGTGCTCTGGGCACAAAACGTCGGGAAACAAGGCTCACTGGCTGGAATTGTCGCTGTCGAATCAGTTACAAATATTAGACCACTCTGACTCTCTAGTTCGGTACCAGCCGGCACGGTAGTTGATTCTGGCGAAAGTCGTGATAGTTTAACTACCGCGGTAGCTTTTTCACCAACATTCTTCTCACCAGTTGCTACCACGTCAACCTCAACATCATCGGTGTGCTGTCTAGTAACAGCTTTGATAATATTATTGTCAGCTGAAGTTTCAGCACTGATACTTAGGTTTACCAACTGGCTGACAGCCGAATCGGTAGTCTGCATCGACACAATCACCTTGGCGCGTGGCGCAAAAGCCAGCGCCCAAACCAGCAATCCAATCAGCAGCACTACACCAATAATTATTAACACTAACTTTTTACGAAATATATTAAAGTTCGGTACCTTAACACCTCGTTTTACCTTTGGCTGTACCGACTTGCCATCACTTGGTGGCGTGGCTTTCTCTAGACCATCGACAGCGGCTGCTCCAGCCGCGGCGACGACAGCATCATCTACTTCATTCATACTTATGCCGGCTTGTTTGGCGTGATCGCCAACTGGTAGTTCAGCGCCATCTATTACATCATTTCCGTCATCAATATCGAGGGCGGCAATTTCTGCTATCTCTGGTTTGCTCTGCAGATTCTTAGCCACAGGGATTTTGGCCGTCGCCGCTAGGCTAGCCAAAGCCTTGTTGTTGCTTATCAAAACTAGTCGACGATCACTCTGCGTGGCAGCTCGAGCGAGTAGACGTAAATTGACAGCACTCTGCAACACGCCAATCCTCTTTGGTGGCACTAAGGCGACGATTTTATGCTTGGCATCTTTTACCTTACCGATAATCGCCGTGATATCGTCTTCGACATCAATATAGATTACGTCTTTTTGCATGGTTTAGATTCTCAGTAAACGGTTTATTTTGTCTTTGATGTTGACGGAGTCATCATTGCCTATCATTGTATCATAGCCGACCCGTAGTAATCCCATCGCCGTGATAAAGGTATGATCACTAGCTTTACCGGTTTTATCTTCAATACCGATCACATCGCTAGGTGTCACGTGTTTTATGTTAGGACGCTTGGTAAACGGTAGTTCTTTGTACCAGTCCTCAGTCGATAGCGCCTCCACCAGCTGCTCGAGGCTTGCACCACCACCACAAAGTAGTATGCGGTTTGGTAGTTGGTCAACCGAGTCAAACTCGCTCAGCGCTAGCTCTACCCCACCTAACCAAACGTCGAGAGTCTTTTTGAGCGCTTTGGCCGACTCCTTGCGAACTTCTGGCTTGATATTGGCATGTGATAAATTGCACTTGAGTTTCTCAGCTGCATCGTAACTGAGGTCAAGCTCGGTTGAGATTGTCTTGGTGAAACTGCGTCCGCCAATACCAAACATCTTGGTGCCTTCGACGCCACCGTCATTGACGACAGCGATATCGGTCGTACCGCCACCAACATCGGCTAAGATAGCAGTGAAATTGCTGCTGGCATCGTTGCCTAGTACGCTCCGCGAAACCGCAAATGGCTCAGCTGCTACTGCTAGCAGATCAAGAGCTAGCTCGTCGGCAACTTTTTCGAGTGCGCCAATGTGAACCATCGGTGCGAAAGCCGTAAATATCTGGACCGCCACATCACGACCCTGAAAGCCAATTGGGTTTGACACCTTATAGCCATCGATATGAATACTGACTAGGGCCGAGTTGACTAGCTTGACCTCAACTTCGTCGTTACCAGTTTCCAGAGCGATTTGCTTTTGGGCTTTACCCTGGGCACGCTCTTGAACTTTCTCGATGATAAACTCCATTTCAGAAACATCCAGCGGTCGATCAGGCTGCGGCCGACGATAGCGTATCGTATTTGTCACACCTTTAACCAACTCCCCAGCTATACCGATAATTACCCGCTTTGCTTGCAAGCCAGCCTCTTCTTCAGCCTGTGCTAGAGCATCCTCACAGTTGCGAACTACCCCAGTAATATCGGCGATAGCCCCATTGTGCATATCGCTCATATCCTGACGAGTCCTACCGACGCCGATAATCTCCAGATCGTCATCTTCAACCTTGGCGATTAAGGCTTTGACAAACTCGGTACCAATATCGAGCGCTACCAGGTAGTCGTTGTTATCTTTTGCAGCTACTTTTGAGCGAATTTTTTCAAATACCATAGATATAAGCATTATAACATGGGGAAGTGACGGGAAATTGATTACGAATATTCCCCAAGCAACGAAATTATCCAGTCGTTTGGCCAACAAAGCAGCGACTACCCCTTGTAATTTTGTAGGATTCATATTATAGTATAGCTACTTATGGATCCAATACCGCTGAAAAAGTCTAGCGAGGATGTTCTTCGTTTCGTAGCCGACAGTCTGGATGAAATTGAAACTATCGAAAGCCTACCGCACCGGCAAGCTTTCGAGCAGGTTCTCTATGATAATCGCCTCTACAGACAAATTGGCTACACCGCCAACCAACCTATACCAATCTCGCCTCAACTACTGGGCTCAGCTTTCCCCAACCAATTACGCGACTTGTTTATTACCGATGCCCCAGCCTTTACGTTCGATGACTTGACGGCTGCTCAGCTAACCGACGGCGATGGCAACTCCGAGCTTGCTATGAGATTCCGCGTCAATGACCGTGGCTTCACGGCCGTAACCGATGGCCCTACGGCCTTATTTGCTACTACAAACCTCGACGGCAGTCCAGTTAAACATAGTTTTGACCGGCAATCAGCCGTGGCGCTAATTGCTGCCTTGTTTTACGCCAAACTATATTCGATAAACCCGAAATATAAAATGGATCTTTATGACGACCCGCTACTGATCGAGCGAGACCCAGACACCATGTTGGTCGAACAGATACTTTTATCACTGGGTAATCTCGACGGTCAAACCACCATCGAAACAGCGGCAATCTTGCCTACTGACGACGGCTTTATTGGCACAGTCCTCAGGCAGACTGAAAAACCACATCTCAGCGGCATAAATCATGAACTTCGACTAACTAGCGGGTCACTCGCTACTGCGACTAGCCTTCACCAACGAAGCGTCAGCGTTATTTCGCCAGACACACCCCGTTTAGATAACCAATTTGCCAATATTGTCGTTGACTCACCGTTCAAGGTTGAACATACGATCAATCCCCGTGAGGACCCAGAAGAGTGGACTAGCCTGTGCCTCGAACTCTACGCTTTGATAGAGCCGGAAATACGGCGCTACGAGTCACTTTAATTATACCGACTTAGTCAGTACACCTCTGACACGACGTATACCTGCCGAAGAAGCTTCTTCTTTGGTAATTTTGAAAATCTTGCCACCCTCGGCTAATTGTCCAGTTCGATCGGCATGTGGGCCGCCACAAATTTCAAAACTAACTCTGGCGTCACCTTCTCCCATCTGGTAAACCTTGACCGTGTCACCATAGCGATCGCCGAACGCACCGATCGCGCCCAATTTAAATGCCTCATCGGTCGGGTATTCCTGGTAGCTAATTGGCAGGTCCCAGCTGA
>CAZNOD010000021.1:0-9798 GCA_964574585.1 uncultured Candidatus Saccharibacteria bacterium | reverse complement strand
CTTGGAGCGTTCTCTCCATAAATAACCAGCTGTACATTATACTGGGCGCAAACTGTCATCAGCTCAGTGTAATCACTGCCCTTATCGTGTCCACCAAGTAGTAAAATCTTTGGCTCAGCAAATGCCCGCACAGCCGCAACTGCGCTGCCTGGTGTCGTCGCGATACTATCGTCGTAATATTTGACACCCTTAATTTCTGCCACCAGCTGTAAACGATGTGGTAGACCAGTGAAGCTAGCCAGCCCCGATGCTATCACCGACTCGTCGTCGGTAAATTGCCGGGCCACCGCCACAGCGGCAGCGGCATTGTCGAGGTTGTGACGTCCCGGCAAAACGACGCTATCGGCCAAATCGCCGAGATCAAACGGAAAGGCCATCGCCGTTTCAGCTGGTGATAACTCAGCAATTTCCCGTGCCCACTCGTTATCGTAGTTATAGACCACAATATCCTGGCCGGTTTGATGAGCAACAATTTGTGACTTTGCCTTCAAGTATTCATCAAAGCTGGCGTGTACATCCAAGTGATCTGGCTCAATCATTAATACCACTGCAATATGCGGTGACTTCTCAAGATCCCATAATTGGAAGCTGCTCAGTTCATAAACCACTACGTCGTCGGCCGTAATTGACGGCAGAGCCTCGAGCGCGGGCTGGCCAATGTTGCCGACTAAGTGTACTGTTTGGCCAGCTTGGCGTAGTATGCTGGCTATTAAGCTGCTGGTGGTACCCTTACCCTTGGTGCCAGTTACGCCAATAATCGGCGCAGGACACTGTGCAAAAAACTCATTACTGGCCGACCAAACCTTACCGTTGGTCTGAATCTTGCTCGGTGCCAAACCAGCCGTGCGAATCACCAAGTCAAAATCATCGAGCTGTCCAAACACACCCTCGCCAAGCATGGTCGGCGCGTCGCTAGGCAGACCGATAATATCAGTTCGCTCATCGACTATTGTCACCTCACCTCGCTGACGCCAATATTCGAAACTAGCCTTACCTTCGACGCCGTAGCCAGCAATTGCAATCCGCATCCAAATCAACCCTTCAGCTCAAAAATTGCCGCTAATTTGTCGTTAAGGCGAACTAAATCCTCTTTCTCACCACAGCTCACGCCAGCCAACACCCAGGTATTGTGCGCCAAAAACTCACGCGCCGTCGCAATCATCCGCTCCAGCGTAATATTGCGAATATCATCAGGAGCTCGGTCATAGCTGCGCACTACGTCATCGCTGAAGTAGCGTGATGCATAAAAATTACTAACCTGCGATACGGTTTGCGCCCCCATTTGGTGTCGGCCCAGCGCGTAAGACTTGGCCGATTCGAGTTCCTCCTCGGTAATTCGACCCTCTTTGATAGCTTCAATTTCTTTGACAATAATATCAAACAGCTTATCGGCTGTTTCGAGATTGACTTGACCTCCAAAGTCCCAGCTACTGTTATGAAGTCCAACACTGACATCACTAAACACACCGTAGGCTAAGCCGCGCTTGCGAGCCGCACCATAAATCCGCGAGTGCATTGTACCAGTCAACAAGTGGTTCAGGCAGCCCATCGCATCATCTTCTCTGTCGCTTAGCTCGCGCGGCAACACCATCGACCAGCCAAAAGTTAAGTTTGACGCTTCTTTACGACGAATTAATGTCGGATTAGCACTGGTTAGTTCGTCTTCAGGTATTTCAAATCGCTCACCGCGCGGCAACACCCATTGATTGAGCATTTGTTTAATCTTGGTTTTGCGACCATATAGACGACCAGCAATCACGAAACGCAAATTGTCACTAGTATGAGTCAATTGGTGGTGTTCTTTGATGTCGCGCAGCGTAACGTTATTGATCGTTTGCAGCCGTTGCCAAAATGTATATATGTCCTCACCAAGCGCCTGCTGGACCTTGGGCCACAATACTCGGTTATGATTGTTGAGGTAACCTGTCAGTTCGCTGCGCACATTGCCCTTTTCGGCTTCCAGTTCTTCGTTATTGAACCTTGGATGACAAATAGCGATACGTTGTAGGTCCAAGATACGATCCCACTCGAAATCAGCGCAGTCAGCGACGTAACACATCGCGAAGTCACTAGTCCAAGCGTTGTGGTAAGCGCCATTTTTAGTGAAGTCAGCTTCGTATTCGTGCTCCGAACGGTACTTTTCATTAGCCCCAAAAGCTAAGTGTTCCATCAAGTGAGCAGTTTCGTATTTTTGTTTATCTGCCGTGTAGCGATTACCGGCTCGGAAGTGAAACTGAAAGCTCATTACTGTAGCTCCGGGTACATCTATCAGTAACCCACGCGCACCGTTTTTGAGGGTGACTTCTTCGACAACGTGCTTCATGACTTATTTCCGGCTCTTTTTGCGATTTTGACGCTGGACTTTCTTTTTCTTACGCGCCGCATTTTTCTTGCGGTTTGCCTCGGCGGCCGAGCTGGCCTTTTTGACCTTGAAGTCACCGTCGCGGTTAACTTCACCACCACCGACCTCATTGACACCACGCTCAACAGCGTTTTCGGCTAGCTTGGTAAGTTCACTATCGTATACATCGTCACTCGACTCCTTGATGATCGCATCGTGTCGGTGGACGTGGAAGACGGCTCGCAGAACCTCTTCGGTCAAGGTCGCCTGTAAACTATCGAACAGCTTTTGTGATTCAGAACGATACTCAACCAGCGGGTCGCGTTGGCCAACACTGCGCCAGTGAATACCTTCGCGTAGATGCTGCATGTTCTCGAGGTGCTGCATCCACAGGGTATCGAGGATCTGCAAATACACTTCACGCTCGACACCGCGCAATGCATCTTCGCCAATCTCTTTTTCCTTTTCGGCGTAAAAATCTTTGGCTAGCTTCATAGCTGCCCGGCGACGTTCATTGTCTTTTTTGATGGCGCCAATTTTTTCGATATCCTGGCGATCAAACGGAAATACTGCAGCAAACTCATCGACAAAGTTAGGGTTATTTTGCGCCGGCAAAATAGTCAGCTGATTGATTTTATTGGTCAGTAAGCGATGAATCTCGGGCTCGATATTATCACCATCCAAAATCTTGCGCCGCATCGTATACACCACCTTACGGTGACGGTTGATAACGTTGTCGTACTGGACAACCTGTTTACGGGTATCGAAGTTGTAACCTTCGACACGCTTTTGAGCTGCTTCAAGAGTCTTTGACACTGCCTTGTTTTGGATTGGCGTATCTTCATCGACACCGAGTCGGTCCATCAGAGCCGCAATACGCTCACCCTGGAAAATCCGCATCAGATCGTCTTCGGTCGAAACGTAGAACTGACTATCGCCTGGGTCACCTTGACGACCACCACGACCGCGTAACTGGTTGTCGATACGGCGTGACTCGTGTCGCTCAGAGCCAATCACCACTAGACCGCCCAGCTCGCGTACGCCTTCACCTAGCTTGATGTCGGTACCACGACCAGCGATGTTGGTCGCTAAGGTAATTGCCCCTTTTTCACCAGCCTTCTCGATAATTGCCGCTTCGCGCTCGTTATTTTTGGCGTTTAGTATTTCGTATTTTATGCCCTCTTTATCGAGCCACTTAGCAATTAGCTCATTTTTTGAAATTGAACCCGAGCCAACCAAGACTGGCCGACCCTGCTTGTGATACTCCTTGATAGCTTCGGCAACAGCCTTAAGCTTGCCCTTCTCGGTTTTAAATATCAAGTCAGGGTGATCCTTGCGCGCAATTGGTCGATTGGGTGGTACAGCTACGACATCCAGCTCGTAGATCTGCTGGAACTCTTCCTGCTCGGTCAAGGCGGTACCGGTCATACCACTCAACTTGTTGTATAGACGGAAGTAGTTTTGAATTGAATTTGTTGCCTAGGTCATGCTCTCTTGCAGAACTGGCACACCCTCTTTGGCCTCGATTGCTTGGTGCAGACCTTCGTTGTAGCGGTTGCCCTGCTTGAGACGACCAGTGTGTTCGTCGACGATAATCACTTCACCGTCGGCTGTTACCACATAGTCCTTGTCGCGCTTAAATAGCGTCTGCGCCCGCAAAGCCTGATCCATGTGGTAAACGCTCCGGACGTAGTCTGGTGTGTAAAGGTTTTTGATACCCAGCATCTTTTGAACCTTCTCAACACCACCATCGGTCAAGGCGACACTGCGACGCTTTTCATCGAGCACGTAGTCGGCTGGTGTCAGCTTGGCAGCAACTTTCGCGAACTGATAATAACTATCGGGATTTTCGGCGGCTGGCGCTGAGATAATCAGCGGCGTCCGCGCCTCGTCAATTAGAATCGAGTCAACCTCGTCAACAATTGCAAAGTTTAGGTCTCGCTGTCGCAGTAGTTCAGCGTCGTTAACCATGTTGTCTCGCAGGTAGTCAAAACCAAATTCATTGTTGGTACCGTAGGTTATATCGGCCGCGTAAGCTTCCTTACGACTAACCGGTCGCAGCTTCTTCATCCGAGGATCGTCGTGGTTCTCGTTGTCGTATTTACGATCAAAGACAAACGAAGCATCATTTATGATCACACCTGTCGATAGACCGAGGGCATCAAATAGCTCGCCCATCCAGCCAGCGTCACGCTGGGCAAGATAGTCGTTGACAGTGACAACGTGAACACCCTTACCCTCTAGGGCATTCAGGTATGAGGCCAAGGTTGACATCAGAGTCTTACCCTCACCAGTCTTAAGCTCAGCAACGTTGCCATCATGTAGCACCATTGCTCCCATGAGCTGGACATCGTAGTGTCGCTCACCAATCACCCGATCCGACATCTCGCGCACCAAGGCGAAAGCATCAGGCAAGATAGTATCGAGCGTTACGCCTTTTTTATCGAGCCGTTGACGTAAAACATCGGTCTGCTTGCGCAGTTCTGGCTTGGACATTTTTTTGTACTTGCCAGCTAGCTTATTGACCTCAGCTACCCGCTTTTCCAGCTTTTTGACGGCTCGCTTTTGCGGATCGCCAAATACCTTTGTGAGCGCTTTTTGTCTACTTACCATTACTTACCCTTATCCATTCCTAGAATTTTCTGACATTAATCAGTATAGCACCAGTAGTCACAGAGAACAGGTCTGCATCAGTCGAAATACTACACCTTTCTATCGCTATAGTATAGCGCTTTCAGTCCGATATATAAAGAGGTGTTAGCTAGAATATTAGCTTGTTTATTGCATTTCGCGCGCAAAACTACGTTTGAAGCGGCTGAGTAGCCGACGATTACCCATATGCGGGATATTATTGGTATGATATTTGCGCAGTTGAGCCGCTAGCTTAGCTTCGACGATATCTGTTGCGGCCATAGCGTTGAGTGTCGTGTCTTTAGCGGTCAAAGTCTTGTTCGGCACCTGCAGTACGACACCAACCTCGTACTTGTTGCCATTCTCGCGATTTACTTCTTCGATTTTGACATCTGCTCGCATTGTCTTACGAGCGTGGCGTGGTGCCAGACGATCAAGACTACCGATTTTCTTACGGATATACTTCTTGAGTCTATCGTCTGGAGAAAAGTTACCTACTCCGGTTATTTCGATATTCGTGATCATAAGACCCCCCTTCGTTTAACCGCTTGTTCGTAGCCTTATTATACCACGAGCCGGCGACCTCAGCATGCAAACCCTCAAATCGCCACACCTAAAACTCAACGCTCCGACTAACGCCAAAACCACCAATATCACATATGGACGCGATAGCGTCCATATGTGATCACTAGCTGCTAAATACTACTAAATTCGGTCGCGACCAGCCATGTACGGACGCAAGACTTCGGGTACGGTTAACGTGCCGTCGTCGTTTTGGAAGTTTTCGATAATGGTTATCAAGCTACGTGCCAATGAAATAGCGGTACCGTTTAGAGTGTGCGCAACTTGTAGTGAGCCGTCAGCGCGACGCACCCGGATGTTTAGGTTACGCGCTTGAAAATCGGTGCAGTTACTGCAGCTAGTGAGCTCGCGGTATGTCTCATCGACTGGTGACCAATACTCGATATCGTACTTCTTGGCAGCCGGCGCTCCTAGGTCCTCGGAAGCTATATTGATAACTCGATATGATATGCCCAAACTTTGCCATAGCTCTTCTTCGAGACTGAGGATTTTTTCGTGGACTTCGATGCTTTGCTCTGGCAGCGTGAAAGCATACATTTCTAGCTTATTGAATTGATGAACTCGGAAAAGCCCGCGTGTGTGCTTGCCGTAAGTACCAGCTTCTCGACGGTAGCAAGGACTCAGCCCGGCATACATAAGCGGTAGATCTTTTTCCTCAAGTATCTCATCGGCGTGGTAGCCCGTCAGAGGTGCCTCCGCCGTACCAATCAATGTCATGTCGGTGTCTTCGACAAAATATTCGTTACCGCTAGCGTCGCCTCGCGGTGCGAAGCCGGCTCCTTCGGCGGTGCGAGTATTTACCATATGCGGCACTGTCAAAAAGCGAAAGCCTTTTTGCATGACAAAGTTGGTGCCGTACTGGATCAGAGCCTGCTCGAGTAAAGCCAGCTCGTCTTTGAGGAAGTAAAACTTAGCACCGGCTACCTTGGCGCCACGTTCGAAATCCACCCAATCACGCTTCAAAGCGAAGTCCAAGTGATCCTCAGCGCCCTTACGCTGTTCGCCAACCTCTTTGACGACAACAAACTCGTCCTCTTCACCGACCGGTACATCGTCCATGATCACGTTTGGGACTGATTTAAGTAACGTCTCAAATTTGGCGTCGACTCCACTCAAGTATTTTTCGCGTTCGGCTAGCTCAATCTTAATCTGCTTGCCTTCGTCGATTAAACTTTGCTCCGGCTTACCGCCTTTCATATTGGCGGCGTTTTGGTTGCGACGCTCGCGTAAATCGTCGACCTGCTGCTGCAGGCTGCGTCGTTCGCTATCGAGCTCAAGTAGCTCGGAGATCGAGATGTCATAGCCTTTGTTTTGGGCATTTTGCTGTACTTTGTCTGGGTTGTCTCGAATATAGCGTATGTCTAACATGTGTATAGTATAACATCAGTCCAGCTAATTGCAGCTCTATGGCTGTTGACTAGACCATCGTTTCATATAACAATTTAGAACTATGCTTACGCCGCTAATCGCATCCGGCTATCGTCACGACCGTTTTGTGAGTCGCTTAGACTCAGCGGATCGAGACTTTAATCAAGATCAATTTGACCGCGCCATCGCTTGGTCCGAAGATCTACCCCAATCGCAAATGGTCTTAATCGGCAGCGCTGCCTTGGCTCTACACTCCTTAAACGCGAATTTGACACCACCTCGTCGCGTCAATGATCTCGACTACGTGGCCGATGATGAAACCCTGGACTATATACATGGCTGTGACGTCAGCTTGGTAGCTGCCAGATTCGATCCAGTTTATCAGTATGACCTTTTTACTGAGGAGCCTGTCATGTTTAGCCATCTAAGGCTAGACAGTAATTCTTGGGAGTTTGATCATCCTAAGAATACCCAAATTAAACCACCTATGTCGGTTGACGTCGTACCTTATCAAAACTTTTTCGCTCGACAATACGACTCGTTTGAAGAAATACTCGATGACTCGGTGAAAATTCGCGGCCAAAATGTCTTGGCACTAGGCGCGCTGGAAAAGCATGTGCGTAAACTTAGTCGAAAGCTACTGATTAGTCGGCCACGACACAAGACGCTACACGACCTAAGCTATACCCGTAAGCTACGGTCTTTGTCGAGACGTTAGCATCTACTCGGTTCGGAGAGCTTCGATAGGATCAAGCTTAGCTGCCTTGCGAGCCGGTAAAATACCGGCTGCGACAGCTACCAGCATCAAGCCAGCAATGATTGCGATAGCTGGCAATGGCTCAAATATCAGCAGGTAAATACCATCCCCTAGTGTCAGAGCGTCGGATATCCAAGGGTTTGCTAGTGTGCCAACTACGATAGCCAGTCCGGCTCCAAGCGCACCGCCCAAAAAGCCTATCCAAGCTGCTTCAATCTTAAACAATCGTCCGACGTCACGCCGTCGGGCACCAAGCGCTTTCATCAAACCAATCTGTTGAGTGCGCTCGAGCACGCTGATGTATTGAGTGTTGATAATGCCGAAGACACTAGTCAGCACTGCTAGCGCCCCGAACCCTATTAATATACCCATCAATACATTGATGAACTGGAACAAGAAGCCCATTAGATCCTCAGCGGTTTGCGCGTCGTAGCCAGCCTCGGTTATGGCAGTTTTTAGTTCATCAACGTCGGCTTCATCAGCGGCTAAGACAATTGCACCCAAGAAAGCATCCTCCATAGGTGTGCCCGACTGTGAAAACTCATACATCTCAGCTACCGTCTGACTATCCACCTGCAAGCTGGTGCTGCTGGTTGCCGCCAAGACTGAGCTTTGAATAACCGCGGTGATCTCTTGCTGATAGACTTTTTCTTGACCAGTGACGGCGTTGCTAATCACGATGTCGATTGTCTGACCAACAGCCTTATCGGGCGAATCAAAGCCAAGAGCATCAACATAGCCAGTTGGCACGATTACACCACTGGGCGACAAGTTGCCAGGATCACCCGCCAAAACCTCGACCTTGATGGCGCTATTGTACGGCTCGATACCAGCCTGATACTTCTTCTGCCCTTCACGAGTGACATACTTAGCTGAAGCGTTGTAAATTGGCGTTACCTGAGATACGTTATCGATACTTTCTAGCCGGTCGATATCCTGCTGGTCTAGCATCTCAATCGAAAAGCCACCGCCATAATCCATCGCCGGACCTTCGCTATACTCTTTTGGCGTCGTGAAATCCATCTCTGCTTGATCCATCTTTGGCTGGACGTATAGCTCACGTACATCGGTATTGCTGCTAACGATTTGCTCAGCGTACTGTCGACCACCCTCGCCAGCCGCAAAGGCCAGTGTGATAGTAAATGCGCCCACACCAATCGCTAGACTGGTTAGGATGGTTCGGGCTTTAGCATTTTTTAAACTACGCGCCGCCCGTCTGGTTATGTCGGTAATTCTCATTTAGCACCCTTTCGCTTGTCGGTTTTTTGCTGCTTAACTGACTCAATCTTGCCATCCTTTATATTGACTAGCATGTCGCACTTACCGGCTAGATCTGGGTCGTGAGTGACAATAATTAAAGTCACGCCTCTATCTTTGTTGTAATCAAACAGCATTTGCTCGACCTTTTCACCGGTGACACTATCGAGATTACCAGTTGGCTCATCGGCAAAAATAATCGACGGCTCGTTGGCAATTGCTCGCGCCACAGCTAGACGCTGCTTCTGGCCACCAGATAAGTTTTTGGCTTTGTTTTTGATTTTGTCAGCTAGGTCTACACTCTCCAGGGCAGCCTGAATACGCGCCTTGCGTTTGCTACGTGGCATGCCAGCAATCTCTAGCGGTAAGCTGACATTGTCGTAGACGGTTTCATTGCCCTGGACAAAAAAACTCTGAAATATAAAGCCAATTTTTTCGGCGCGAAACTTGTCGACTTGTTTTTGTTTCAAGGTTAAAATATCTTGACCCTCGACAATTACTTGACCAGTCTCTGGTCGATCTAGCCCACTCATGGCGTGCATTAAGGTCGATTTACCACTTCCCGACTTGCCAAGAATAGCCACGCTAGCGCCCTTAGGAATCTTCAAGCTGACGTCGTCGAGCGCCACAAAAGCATTCTGCTTCTTTTTACCATATGTTTTGGTAATATTTTTTACTTCAATCATCTAGTCTCCGTTTCACTATCTAGTATAGAGCAAACTGTCGATAATCATAACCCCAATTGACACCAATTAACACTTCGGTCTAGTGATTAATTAGCACTCTTGACTGTTGAGTGCTAATTTTCTATAATGGTAAGTACAGAAGCATTTATCGCTTCTCGTTTCAATCAATTGAAAGG
>CAZNOD010000020.1:0-10108 GCA_964574585.1 uncultured Candidatus Saccharibacteria bacterium | reverse complement strand
CTCTATCCTTTTCAAGATTTGCCAGGTGTTGGTGTCGCATTCAAGCTGGTTCAGGCCTTCCAGACACGTCTCGATGGGCTACCAGCTGGGCAGGAGAAGTGGCTACTAGACCTAGTGGCGCTAGGTACGGTCTGTGATGTAGTGACGCTACAAGACGAAAATCGATTACATGTTTATTGGGGTCTAAGAGTATTAGCCAAAACTCGTCGACCGGGATTAAAGGCGTTGATGGCGGTGGCAGGAGTCGAACCAAGTAAGGTCAATGCTCGTAGTCTCGGCTTTGCGCTTGGTCCACGGATGAACGCGGCTGGTCGGTTGGAAACAGCGCGAATTGCTCTCGATATGCTAACAGCTGACGATGGCATGCAGGCACTCGAAAAAGCTCGCCAACTTGACGAGATGAACGCCCGGCGACGTCATGAGCAGGACAAAATACTCAAAGACGCTATCATCCAAGCTGAGCAGCGGATCGACGATAATGTATTGGTGGTCAGCGCGCCGGGCTGGAACCACGGCATAATCGGTATTGTCGCTGCCAAGTTGCTCGAA
Organism: uncultured Candidatus Saccharibacteria bacterium; assembly: GCA_964574585.1. Lineage (GTDB taxonomy): Bacteria > Patescibacteriota > Saccharimonadia > Saccharimonadales > Saccharimonadaceae > SZUA-359. The sequence continues at coordinate 9,559 of CAZNOD010000020.1, read as the reverse complement.
AAGTATGGTAAACCGACCTTTGTAATCGAGGAAATGTCTGATGGCACTGCCAAGGGAAGTGCGCGGAGCTATGGTAATTTCAGCGCTGCCGATGCTATCCGCGCGGCTGATGATGTTATCACCAAGGGCGGCGGCCACAAGCTGGCAGCTGGCGTCACGCTACCGGTATCGAGTATCGATGCCTTTCGAGAACGGGTTAATAAATTTTATGATCAACAGAGGCTGAGTTTAGTCGAGCAGCAACAGCTATTGCTACCGTCTAACGATGCCGTGGCTGATTTCGTCGAAATCACCGAAGACTTAATCCAGAAAATTGCCAGCTTGGAGCCATTCGGCAACGGTAACCCGCAACCGGTGTTAAAGTCGGAGAGATTGATAGTGAAACAGGTGCGTCGTATGGGTAACGAGCAGCAGCACGTCAAGCTGACATTGTTGGCTGAAAGCAAATCGATGGATTTTCTAGCCTTTAACGCCCCCGAGTATTTTTTTGTCGAGCTGGGTGAAGTAATCTCGGTTTGGTATCAACCGGATATTAATGAATGGAACGGCCAGCGCCGTATCGAAGGACGTCTGCTACATCTCGAACGTCTGGATTGACGAACATGACATCGACAGCTAGGGTCGACCGGTTAGACGAGTGGAGTAGCCCTATCGCCAGGTTGAAAACGCTTATGTCAAAGTGCTATACTGATGCACAGTATGAAGAGTAGGGTGGGAAATAAACAGAAAAAAACAGCCGGATTTACATTAGTAGAACTGCTAATTGTGATAGTAGTCATCGCTATTCTAGCAACGATTAGTATCGTAACGTACAACGGCATCCAGGAGAGGGCCAAGGACACAGAGCGCAAGAGTGATATCGCTAGCATTGGCAAGGCTATGCAGCTATGGACAATTAGTACAGGTAAACCCTTCGAACAACTGACGACTGGATTTGGTGGGGGCAATGCAGCTGGCTATTTTACATCTTCATATAGTGGTAACCCATCTATAAAAACTGCTCTCGTTAATTCGGGATTCTTGTCCGATAATATCAACGAAGAAAGCGGCTACCGATACATGGTCGCGCGATGTACTAACGCCAGTGACAACCGAAGGGTAATAATGGCTCGACTGTCTAATCCGCCTAGTCAAACAGTTAGTCAGCAAATCGCTGGCTCTGGATGTAACAACGCCTATATAAATAGTTTCGCTTCGTCATCCTATAATATGAATTACGCTATCGTAGTCGGCGGATAGTACTACAGAAAAACTCCGCGACACTACTAGCCGCTGACTGAAATCGCTGTATTGAAGGCGCTATTATATCTGCTAACTAGCCATAACTAGGTGCGTCTTGCAAAGTCGCATAGGCTAGGCTGGCCAGCGTCAATAGTCTGGATATGATTACTATATTCATCCCAGTAGCCGACAATTGCACCATCTGTACAGCCGCGATAGGTCACGGGGTGATCGATAGATGCTGAGTGGACGCTGCCATCGGATAACGCTTCGGCTGTAGCATCATCGAGAACAGATTCGGCGACTTCGGTTTGACTGATGAGGGTTTGATAATCGGGGTAGCTAGACTGCTCGGCATCACCGACTATGGTGTTGTAGGCTTCAGCTTTGATGATAACCATTCTAGCAGTTGAACGGTTTGCTGAAGTGGTTGAGCGTTTATTAAGTGACTCTGATGCTGCGTTGATAAATATAAGTGACAGCAAAAACATCAAGATCGCTGATAGAACGGCGAGGCTACTGATGACGGTACCGGCGATTGCTAGGCCGCGCCCAGGCATTTTTTTGGCAAGCGATATGATACCTAGTACCAGGCCGCCAATAGCAAAAGGTAAGCCGATCATAACCCACGAGCTAAATATGCCAACAATACCCAAGACAAGCGAAGATATGGCTAGGCCACCTGGCGACTGCTGTGGAGGTGCGGCCAGCTGTTCGGGAGTTGGCGGTGGTGGTGGCGGCGGAGTTTGACTCGGCGGAGTTGGTTGTGGCGGGGTTTGATTTGGCTGCATAATCTAATCCTTGAGTGATAATTGTATATGGCTATAGCTTATCACAAAGCTTTCGACGCAAGTAAGAGCTATGCAGATGTAGAACTGCCGTTGTGAAAAATTGGCGAATCATATATAGTAGATGACATGAGGAAAAGCGCATATGGCTTTACCATCGTTGAACTGCTAATTGCGATTGTTGTTATTGCAATCTTGGCAGCGATTGCAATCGTTGCCTATAACGGGGTTATGGACCGTGCTAAAAATGCTCAGATTACATCAGCATTAAACGCCTACGAGAAACATTTACATTCGAACTATGTAGAATATGGCCGTATTCAACAGACTAGTTTCAGTGGGATGGTGTCGTGTCTCGGGGAAATAACCGATTATCCTGCGTCTGACACCTTCGCAGCTGGGGCCTGTAGCGTTACTAAATCCACCGGAGCAACTTGGCACTCGTGGAACTCGATATTTGCTGATGAAGCAAGGGAGAGGTTGTCTGTCCTGCCTCCGATTCCTTTACCAGAAGTCGATGACGGCCTAAGGATTAATAGAGGCGCCTGGGTGGTGATTGAAGGAGATGGAACCTATCGCATCGAAATGGTGGTAGCAGACAATAAAACATGCCCATCGGGTACTACTGAAGTAGAGCGGGTCGCTAACGTATATCGCTGGTGCGAAAAATATGTCGAACTGCAGTAGCTAGATATTCTTGCAAACTGACTTCTAAACTGTTACAATACCACTGATATGGTACAAGTTACAAGAAAAGATGAACGCGAAGCCAACGAAAATATTATTCGTCGCTTCAACCGCAAAGTGCTACAGAGCGGAGTTCTAGCCAACGCTAAAGCTTCTCAGCGCTTTTCAAAGCCTCTGTCAAAAACAGAGCGCCGTCAAAAGGCTATTATTCGTAAGGCTCGCAAGGCCGACAAAATGGCCAAGATGCGTCTTGGAGTACGCTAAACGGTGGCTCTTAAGGAGCAGATTCAAAACGATATGAAAGCCGCTATGCTTAGCGGCAATCGTTTTGTTGGTGATGTGTTGCGTGACCTCAAGGCGGCTATTCTCAACGAAGAGGTGGCAACAGGTCAGCGCGAAGTTGGTTTAGCTGATGAGGCAGTTGAAAAGGTGATTGCTCGTGAAGTCAAAAAGCGTGGTGAATCAATCCGGCTGTACCGCGATAATGGTCGTGAAGAGCTAGCTGAAACCGAAGAGCGTGAGGTTGCCATCCTTGAGCGCTACTTGCCAGAGCAACTCGACGAGGTCGCGCTTGGTCAACTAATTGACCAAGCGATAGCTGAAATCAAACCGGAAGGCATGAAAGACATGGGTCGAGTAATCGGTGCAGTCAAAGCCAAAGCTGGCAATGCGGCCGACGGTGCAACCATCAGCCAATTAGTCAAGCAGAAGTTACAATAAATAATTTTAAATAGGGTAAATAACACATGATTATATTCTTTGGGCCGACTGGGGCTGGAAAAAGTATGCAAGGTCAGATGCTAGCTGTCAGACAGGGTTGGAAATGGTTGTCGACAGGTGAGATGCTACGCAATAGCGATGACCCAGCCGTTATCAAGGTCCTAGAATCTGGTGAGCTAGTCAGCGATGAGCTTACCTATGAAGTGTTTGATCATGCCGTGAGCGACGCCAAGGAAAAGAATATTCCCGAGATTATAGTCGATGGTTTTCCACGGACTGCCGCACAGGCTGAGTGGCTGTCTAGCCACCTAGAGAAAACCGGTGATAAAATCGAATTGGTAGTGGTACTAGAGGTACCTGAAGCTGAAATTATGCGTCGACTTGAGCTGCGTAGCCGGATGGAAGATACACCAGAAACTATTGCTCGTCGTATGACTATCTATCGTCAAAAGATGTATCCAGTACTCGGTATATTTGCCGAGCAAGGTATCAAAATCGTCCACCTCGATGGTACTGGTACAGCGGGCGAGGTTCATGACCGCATCTTCGAAGAGGTGAGTCAAGTATGTCGGGTCTAGCGACCGGACACAAAACCCCACAACAGATCGACGCCATGCGCGCCGGAGGTAAAATTTTAGCTGGTATCTTCGCTGATTTGCGTCACCAGGTAGTTCCCGGCACAACTGGTCTAGAGCTGGACGCCTGGGTGGCGGCTGAGATCAAGGCACGAGGCGCCGAAGCAACTTATCGTACTAGCGAAGTCAACTTCCCAAATAGTATCTGCATCAGTATCAATGATGAGATCGTCCACGGTATACCGAGCGATATTCCACTTGAGCAAGGTGACGTCATCAGCTTTGACTTAGTAATTACCTACCAAGGCATGAAAACTGACAGCGCTTTTACTATGGTGGTTGGCGAAGAGCCGCGTGGTGCCGTCAAGCATCTGATAACCAATACTGAACGCAGTTTGTATGCGGCTATCGACAGCACCAATGGTCCAGTTCACACTGGCGATATAGGCGCTGCTATTGAAGCGGTTTTGAGTCGAGCTAAACTTGGGATTATCCGCGAGCTAGTTGGTCACGGCGTCGGCATTGAAATGCATATGCCACCTGAAATACCAAATTTTGGCCAGCGTGGTCGAGGAGTGTTGTTGTCTCCGGGCGATACTATAGCTATCGAGCCGATGGCCACTCTGGGCGGTGAGCGTATCAAGACGCTTGACGACGACTGGACGATATCGACTCGTGATGGTAGTCTCGCTGCCCACTTCGAACACACAGTCTTGATTACCGAAACCGGTGCTGAAATACTGACCACGCTATAGCTCGCTGAGATATGATGACGACAGCGTCGTAGGTGACGATTAACTCTAGGTAGGCACTGTGGTCGGTATGATATACTAACCATATGCAGGAAAATTCGCGCTATGCAGTAGGGATTGATATCGGCACTACCACGATTCGTTGCGTGGTGGGGCATATCGATAGCGATACCGGTACACCGACAATTGTCGGTATTGGCAGTGCGCCAAACAGCGGTATGCGTAAAGGAGTTATTTCTAATCTAAGTGGCCCAGCTGAGGCAATTGACAAGGCGCTCGGCCAAGCCGAACGAATGAGCGGCTATGAGGTCAATCACGCTATGCTGAGCGTTAACGGCACGCATATTATCAGCACTAAAGCTGACGGTATGGTGGCAGTTGGATCTGTCAACCACGAAGTATCACCAGAAGACCTCGATCGCGTCGAGGACGTGGCAACTATCGGTAAGCTCGACGCTAACCGCCAGGTGCTAGCCGTTGTGCCGCACAGTTTTCGACTCGACGGACAGGACAACATCAAAGACCCAGTCGGTATGACTGGCACTCGTCTAGAGATTAGCGCTAATATTATTTCCGGACTTGAGCCACACATCGTCAATGTCGAAAAGGCTAGCGAAATGGCGACTGTGCAGTCGCGCGGTGTCACGCCGTCAGTATTGGCAGCGGCTCAGGCAGTACTCAACGAATCACAGATGGAAAACGGTGTAGCGGTAGTCGATATGGGCGGCTCGACTACAAGCGTCGCTGTCTACGAGGAAGGTGATTTGCAATATGTTGGTGTCGTGCCACTAGGTGGTATCAATGTCACCAATGACCTAGCGATTGGCCTCAAAATCGACCCCGAGCTAGCCGAGCAGGTCAAGCTCAAGCACGCTTCTGCCGTGGTGCGAAGCGATAAAGAGGGTGTTAGTATAAAGCACGATAACGAAGTTTTGTCATTTGACAGTGGTGAAATAGACGAAATTGTTGAAGCACGGCTAGAAGAAATATTTGAGGCAGTCGAAAAGCATCTCAAAAAAGCTGGTCGAGCCGGCCAGCTGCCAAGTGGCATAGTTCTAACCGGCGACGCGTCGGGTATGAGGTCGATGCCAGAATTTGTCCGTGATCATCTCGGTTTATCGGCTAGGCTTGGCAAGCCAACTGGCTTTGGTGGCGTCAACGAAGAGGCCGCTACACCACGCTATGCCGCAGCTGTTGGTTTGATGCTACAAGATAGCGATGGGCCACGTCGCGGACGCAGTAGCAAACCGTCGAACCCCAACACCATGGGAGTATCGGCTATTCAGTCGGGCACTAGTTTTGTAAAAAACTTGTTCAATAAATTCAAATCATAGTTTTGTAATCAGAAAACGTGTATACTATAGGTCAGATGAAGACAGCGAGCCTGAGTAGTAAGGAGGGAAAATGCCTGAAGTAAAACCAAGTGAAATCCAAACATTCGCCAGTATCAAGGTAGTTGGCGTGGGTGGAGCTGGTGGAAGTGCGGTCAACCGCATGAAAGATGCCGGCTTGACTGGCGTGCAGTTTATTGCCATGAACACCGACGCTCAGGCGCTACACAACTCTAAGGCTGATGTCAAAATTCACCTTGGCCACAACACCACCAACGGGCTAGGCGCCGGTGCTGATCCAAGTGTTGGTGAACAGGCAGCTAGGGAGTCGGTTGATGAGATTCGCGATTCTCTAGAAGGTGCCGATATGGTATTTGTGACTATCGGTGCTGGTGGTGGCACTGGCTCGGGCGCTGGTCACGTCGTAGCTGAGGTAGCTCGTGATCTTGGTATTCTAGTGGTTGGGGTTGCTACCAAGCCATTTAGTTTTGAGGGCGAAAAACGCCGTGTCAATGCCGAAGGCGCTATTATGAATCTTGGCCGGCAAGTTGATACATTGATCACGATTCCAAACGATCGTCTACTGCAGACAATTGACCGCCGGACTCCACTACTCGAAACCTTCAAGATTGCTGATGACGTCTTGCGTCAGGGTGTTCAAGGCATCTCTGAACTTATCACTGAGCACGGTTTGATCAACCTTGACTTCGCTGACGTCAAGGCGATTATGAGCAACGCTGGATCAGCACTGATGGGCATTGGTCGCGCTAGCGGCGAAGACCGAGCCGCCCAAGCTGCTCAGCAGGCCATCGAGTCGCCACTTATTGAAGTTAGTATTGATGGCGCCAAGGGCGTCCTGTTCAACGTAACTGGTGGCTACGACATGAGCATGAGCGAGATTCAGGAGGCCGCTGAGATTATAACTAGTGCCGTCAGTCCTGAGGCTAACATTATCTTTGGTGCAACTCTCAAGCCTGATCTCGAAGACGAGCTCATCATCACCGTAATTGCAACTGGCTTTGATAGCGATTATTATCACAATCAGCCAGCGGCAGGCGGTGCGTCAGATATAGATAGCGCGGTTGATGAGATTGGTGAGTCGTCAGATGAAGCCACTGCCAAGCCTGAGGATGGTGCAGCGAATTTCAGTGATGACAATGGCAACACTGGCATCTGGAGTAGTCCGACCGATGATGACGACAACGACGATGATACACCAGCCTTTTTACGTCGTCGCAAAAAGCGTAGTCAAGACGAAGAATAAGGAGTAGTCGACAAGTGACTCAGCATTTCAAAATCGGCGACAGTCGAGTTATCGAATCGAGAGAATCTGCTGATGGTGCGTCGATTCGGCGACGTCGCGAGGCAGCCGACGGCACACGCTACACGACCTATGAGAGGATTGAGCGTCGCAATATCGCCGTCATCAAGCGTGACGGTACCCGCGAGCTATTTGACCGTAGCAAGCTAAACAATTCTATCCAGCGTTCAGTCGGCAAGTTTTTTGAGTCCGAGATGGAGGTCGAGGCAATTGTCACCAAGATTGAAAACGCTGTTTACGACCTAGGAGAAAACGAAATTACATCCAAGGTAATCGGTCAAATTGTGCTCGATGAATTGGCTCAGGTCAACGAGGTGGCCTATGTGCGCTTTGCTAGTGTGTTTCACGATTTCCGGACGTTAGATGATTTCGTAGATATTTTAGATCAAAAACGACGCGAAAAAGAGGATAGTCAGTCATGAGAACAGTCGTGGTCTACAGGGTGGAAAGTGATCACGCTCGTGAAGTCCTTGACTACCTTCGTGATTTTCAGCGCCAGACTGGACATACTCTAGAGGAAATCAACCCCGAAACCGCGGAAGGAGCACATTTTTGTCGGACCTATGATATCGTCGAGTATCCGACACTAGTAGCCTTGAGTGATGATGGTCAGCTGCAGAATATGTGGCGCGGCCGGCCACTGCCAACTATTAGCGAAGTGAGCTACTATGTTTGATATCAAATCCTGGTTGCCAGGCGCGAAACGAAAGCGCCAGGACAATACCTGGATATTTGCAAGTATGCTAGTTGGTGCTGTTGCCAGTTTGGTAGCATCATTTGTTCTCAGCGTCGAGGCGGTTGTACTGGCTGGTGACCCGGGAGCCGATTTAGCCTGCAGCGTCAGCGTCGTGCTCAACTGTGCGACAGTCGCCCTGCATCCGACGGCCAGCTTGTGGGGCTTTCCAAATAGTTTCCTTGGACTGATTGCCGAACCGGTCGTTATTACGGTAGCAATTGCTGGGCTAGCTGGTGTTAAGTTTCCTCGGGCATTTATGGCTACCGCTCAAGTGTTTTACACGCTAGGATTTATTTTTGCACTCTACCTGCTATATACGAGCTATTTCGTGATCGGTGCGCTATGTCCATGGTGCCTACTGGTAACACTGACGACTACTTTGGTATGGTTTGCGATTACTCGCTATAACATTCGCGAAGACAACTTGTATCTGCCAAAAAATATCCAGAACCGTCTAGCCAGCTTCGTCAAAAAAGATTACGACAAGCTAGCTATGGCCACACTTATAGTAGCGGTTGTGGCAGCTATTTTGCTCAAGTACGGCCCATATCTATTCACCTGAGATATTTATAGTGATTTTAGTCACATGTCAGCCAGCTGCAAACTGGTATAGTCGAGGGTGGCTGTACTAGGTAGTTCTATATAGACAACTCGTAGAACACACTGTAAAATCATAAAAAAGGAGATTTCAAATAATGGTAAAAAAACATCCAACTTACAAAAACGCCTGGTATGGCTTGGCGACAGCTCGTATAATGATTGGCCTGATATTCCTATGGGCCTTTTTTGACAAATTGCTTGGACTTGGCTTTGCTACCGAGTCAGCTGGCGCATGGGTGAATGGCGGCTCGCCGACTAGCGGCTTTTTACAGTTTGGGGTCAACGCCGAAGGCCCATTTGCTAGCATGTTTCAGAGCTTGGCGGGGCTAGCTTGGGTGGACTGGCTATTTATGATCGGCCTACTTGGTATCGGTGTGGCTCTGGTGCTTGGTATTGGGCTACGGATCGCTGCGGTCACCGGTTCGGTACTACTAGTTCTAATGTGGCTGGCGCTGTTGCCACTCGACACCAACCCAGTAATCGATGATCATCTGGTATACGCAGTCGTACTATGGGTTGTTGCCTCAGCTCGTCGTGAATGGAGTCTGACCGACTGGTGGCTCAGTCTCGATTTTGTCAAAAACAACAAATGGCTTTGGTAGATTTTTCGATAACAGGGTAGTTAGCTTAGAAAAACCTCCGCGTCCTAGGACGCGGAGGTTTTCTTTTAGCGTGGTAGCTTACGCTAGATCTACTCAGTAGCAGAGTGGCGGAAGATTGATACTAGATAGCTAGCACCAGCTGTCAGTAGACCAATCAAGAGAATCATGAGTGGGCTAGTGACAATACCAGTCAACGGTAGTGTATCAACCGTTTGTTCGACGACTG
>CAZNOD010000019.1:5017-11125 GCA_964574585.1 uncultured Candidatus Saccharibacteria bacterium | reverse complement strand
CGCGCGACACTATTGAGTTTCTAGCACTTAATATCAAGACAAATGTTCGTGAGCTTGAAGGGGCTCTCAATCAGCTACTAGCTTACTCGGAGATGCGCGGTATCGTACCCGACGTATCAACAGCTGAAGGCTTACTCGGTGACGTCCGTCGATCACGACCACAGCATATCAATGCCAAGCAAATTGTCGACAAGACAGCTCGACACTTCCAGATAAGTAGCGACGACATATGTAGTCCAAAGCGTGAGAAACACATTGTGGTGCCGCGACAAATCGCCATGTATTTACTACGAAGCGAGCTGCACTTGAGTTTTCCGCAAATTGCGCGCGAGCTTGGCCGCAAAGATCACACGACAGCAATTCACTCGGTTGATAAAATCGAGAAATCAATCAAGCTCGACTATATGATTCGTGAACAAGTCGCCGAGATACGGGAGAAGCTATATGCCTAAGGTAGCTTGTGGAAAGCATGTGAACGCATGGTGGCACAAATGGTGGATAGACTGGGTACACTCATCAACAGCTTGGCTGACTATCGATCGCTTGGTGGGGTCGATTGTGAGTAACTATCAAGTTTTACCCAAAGTAGTTAACAATCTATCCGGAAGTTATCCGCATGCCATAAGGCCCCATCTACCCCTGATTGAATACACTTTTTACCCAGTTTCCACAGCACCTACTATTATCCCAACCAGAAAAGAAAGGATTGAATAAATAATATTATGGAAATCAGTGTCACCCAGGAAAACCTGCAAAAAGCTCTACTGGCAACCAGTCGAGTCGCTAGTACAAAGGCTGGTTTACCAGTACTTGGTAACGTGCTATTACGAACTGAGGAAAACCGACTACTAGTCGCTGCGACAAACCTTGAAATTGCTTCGACGATACTAATTGGCGCAAAGGTAGTGACTCGCGGAGCAATTACCGTGCCAGCCAAGCTGATCAGCGAGTTTGTCGCCAATCTACCAAAAGGTAATGTTGAACTTAAGGTTACAAAGTCGCGACTGACTATCAATTCGGGTGGCTATAGCTCGACGATAAACGGTATCGATGCCGATGAATTCCCTGAACTACCGGCTATCGATGAAAAGACGTCAATCCACTACTCGCTTAACGCAGCTGATTTTAAGCATGCTGTATCGCAAACTATATTTGCCTGCAGTACCGACACTTCACGTCCAGTGTTAACCGGTGTCTACTGGCACTCATACGACGGTAAACTATACCTTGTCGGTACCGATGGCTATCGGCTAGCCGAACGGGTGGTAGTCGATACCAAGAGCGACCTAGCGGCAATCGTACCAGTCAGTACATTACAGGAGGTATTGCGGGTGGTTAGCGACAATACACCAGAGGTAGATATTTTATTCGATGAAACCCAAGTACGATTCCGAGTTGACGATACAGAGATAACTAGTCGCCTGATTGATGGTAAGTACCCCGACTATCGACAACTGATACCAAAGTCGACTGACATCAATACTAGTATGGCTACTGCCGACCTCAGCCGTACCGCTAAGATCGCTCGACTATTCGCTCAGGACAGTGGTGGTAGTATCATGATTGTGGTCGATGAAGCCGACAAGATGTTTGACGTCCGGTCGGTTGCCTCGGAGGTTGGTGAGAATACCTCTCGAATCGATGCCACTGTCAGCGGTAGTGGCCAAGTGTCGCTTAATTCGCGCTATCTATCGGAAGCGTTGGCGGTTATCGAAGATACGACGCTTAACTTAGGGTTTAGCGGTAAGTTATCCCCTATTGTCCTGACGCCAGGCGGTAAGGACGCCAACTACCTACATATAATCATGCCACTAAAGAGCTAAATCGAGAAATCATTAATCTGCTGAATAATACTACTCGACACCGACTCGGTGTACGTTTTATCGAGTATGAAATTTGGTTTGTCGACCAGTGACCAGTTTTGCTGATCCTTCTGAAGGACACCACGGACTAGTATGGGTGAGGATGTGTCGCCATTGATATCGCGCCAAAAAACTCCCGCGACGTCACCAGCACCGTATAACGCAAAGTCATACAGCCGGTAAGTATTGCCAGGCGATTTGACAGTTGACGACACGGCTTTTTGCAAGGCAGAGCGCTCTTTCTCGAGAAGTTCTGCTAAATAGGCTCGACTACGGCCGATGAATCGCAGATCGACAGCAGAGTCCTGGTCGACGACTATTTCGTGGCGGCTAGTATCGACTGTGTCGCCACTTAATGATACCCAGTGTTGACCAGGGTTTAACGTGACTCGGTCGGTTATGTCGGTATGGGTAGCCTTGCCGTCTCGACCATAGAAAGTCGCCGAGCTGGCATAGGCAGGTAGGATGACATCGACGGTGTTTCGGCCACTAGATATGAATAGCCATGATATGATAGCGATAATCGCGATACCTAGGGTGGCAAACAAAAGACTATTTCTTAAATTCACGATCGTTTCCTTGGGTGTATATTATATTATAGTCCGAAGCATGGTAACCCCACTTCTCTATCTGGCGCAAGGCCGATGATAGGTATATATCGGGAGCATCGATAGTCAAAATAATCGAGTCTTTATCCCGATCGGTGTCACGCTGGTAGCCGATAGTAAACAAGAATGTTCGGTACGGCAAGTGGTTGACTATTGGGTTTTTCTGACGGAACTGTTCACCGGCCTCACTGATTATTTGGCCGCTTAGCGCCTCGTAGTCTTGTACTTGGTCTTTGTTGTCCTCATACCACTGAATAGCTTGGTCGGACTCGGGTTCTAGCTGGGCTATGTATTGCTGACTGGAGGCTGTGTCGATTAGTATATTGCTATTAGCGAAACCTTCAGCTGAAGCGGTCAACATATAAACACCTGGGTTGAGGTGGACGGTGCCGGATTTCGTGCTGAAGGACGAGCTTGACTGAGAGATGGTAGCAAGGTCAGGTAGAGTTGTAATGGTGACAGTCGATCGATCTGCTAGCGCTAGTTGGTACACCACTCCAGTAGTGATGGCGAAGCCGGCTAGTAATATGAGAAGGATATATTTCATAGACTACCTCTTTCCGTACCAGCGGATGCCGGGATGGGTTAAACTTTCAGTACCAGCCATTGGGGCGCGGGCACCAAACCCGGCACCAGCCAGTGAAGCGGAAGCAATATTTGACTCGAAACCTTCAATATCGCCGACAAAAGCAAAGGTATGTCCACCACCGCCAACAGCCGCTCCACCAGCACCCCAAAAGGCAACGTCACCGGGACGAAGCTCAGCGACATCGATATCTGAGCCACCAAGAAAACTCCAATTAGCCTTGGCCCAGTTTTCTTGATTAATTAGACCGCTTGGACTAGCGCCGATATCTGGGTAGCCCTTGCCATTATAGTTGTAACCGCGGTCATGACCACTCTCGCGAATCAGAGCGGTCACCCAGGTGCCACACTCAGATCCGACAGGTGTGCCAGCGGTATATAATCCCTGATCTTGATAGCGTTTCATCAACTCGGCGTACTCAGGCTTGGGGGTGCTATACGAGTCCATCCATCTCGGGTGGGCATAAAGTAGAGTCGCCTCGGCGATACCACTAGAGGATACTGGCGCGCAGCTGTTACCACTACTGGCGGTGCCGTTTAGCTCGTCAAATATCTCTTGGCCGTGGTTGGCGCGTGTCGTTTGCTGCCTCTCTGATTGATCTAGAGGCCTTTCGAAACTAAGTAGCCATACATCCGATGCTTGACGGATAGTTTTAGCTTTGGTCAAGGCTTCCCATTCGGTGACGTTGCGATCGGTTAGGAAGTCACTGAAGTGGTCGAGGTCACGAAGCTGCCGAGTGGTAGCTTCTTGATAGAGGAACTCTAACTCAATAGATAGGAGCCTAGCCGCGTCATCTTCGGGTATACCTTCGGCTACGTAGCCGTTCTCTTTTGAGGTCGGTCCACCATACTTGGCGTCGTGGTACTGAATTAGGTCGGGTGCGACGTCGGCAATTGCCTGCAGGACTTGGGTACGGCGGCTACCAGTCCACTGGACAATCCCCCAGCCACCATTAGGAAAGGTTTGAGAGTCCTCCTGCCTAGTGGCGCTAAAACCACCCTCCTCCTTGATATTGCCAAGCACACCAGCGGCTTGCTCAGGAGTGAGACCCTTTTCGGTCAAGTAGTTCCACATTTTTTCAACGTTACCGTCGCCGACTACGCCAGCTTCGAAGCAAAATTCGCCAGCGTTGGCGTCGTAGCTAAATATATCGTTATCCATATAAAATCCATCATAACCTAGAGCTGGCTGGACCGACGTCATGCTAAACAGTAGCGCTGTAGCCAGTAGAAGTATCCGGCGACTAAGTTTCTTCATCCGGCTAGTGCTCCTGGGCGTCGACAGTCATATCCGCTTAATAGCTTGTCACTGGTCGGGCAACTAACCGCGACAGCCTGGACTTTATCATCCTGGCTAGTGACTGTCACGACGACTTGATTGAGTCGATAGGTGTCGATGGCCGTGAAGCTACCGTCCGAATCTTGACCAGTAGTGACATATTGGTCGCTAGCTTGGCCAGTAACCTGCTTTAAGGCAGTGTCAATTGCCTCGGGGTCGTCGTAGTTGTCGGTAGCGTACTCAGAAACGGTTGGCAGCGGCTGAGGCTGATTGGTGGTGACAGTGTAGATTCGCCAACTAAACCATAGGCCGGTAGCCAGTAGGGCGATAGCTACAGTAGCATAGATGATGGTAATAGGATTATTTTTCATAACTAATTCGGCTGCCAGTGCCAGGCCTCAGACTTATATTGATAAAAACCATACCGCGAAGCGTTGACTACCATATAGTTCCATTCGTCGCTACTCGGGCAGGTCGGTACTAATACACTAGGTGCAAAACACATATTGTTTAAATCGACGGCGATACCACGTTCATGGAGAGAGAATCCAGGTACCGCGACTGACCCTGGGGCACAGGTGGCGATAACGCAGCGTTCGTAGTAAAGTTTCTGCTGGTGCTCGTAGGTACGGTGTCCGCTAGTGATTTTCAGGGTGATGTTCTCTCGCTCTTTGGCGTCTTTTATCATAGTGACTAGGCCGCGTGATATTAGCGAGGCTACCGGTATACCATCGACATTACAGCGCCGAATAGTAAATTTGTGCATCGGATGCTGGTAGGTGCCGATATCTTCGGTACCATCAGCACACGGTACAGCTGAGTAGTCGTAGTCGTTGGCTAGTGTCCAGCCGTTGCCGGTTGGTACGGTACCTTCAGGGTGTGAAGTAAAATCAGACTCGTAGTCGCCACGATCGATAACTTTGACTGTATCTGGTGCATCTTCACTCAGACCTTCCTCGACTGACTTATCCATGGTATAAACTCGGAAGTTAGATAACATCTCGCTATTCTCGGTGCACTTCTCGCCAGTTTTCCACTTACGGGGTGCACTACCGATGAGATCTTCGGTAAAATCCTCACCGAACGGTATGGTGCGGTAGGCGCAGTATTCGAGGAAGTACGCGTAGTCATTTCTAGGTAGGTCGCTATCGTCAAACAGCTGACCAATAGTCATGCCGCGCAAAAAGCCGACTAAAGCGTTTTGCTCCTGGTAGGGATCGGGTGGAGTGTAGCCAGCCGGCAGGCCGGTCTCGGTGTCGGGCTCGACGTAACCTTTAGCCTCCATATAGTTGGCTACATCTAGCGGATTCATCGCTAGTTCAGCGTCTGACATAGTATAGCGGATATTACACTGGACATCGGCGTCGATACCAACCTCAGCTAGCGACTCATCGTCACATTTGGTGAATCTTTCGGAGCTAACCGCACTAACGCCACTGAGGTCGACGAGGGCCGACTGAATCATGGCTGGTGAGGAGAATAGCGAAGCCAGTAGACCGGTATCGTAGCCTATAGATGATCGGATACTATGAGTGACTATCGATAAGGTGGAGTACGGGCTGGTGACATCAAGTGGGTTGGTGCGGTTATTTTCCATAGCTAGGTAACTACGACTAACCGTGTCGCGACTCGACTGGTATTGTGCAATCTCACTACTACTCGACGGCTTCATACCTCGTGCTTGAGCGGCCGTTGAGTTGATGACAGCTGCTCCCGTCCAAAAGGCGTCACCTCGTGCCACGGTTTCGTTCATGTCACCTAGGACACTGAGGAC